>DASRXR010000031.1:0-2156 GCA_035687405.1 Polyangiales bacterium
CCACTACCCAGACAAGCACGCGCTCTTGAACGACGTCGCGGCTGTCGAGGTTACCGAGTTGCTCAAGCGCGCGCTGCCGATTCTATTTTCGGTCGACAGCTACGCGGCGTGCGTGACGCTCTGCGGCTACGTCGATCAGAATCGCGAGCTCTGGTCGGCGCTGCTGACGGGCGGCGCTTCCGGTACCTTGCGCGAAGAGTTCGCGCGCCAGGGGCAACAGTTGGCAAAGGATCAATCGCCCGCCACACGACCGCAGTCACGCGTGCCCGCCGACCTCGCCGTCGCATTCGGCGTGTCGGGCGTCGTCGAGATCCTCACGTGGTGGTTGCAACATCCGAACACGTGCACGCTCGATCAGATCGCCGACATCCTCAATCGCTTGGTCATCGCACCGATCCTGCACCGCGAGCTGATACGAGCTACGTAGCTCATATCGCAGTCGATCCTTGACGCCGACGTCGCAGACGTAGATACGACTCACGGTGTCTCAAAAAGGAGCGGCGCTATGGAGCTAAATCGCGATGATCGCAAGTCTGCCAAGCTCGTCGCGCGCAACGCGCGCGCGGAGCCGGGGGTGGAGCTGATCGGCGACTTCGGCTTCGCGCGCGAGATCTTACGGCACGTGAAGATCAAGCAGGACGGCGCCGGCGCGGAGCAAGTCGACGTCGGCAACCCGGAGCACGTGCCGGTGTTCTTTCTCGACGGCGAGCTGCATCACAAACGGCGCGCTGCGATCGTCAAGTTCTTCACGCCCAAGGCAATACAGACTCGCTATCTCGGCGTCATGGAGCGCACCACCGACAAGCTGGTCGCGCAGTTCCGTGCATCGGGCCGAGCACGGCTAGACGAGATCAGCTTCGAGCTCGCGGTCGCGGTCGCATCGGAGATCGTCGGCCTGACCGCGAGCGATCGGCGCAAGATGTCGCATCGGCTCGCGACATTGTTGGCAAGCACGTTCAGCAATGCGGCAGGCATTCGCCGGCTGATCAACAAATTCAACGAAGTCTTCTACGGCACGCAGTTTATGTTCCTCGATGTGATGCCGGCCGTTCGCGAGCGGCGCAAGGAGCGTCGCGACGACATCATCTCGCAGACTCTCGACAAGAATTATTCCGACCGCGCGATCATGATCGAATGCATGACCTATGCGACCGCCGGCATGGTCACGACGCGCGAGCTCATCGTGATGGCCGCCTGGCACTTGTTCGATCGACCGGACATTCGCGAACGCTTCGTCGCCTCCGACGAGGACGGGCAGATGGCGATCTTGATGGAGATCTTAAGGCTCGAGCCGATCGCCGCGATGATCTACCGGCGGGCCGACGAGGACATCCAGACGAACGCACGCGGCACGGTGCGCGCTCGCTCGAAGTATGCTGTCGACCTGCGGGGCGTGAACAGCGACGAGGCCGCGGTAGGTCCATGCCCATACGCGTTCGACCCCGACCGCGCGCAGAAGCTGAACCAGAACGGCACCTTCATGAGCTTCGGCGATGGCTCGCACCGATGTCCGGGCTGGCAGGTCGCGCTGAGCGAGACGCGCGTATTTCTCGATCGCCTGATGCGCGTGCCGGGCATTCGGCTGGAGCGCGCACCGGACATGCACTGGAACGCGCCGCTGATGAGCTACGAGCTGCGCGACGCCGTCATTACGTGCGACCGAGCCTAAGCCGCGCCAGGGCGGCTACGTCCAGTGCTGTCGCAGTGAGGCGGTTTAGTCGCCATCCGTTCCCGAGTTGCGCCGGGTCGCGTCACCGGGCGCGATGGCTCGCGGCCGTAGCTCCGACCGGGTGGGCACACTCGGCGCGCTCAACTTGGCCATCGCGTCGTCGATGAGGGCGACGGCTTCACGGTGCGTCAATGACGTCGACGCGTTTTTGAGGCGCGCGAGCGCTTCGGCCGACACCGCGCCAAAAATCTCGAAAATTGCCGGCAAAGCTCCACGAACATCGCGACCCGCGGCGTGGACCAAAGCCCCCTCGAGGTTGAAACGGACGGCGGCCGAGCTACCGACCGGGACCCAGCGGCCATGCTCATCCTCGGCGTAGTACCGGGGGCTCCAGTTGCCCGGATCGCTCAGCAGCATACGAGCACGGTTGAGAATCACGAGGAGCTCCTGGTCTCCGAGGGCCGTCATGCCCGACGTCGAAGCATTT
>DASRXR010000032.1:0-2046 GCA_035687405.1 Polyangiales bacterium
CGTATCGCAATAGTCGCGCACCGCCTGACGACAGCGAGAGTTGTCGCCGGCCCGTGGCACGAGCGTCATCGCGCGCTGCGATCGTGGCACCCCCAAACATCGAGGGTGTCCATGAAAATCTCTTCACGACTGTCGTTGATCCTTACCGTTGCCGCGCTCGGCGGCGCTGCAGCTCGCGTTCAAGCGCAAGCGGCAGAAGCCCCTAGCGCTGAAGCTCCAGTCGACGTGCCCGTTGCGTCGCTCGTTCCGACGAACTCTCGCGACGACGCGACCACCCGCGCCTTCAAGTTACTCGGCAAAAACACGATCTGGACGAAGGTCGATCAAGTCGTCGTCGACTTCCCGACCTTCCACACGCAAGGCCTCGTCAAGATTGGTGACACGTTGTTCGTCTCCGCCGTCGAGGTGCTCGAGAGCACCATGCGCGACGTGAACGTGACGACCGACTCGACGTACGACTTCTCGATCGATCGCACTGAAGGCGCCGGTCGCGGCTGGCTCTTCAAGTTCAACCTGACCGGAAAACTGCTCGGGAAAATCGAGCTCACCACTGGCTCGACGTACCATCCCGGTGGGATCGACTACGACGGCAAGTCGCTTTGGGTTCCGGTCGCGCAGTACCGGCCGAACAGCCACAGCACCATCTACAAAGTCGATCCGACCACCCTCGCGAGCGAAGCCGTGTTCAGCGAAGACGACCACATCGGTGGCGTAGTTCACGATGCGCGCCGCGGCACGCTCCACGGCGTCAGCTGGGGTTCGCGCCGTCTCTACACCTGGAAACTCTCGAATGGCAAACCCACGTCGACGGACTGGATGCCTAACGTTGCGGCGTACATCGACTATCAAGACTGCCACTTTCATGGTCGCGGCTTCATGTTGTGCGGCGGCGTCAGCAGCTATTCGACGCCGAGTGGCACGAGCATCGCGTTTGGTGGGCTCGAGCTCGTCGACTTGTGGCGTAACAGGCCCGAGTACCAGGTTCCGGTCAATCAGTTCATTGACGAGGGCACCGGCCCCAATCCTGGACTCGCACTCACGCACAACGCCTTCTGGGCTGAGCCGCTCGGAAACGGCGCGTTGCGCTTTTACTTCATGACTGAGTCTGACAATCAGGCCGACCTGTTGATCTACGACGCAACGCCGTGGGTAAACCGCGCGCCTTGATTGAGCTGTCCCGGCACCAAGCAAGTGAACGGGCGGCCGTGAAGACATCCACGGCCGCCCGTAAGCTCATGCCGGGTCTGGCAGGATGCGCCGCTCGCCGGCGGGGGCAGTGACCTGTGCGGTGCTCGCAGGCACGCTGCGGTCGACCGACATCCGCTCGGCGATGATGCGATCGATCTGCTGGAAGACGCGTTCGACGCTACCCAAAAGCGCGATCAGTGCGCCACGTTCGCTCGCAGTGATGTCGTCGGCACGGAGCGCGCGTTCGCGAAGCTGGAGCAGCAGTGGCGACCGCTTTTCGATCTCCTCGCTCGTTTCCGTTGCGGAGCTCTGCACCGCGCGCATGGCCTGGCTCGTGGCATCGTGAGAACTTTCGGTATTCAATAATCCTCGACGTCTTCGCTGTCGTCGCGACCGACCTTCGAGAGCAGCGCTCGAATACGCCGATGAACGGGAACAACACCGCGGCGTTGAAGACGTTGAACGCGGTCGAATACACGCCGACGGCGATCGGAACGAGCGGGAACGTCTCCACGCCATTGACGACCTTCGCCACGCCTGGGTCCCCGAGGGCACTGAGCTGTTCGATGTAGCTCGCGCCAGATCGCGGGTTCGCTACGCCGAGTGGTTCGATCTCTCGAACGCTGCGGGAGCCGGCGGGGGCGCGAGCGATTGAAGGCTAGGCACGGCGCGCGCTATATGGCTGACAGCATCTGTGGCGAGGGAACCGTGATCGATCCTTGGAGCAGCGCAACCACCGTCGCGAGTACTGTCGCCAAGCGCGTGATGTCGCAGAAGACCCGGGAGTTGCTGAACCGGTTCAGTGCCGATGCGAGACTCAGTGAGGCTCTCGCGGAGGAACGAGAGCAGATTCTCTGG
>DASRXR010000033.1:0-28098 GCA_035687405.1 Polyangiales bacterium
CCTGCAGCTCGCGCAAAGTCGGCGGCTCGCCCGAGAGCAGCCGCTCCCGCATGAACCGATACACACTCTCACGCGTTTCGCCGGCAGGCGTCCGAGGCATGTAGATCGCTATACCAGACAAAATTCTGGTAAGCAACGGCGACCCAGATCGCGACTACCCCGTACTTGCCGTAAACGTCAGTGATCTCAGGGGGCTGCGGCTTGTTCGGAAGCTTCTGCGAGCGCCGCCCGCAGCTGCTTCAGTTGTTCTCGGAGCTCGACGATCTTGCTCAGCGGAATCGGCGAGTGCTCGAGCAGCTGCGCCGGCACGCGCCGCGCACGCTTCTTCAGCGCGACGCCAGCCGGCGTCAAATGCACGAACAACTCGCGCTCGTCGTCGCTCGAACGTGTACGCGTGATCAACCCTCGACCCTGCAATCGCTTCAAGAGCGGGGTGAGCGTGCCGGAGTCGAGGTCGAGTCGTTCGCCGAGTGCTTTGATCGTCGGCCGCTTCTCACGGTCTCGCGCCCAGCCCCAGAGGACGAGCAACACCAAGTACTGCGGGTGCGTGAGGTCGAGCTCGGAGAGCACCGGCCGGTACGACCGAATCATCTGCCGTGCGGCCGAGTGCAGCGCAAAGCAGAGCTGATTGTCCAACTCGAGTATGTCGACGCTGGCAGCTGCAACCTTTTCAGCTCGTGCTTCGCGCATTCTGAGTTCCTTAGCGAGAAGCCGTATTCTTCTGACGGCACTCGCGAAGTGTCAACGACGTGTGTCGCTCGCTTTGTTGGTACTTCGTTTACGAAGTTCACGCCGACGGCGTCGCGCGTTTAGAAGAAACATCGCGCTGACCATTACGACACTCGGGGCAGCGCCACGCGTCGCTCCAACACCGCTAACCGAACAACCGCTCGAGTCTGTCGAGGCGGTCGGTGCACCAGTCACGGCATTTGTGGTCGTCCCGGTCGCCGGCATTCCCGCAGTGACGCTCGCCATCGAGCCAGCCGCAGTCGTCGCGGGAGCTCCCGCTGCCGTACTCAGCGTGCCGGCCGCGCCCGAGCCCGCCGTCGCGGTTGCAGGCGAACCCGCACGCGAAGCCGCTCCCGCCACTGAACCGCTGCTCCCCGCGCTTCCACCAGACACGCCGCCCGTGGCTGCAGTGTTACCCGCGGCACTCGCACCAGCGGCTCCAGTCGCGCCGCCTGCACCCGCTGCTGCAGCACCTGCCGCGCCCGAACCCGCAGCGCCGCTCGCGGCCGGAAGAATCTTGATGTCGGCGCAGTGGAAGTAATAACAGTTCGAGATCGACTGAAGGTCGTTCTCCATGATCTGCATCACCTGCAACGTGCACTTGTCACAGGGCGTGTTCGGCAGCTTGACCTTCTGCGAGAACATCGTGCCAGCCGCTGCGCTGAAACCCGTGCGGCTGCGGAACGACACGCCATCCGCGAGCACGTTCCCAGTCGCTGCCTTCGGAACCATCGCCTCGTCGTAGCTGCAAAAGCTATCCTGCTGGATCGTGGGATCTTTGAGGTCGGTTCGATTCTCCGCGAGCGCGATCCGGAAGTGGCCCGGGTGCGCGATGGTGTCGACCCACGTCACTTCGATCTCTTCGCCCGCTTTGTACTCGGTGACCTTGCCGCTCATCGGCGGTGGATTCACGTCGTCCGCGCCGCCGATGCCGCACGGGCTACCCTTTTGCGGGCCACCGGTCGTGTCCTCGGTCAACCACGAAGCCGGCGTGAGCAGCTTGAAGTGCGCGTGTGACGTGCTCGCGGCGCCGCTGAGGGCAGCTAGGACCGCGACGCGGATCAGGTTGTGTTTCAGCATGCTCGGATCTCCTGAGGAAAACGGTCCAGCGCGCAGACCGAGACGGCGCGCCGTTCGATTGCCCACATTCGAGTTGTGCACGATGTAATCGGAATCGGCTCAAGGCTCAACACCAACTGGTGAATATGCGCAGCGCTCTGCCCAAGAAATCGGGGGCTGGGCCAAAGACCGGCTGCTTTGGCGACTGCTGCATTTGCAAACTGAGTCGACCAGCCAGGCGACGTGCGGGTCCCTCCGGCGAACGACTGCGCTAAGCTCCGCCGCGCGCGTTCGCATCAATTGCCTCGAACCGCTTGGAGAAGCTCATGAACGGCTCAGCGCAGGAAGTCCTCTACGACGTCTCGGAACGCGTCGCGACCATCACGCTCAATCGACCCGAGCGCATGAACACGATCTCGCGCACGATGCTCTCGCAGCTCTCGGAGCGACTTCTCGAAGCCGACCGCGATCCCGAAGTTCGCGCGGTGATCCTGACTGGCTCCGGACGCGCGTTTTGCGCCGGGCTCGACCTCGTGAGCGCCACTGACAGATCGGCGAAAGGAGCCGATGGCCAAGCTGCCATCGGTGCGAACGCACCGGCGCCAGTCACGCTCGATCTCAAGACCGCGCCTCCGACCGTCCTCTTCAACATGGACAAACCCACGCTGTGCGCGATCAACGGTGCAGCGGCCGGTTACGGCATGGATACCGCACTCGGCTGCGACATCCGCCTGATGGGCGAAAGCTCGAAGCTCGCACCGGCGTTCGTCAAACGCGGCATCGTCCCCGAGTCGGGCGGAACTTGGTTTCTCCCGCGTTTGGTCGGTTGGTCGCGCGCGGCGGAGATCATCTTCACGGGACGGACGCTGTCAGCTGCGGAATGCCTCGAGCTCGGTCTCGCCTCCCATGTCGTACCGGACGCGGAGCTCCTACCGCGAACACGCGCGCTCGCCGCGGAGATGGCCGCAAACGCGCCGCTCGCGGTTCAATCCGCGAAGCGCTTGATGCGGATGGGCCTCGGCGAATCGTTCGACGAGCACGTGCACCACGTCTATCTGCAGTTCCTCGCGCTGATTCGCACCGAAGACTCGCGCGAAGGCATGCTGTCGTTTCTCGAGAAGCGCGCGCCCGACTTCAAAGGCCGCTGACCTTCAAGTCTGGGCGCACAGTGGGAACTTGAACGGCCCTTTGGGCAACGTGTGCGGACCGCGCACGAACAACGGCGAGTCCGTGTAGTCGGGACGCGACACGGTCTCGTCCCAAAAGCGCTTCGGCGTGAAGCCGAACTCGAGCTTGTGGATCGGCGCCGTGATCAACCGCGGAAGCAACGCCGGGAGATCGAGCGCCCCCTCCGCGAGCACGTCGTGAATGCGCAACACGTCCTCACCTTGCTCGACGACGAGGATCGCGTCGTCTTCCGGCAGATACCGCAGGCCCTGGCGATAGAAGTTGCTCCAGTACCACATCACGAGCTGCCCATACTTCTCGGCGCCGAAGTCGGTCGTGACCGGCGCCGCCTTCGCAGCCACCCGCTGCAGGAGCGCGCGATCATCCGCGCTCTCGAGGTCCAGCACCCGCAGCCGTGAGCTGCTGGGCTCGACCGTCCGGGTCTCGATCTCGAACATGCAGTCGCGCACCCGCCGAAAACCGAAGCGCGGATAGAAATCGAGCACGTGATGGTTGGCGAACAAGAACACGAGCTCGCCCGCCGGCAAATGTTCGAGCACGCGCGGCATGATCTCGCGCTGCAGCCCGCGCTTCCGGCGCTCAGGGTCCGTCCCGACCGCGCCGAGCTGCCAACCGCGAATCCGCTCGCCGTTCAGCAGCATGTCCATCCGCGTGACCGAGGCGTTCGCGATGATGCGGTCGCCCTCGGCGATCGCGTAGGCGACGTAGCGGTCGTCCCAGCCGCCGTATTCGTACCACTCGCGGAAGCTGATCCGCGGGAACACGCGCGGCACGTAACGCAGGAATGCGTCGTGCCACTCGACGTCCCGATGCGTGATGATCAGCGCCCGCTCTGCCATGTGACTGAGTGTAACGCACGCCGTACAATCGCGTCATGGTCCGTTGGCAGTGGTATGCGCTGTCCGAGTTTTCCACCTACGAGCTCTACGCGATCATGCAGGCGCGGATGCAGGTGTTCATCGTCGAACAAGCGTGCGCGTACCAGGATCTCGACGGGTTCGATTCGGGTGCGCAGCACCTCGTCGGCTGGTCTGACAACTCAGTTGCCGCGTACTTACGCGTGCTCGAGCCGAACCCGCGCTTTACTGAACGCTCGATCGGCCGCGTGATCACGACCCAGGCGTTCAGAGGTCGCGGCCTCGGGCGCGAAATTTTAGCGCGCGCACTCGACCGCCTCGACGATCGCTTTCCCTCGGATCCGGTTCGAATCAGCGCGCAGGCGCACCTCGAATACTTCTACGCAGCCTTCGGTTTCGCGCCGGCATCGGCTCCATACGACGAGGACGGCATCCCACACATCTCGATGCTTCGACCCCCAAAGCAAGCAAAATCAAGTACTTGAATGTACGATTGCGCCTGCTGCCTCGGCTCCGAAGAGCCGCGCGAGCAGACCGACCAGATGCGCTATGCTTTCGAACATGGCTGCAGCTCCTCCGTGGCTTCACACGCACGAACCCGACGAGCTCGAAAAACTCCGAGCGATGTCGCCGTCGGAGCGCCTCGAGCACTTCGTACAAGCCTGCGAGCTCGCGCGCGCAGTGTTGCAGCACCGGCCCGATGCGCACGAAGTCTTGATGCGCCGCGCCCCGCTCTCGGCCGAAGCCGAAGCCACCTGGTTGCGATTGTGCGCCGAGGGGCGTCGTGCACGCGCGGCTTGAGAGCCTCGTCGAAGTCGTCACGAGCCTGATCGATCATCTGGAAGCCGCGAACCTGCCTTACGCGTTCGGTGGCGCGATCGCTGTGAGCGCGTGGTCCGAGCCCCGCGCGACCACGGACGTGGATTTGAACCTGTGGGTGCAGGACGAAGAGCTGCCGGCGGCGGTCGCGGTCCTTCGAAACGCCGGCGTCGCGATCGAGCTGGCGGACGCCGAGCGCGGTGCTCGCGAGCGCGGCATGTTCGCCGCACCGCACGGCAGTTATCGCGTGGATGTATTCGTACCGAGCGTCCCGTTTTACGATGAGGCACTGACGCGGCGGCTGCGCGTCACGCTCGCGGATCGGCAAACCTGGGTGCTGTCGCCCGAGTCCCTCGCTGTCTTCAAAATGCTGTTTTTTCGACCGAAAGATCTAGTGGATCTAGCTCGACTGATCGAAGTGCAGCAACCGCCGGTGGATGCCGCGTTCGTGCGCGGCTGGCTCGTCGACATGGTGGGTCCGGAGGATCCGCGCATCACGAAGTGGGACGAGCTGACCCGACACAGCCCTCGCCCGATTCGGCCCACCTCGGCGCGCCCGAGCAGCCGTCCGCGACGTAAACCGACCAAGCGGAGTTGAACCTCGCATGTGGAGACCGGAGCGAGTCGCAAAACCTGCAGTCGCACCGGGCACTCCGCCCAAAAGTCCGCGTGCCGACTCTTCGGCAAGGGGAGCGGCCGACCAAACGCCTGCCGCTCCGAGCGGCAGTACTCGTCCCGAGATCATCGTCTACGTCTTGTGGGCCGTGATCTTGGCGCTCGGCGTCCAGCGTTGCCTCTACCACCTCGCCTACCTGCAAAACGACCCCTTCGCGCTCGTCACGATCGCGGATGGACAAGTCTACGAAGACGCCGCGCGCGACATCCTCGCGTTTCCGTACTGGGGCTCGAAGCCGTTCTACCTCCAAGGCGCGTACGCCTATCTGCTCGCGGCTGGAATCCTGCCGAACGGAAGCGTCGTCGGCGGACTGGTCCTGCAGCTGATAGCCGCAGTCGCCGGCCTCGCGCTGTTCGGGCTCGCCGCGCGCGCGTGTTTCGGACCGCGCGTCGGGCTCTTGAGCTTGATCGTTCTGCTCGCCTGCCCCGACGTCTCGTTCTACGAGAACAAGTACTTGAGCGTCGTGCTCGCGATGTTCGCCTGCATGCTCCTGCTCTGGACATTCGCGCGTAGTCTGAATCGACCGAGCTTCGCGAACGCATGTGTCGTCGGAGTGAGCGCGGGTCTATGCGCGCTCGCGCGGCCCAACTTGATCTTGATCGCGCCGTTTTGCGCGATCGCGGTGTGGCTCGCCGCTCAGCGTCGTTCGCGATTTGGTCGAACGCTCCTCGCGCTCGGCGTGCTGATCGGTCTCGCCGGAGCGCTCGCGCCGATGGCACTTCGCAACTGGGTCGTCACCGGTACACCGACCGTGTTTCCGAGCCACGGCGGCGGGATCCCGTTTTTGATCGGCAATAACCCCGAATCGAACGGGCGCTGGAACGATGCCGGCGGCTTACTCGGCGGCCAAGTCTATCTCGAGCGCGACGAGCTCGCGGCGCGCCTCGGCATCCATGCGCAGGGCGCAGATCTCGATGCAGCCATCGGCGGCGCGCTCTACCGGCGCGCGTTCGACTTCATCTCGAATCATCCATTCGAGTACTTCCTGCTCGAGCTACGCAAGCTCTGGGCGCTCTCGGGCAACCACGCCTACGTCCACGACTACGATCTCTTGGGCGAGCAAGAGATCGTCGGAGCGGCGTTTCCATTCGGCTTGCCGTTCGGGATCGTCCTCGGGCTCGGCTCGCTCGGGTTGTTCATTCTGTATCGGCGTGCGCGAGAAGCACGACACGACCCCACACACGCAGCGCTGTGCTGGGTGCTGTACGGACTCGTGTTCGCAACCTTGGTTGCGAACCTCGTCTGGTTCACCGCGGCGCAGCACCGCTTACCGCTGTACGTGCCACTCGCGTTTGCGGCGGGTCGAGCGCTGGACACGATCGCGCGACGACTCGGGCGCGCACTGCCGGCAAGTGCGCTTCCGATCCCGGCGTGTGTCG
Organism: Polyangiales bacterium; assembly: GCA_035687405.1. GTDB lineage: Bacteria > Myxococcota_A > Polyangia > Polyangiales > JAFGIB01 > JADGRF01. Next base: position 6,708 of record DASRXR010000033.1, read on the forward strand.
TCGCAGCGCTTCTCTGCGCCCAGGCTTTCTACCCGCGCGTCGCGTCTCCCAAGCCATCGTCCACGCACTACTTCAACTTGGCGAACGTGGAGGAGGTGCTCGGCCGCCCCGAAGCTGCACTCGCGCACTACGCGCTCGCGACCGAGCGCAACCCGAAGCAGACCGCGTACTGGTGGCGGCGCGCAGTGCTGGCGCAGCGCATGCGCCGGCTCGACGACGCGCGCTACGCACTCGATCAGCTGTTGGCGCTACCGAACCTGTCGCCCGCGCTCAGAGACGCCACGACCGCTGCGCGCAAATCGCTACAGTGAGGCGCGCCGGCGCGTGAGAGGTATGATCGGTTCGTCATGCAACATCAGGATCTGACGCACGACGACTGAATCACCGGGACTCCAGGTGCGCGCGCGATCGGGTTTGTCGAACCAGACTGACGCCGTCACGCTCGGCCGGAGACCTTTGCGCGCCGATTTGAAACCATTGCTCGCGCGTTCGCGCGCCGTCCGCAAGCGCCGCTGTGGAAGCGGTGGAGGCAGGCCGGCAAGCCGCGACAAGAGCTCGTTTCGTGCACTCTTCTCGAAGTACGTGAAGCGTAATCCCGCGCAATACCCAGGGTCTGCCACGCGATAGCCTTGAATCACGCGCGCCACTTCCGCCTCGGCGTCGAACCATGGCGCATCGGCGCCAGGTGCCTTGAAACTGACTAAAACGTCATCGCCGATCTGCGTCGTACGATTGCAAGACACCAGCATGCCGACTGGCGACAGGTCGAGGACTCGCTCGCCAAACAACTCAAACTCTTGCAGTTGTACGGCCTGACACTCAATCCTAACTGCCCTGCGTACTGCGCGGCGCTGAACGCTCGTTTGCAACATACGCGCTGCCTTCCCACAGAAGCTTCGTGCTCTGCGAAAGCAATCGTATCGGGGCAGGTCACTGTCCCCCAAGAAAGTGGCGGGCGCGCTCTCGCGAAGCCGCCGTCCGCGCTTACACTCCAGCGGGCTTTCGTCGTTCTTTGGCTCCGATGCATACCGCCGGCTTGCATCGACCCACCACTCGCCACAAACCTAAGCATGCTTAACAACGCCCTTCTGACAACGCGGGAAGTCACGCAGCTCGTGCGTGGTCAGGCGACTTCAGATGGCGCGGGAGTCCGGTCTTCTCGCGCAATTGGCACGCCCGCTCTCGAGGATCTCGACCCCTTCCTGCTCCTCGATGAACTCCGTTCGGACGACGGTGCCGACTATGTTGCGGGCTTTCCCGATCATCCGCATCGCGGGTTCGAAATCGTCACGTACATGCTCGCAGGGAGCATGGAGCACCGTGATCAGATTGGAAATCATGGCGTGCTCGAGACGGGTGGCGTGCAGTGGATGACGGCGGGTCGCGGCGTCATTCGCTCCGAAGTGCCGCGCCAGGATCGCGGGCAGCTCTGGGGCGTTCAGCTCTGGGTCAACTTGCCTGCGAGCGAGAAGCTCTGCGAGCCGCGTTACCAAGACATCCCGTCCGCTGCGATCCCGCAAGTCTCGCTCGGTCGCTACGGCAAGGTTCGCGTCATCGCCGGCGAGTTTGAGGGCGTACGCGGCGCAACAAACGGCATCGCGATCGAACCGCTTTATCTCGATGTGACACTCGCGGGTGCGGCCGATCAGCTGATCGAGATACCGAGTGGACACAACGCCTGCCTGTACGTGCTCGATGGCGCGGTGCAGGTCATCGGCGCGGGTCGCATGACCCAAGTCAGCCGCGGGAAGTTGGGCGTGTTGAGCCATGAAGGCCCGCTGCTGATGCGCAGTGCCGCGCTCGGCGCGCGCTTGCTCGTGATCGCAGGTCGGGCTTTGAAAGAGCCCGTCGCACGCTACGGTCCGTTCGTCATGAACACCCGCGAGCAGGTCCAGCGTGCGGTCGAAGATCTTCGTAGCGGGCGCTTCCTGGGGTAGAACGGGCTGAATGAGTGACGCTCCGTCCTGGTTTCGCGACGCCATCGCCCAAACTCCGCGGCACGACGTAAGCGAGGTCCAGGGCTGCCCGATCCACCGGATGGCTTGGGGCGATCCGAAACTACCGGGCGTCGTTCTGATTCACGGCGGTGCAGCACACGCGCACTGGTGGAGCTTTCTCGCCCCGCTTCTCAGTCAGCGCTATCACGTAGTCGCGTTCGACTTGAGCGGTCACGGCGATAGCGGACGTCGTCCGAGCTATCCGCGACGCATTTGGGCGGATGAAGTGATCGGCGTGATCGAAGCGGCGGGCTTCATCGGTCCGCCGATCGTGGTCGGCCACAGCATGGGCGGCATCGTGTCGATCGTGACCGCGTCGGTGTACGGCGACCGGCTCGCAGGCGCGATCATCGTCGATGCGCCGGTGCGAAAGCCCGACCCCGAGAGCGACAGCGGCAGGCGCGGAACCGAGTTTCGCAATCCGAAGGTGTATCCGGATCGCGCGACCGCAAAGCAGCACTTCCGGTTGGTGCCGGCTCAGCCGTGCGAAAACGCGTTCATCATCGACTACATCGCGGAGCGTTCGCTACGCGAAGTCGAAGCCGGTGTGACGTGGAAGTTCGATCCGAGCGTGTTCCATCGCGCGTCGAACGACGTGATGTCGGACTACCTGTCGAGCGTGCGCTGCCGAATCGCGTTGATGCGCGGCGAGCGAAGTCGCGTCGTGCCGCCCGAGACGAGCGAGTACATGGTGGAGCTCTTGCATCGCAACGCTCCACTGGTCGAGATTCCCGAGGCGTACCACCACTTGATCCTCGATCAGCCGCTCGCGTTCATCGCAGCGTTGCGCGCGCTGCTGTCGGACTGGGAACACTCCGTGCCGCGCCAGCCGCCGGGCTGATCGCGTTCAGCGCAACACGGTGCGGCGCATCCGCACGACAGCGCCGTTCGGGTTCGGCTTTCCGCGCGTGTAGCTCACGACTTTCGTGCCGTCGTTCGACGCACGATCGACGTACGTGATCGCGTAACAGGCGCGATGCGACGACTTCCATGCCATCCGATCGAGATCGGCGACGCACTGTTTGCACGTGCTGTCGCCCTGGCAGCGCTTCGCGAGTGTCGCGGGCGCGCACAACTCGTTCGCATCTTTAGCCCCGAAGCCACGCGCCAACGCGAGCATGCGACACGAGGTCTCCGGGAACACTTTGGCGGGCACTTCACAGCTCAAGCGCACCGGTGTCTTCGTCGCTTTCGGCAGCTGATCGCCCGTCGCTTTGAAAGCCGCGATTTCGAGCATCTGCGCACAACACTGCGCCGGATCGAGGTTCGTGCACGCATCGCTGTGCCGCTCCAGGACGAGCTTGCTCGCCCCGCGCGCCGGCGCGGCTACCGAATGGGACTGCGCGGCGACAGAACGCGTTTGCGCCGGAATGAACGCGAGCAGCAAGCCGAACACGAGCAACGAAACAGTCTGCATCGGAGGTCCGAAAGCTAGCAGGCTCGGAGGCGACCGCCACCCTTCCCCGTCTAGGACACCGACATCACTGCACTTGTTCGCCGGCCCGGCAACTCATGTTCCAGGCATTGGGCCGCGGCGAATTCGGCGCGCACAGCTGCCCGCCGCAGTCGTCATTCGTGCAGCACAAGTGCTCGATGCCCTCGGCTTCGGGCGAACCCGTCGGCTTGAGCGTGCAGATCGAAACCGTCGAAGCCGGGCCGATCAAGGCGGGCCGCACGTCGACGAACTTGCAGTACGAGTCTTTCTCGCAGTCCAAATCGCGCGCGCATGGCGCTGCACACGCGAAGTCGTCGGTGCAGAAATTCGTGCGGCAGCCGATGCTCAAACACTGCTCGCCCGATTCGATGCGACCGACCGGCTCGCCGCACCAGAACACTCGTGGTTCGCTCGCAGAACCGTTGCTCAAAATACACTCGACGTTCGGGCATTGCTCGCTCGCGAAACACCGCGTCTGACACACGCTGCGCGCACACAAGCGCGTGCTGCAGTCGTCGTCGTCACCGCACCGATCGCCGGGCTTCCGCGATCCGAAGCTCGCGATGTTGTTCGGCAAGCACGCACGCGCGCCGGACCGCGCGATCACGCAGCTACTCCCTTCGTCGCAATCCGCGTTCGAGCAGCACGCGCTCGCACAGCGATTGTCCATCAAGTCGACTGGCAAGTTGAACGAGCCGGGTCGCAAGCAGAAACCGGCTTTGCAATCGGAGTCGCTCGTGCAGCCGCTGCCGACCGGCCGCGGCACGATGCAGACACCGGTTTGCTCGTCACAGGTTTGAGTCTCGGGGCAACCCGTCTCGGTGCACTTCTTCGTCGTCGCACACGAACGATCTTCATCGACCTTCGAGTCGCAGTCGTTGTCCTTGCCGTCGCAGGCTTCGGCCGGCGCTTTACCGATGCTGCCGTCTTCTTCGATCGACGGAGGATGAATCTTCGAATCGCTGTCGACGCAATCCGCGAGCTCGACGCGGCCACCACCACACCAGGTGAAGCCGTCCCCATCCGCGTCGTGGCCTTCGTCGATTTTCCCGTCGCAGTCGTCGTCACGGCCGTTACACAGCTCGCGCGCTTCGGGATCGCACGGCCGGCACATGCCGCTCATGCATTGCTGCCCGAGCGCCTGACATGGATCCTGGCCTTCGTTCGCGAGGTCCATGTCGCAGCGGATCAGCAGCGACTCAGGATCGACGATCACGGCACATGCCGCCATCAGCGGCAAAACCAGAACCACAAGGGCCGTCCGTGTCCACTGCTGCATGAGCGCCGTGTAGTTCCAGTGCCTCGAACGCCCCGGCAGGGCTCGACCGTCGCACAACCGGCGTGAGCCTAGCAGGCACTCGGTCACTCAGGCGAGGTCAGTTGGGTGACTCTGTGCCAACTGTTCCGCCCAATCGGTTCGACCGGTCGCGCGCAATCGCTCGAGGTACACGCGCAGCTTGCCGCGCGTGTGTGCAGGCCCACCCTCTTGCAAGACGGTCTCGAGGGGATCGAGACCGTTCGGGCTCCGCCGCATCACATCTTCATGCCACGCCGCCAACCGCTGCCGGCCTTGCGCGACCAGCTCCTGCTGCGCAGGCGCGAGGTCCTGCTGCTCGTGCGGGTCGCGCACCACGTCGAACAAGAGCTCGGCTGGGTAAGCGTGGTAACCGTCGTGATAGGTGCGGATGTACAGGTGATCGCCCCAGCGAACACCGCGCTGGCAGGTCCACGCGCCTTGCGTGATGACGAGCTCACTTCGGCCCTCGTCACGCGATGCGAGGAGCGCGGGCGCGAGACTGCGGCCGTCCCAGTCGGGAGGCGCCGCACCGCCGACCAGCTCGACGACGCTGGCCGCGACGTCGAGCGGATAACACAACGCGTCGTGCACCCGCGGTGTGAGACCCGGCCACGCGAGAATGCACGGCACGTGCGCCGTGAGCTCGTCGGCGGTGTGATGATCGCCGTAGACGTTCAGCTCGCCCAACGTCTCTCCGTGATCGGCCGAGATCATCCACGCGGTGTCGCTCGCGACCCCGAGCCGCGTGATCAACTCCTGCATGCGACCGACGTAGTCGTCGGCGTAGCGGACGCCGGTGTCGTAGCCGTCGATCAGCTGCCGCACTGCAGCCATATCTGCGATTTGCCGAGGCTGCCGCGGATATGCACCGTACGGATACTCGGTCGAGAACCCGACTGCTTCTTGGGCGGAGTGCGGGCCCACACCGGCGAAATGCGCGGCGCGCACCGACTCGGTCAACCACGCCGGCAACGGTTGATTCGCGAACGGTTCTCCGTACGACTCGGGCGCGCGATACGGCGTGTGCGGATCCCAAAGGTGCACGTGCAGGAACCAGTTGTCGCTCGCGCCATTGCGAAGCAGCCACTCTTCCGTGAGGCGATAGATCTCGTCCGCGTTCTCGAGCCCGAGCTTGCCGGGGTTGCGCAGCTCGTCGAAGCCCGCGCAGTAGTGGTAGGCGCTGTGACGCGCCGGGAACGACGAGATGCTCGCCGTATACAGCCCGCACTTCTTCAAGAGCGCGGGCCACGCCGACTTCGCGCGCGTCGAAAAGAACCCGCGCTTCGGTCCCTCGACGAACGGTTCGGCTGCCGTGCCGCCATGACTGACGACGCCGGTGCGCGTTCCGAAGCGGCCCGAGAACAACGCGGTGCGGCTGGGGAGGCACGGAACGTCGGAGGCGTAGCAGCGGGCGAAACGCACGCCCCGAGCGGCGATTCGATCGATGTTCGGCGAGGTACTTCGGGCGTAGCCGTAGCAGCCCAGGTGGTCGGCCCGGAGCGTATCGATGTCGATGTAAATTATCCGCATGCGCCGTCCGCCGTCTCCTACTGCACTTCCGCCGATAGTTGAGTTCAGTGGCGAACCCTACGAAATCGCTCGCCTCGAGAGTACGAACTAGCCACTGGTTCAGGCCAGCGGCGCTGGCGAAATACGAACCCTCGAACGCCAAGCGTCGAAAGATGACCCCTCCGGGGACCGAGCCTAAACTTACACAGGCGTTCGTAAAGTGCGCAAATCTCTCTTGCGTTTCTACCTGTGATCGCCCGACCTTGCCCAACGGGCGCCAGCGATGTGCGCCCTGTGGTGGATCGGCGCAATTGGCGTACACGTCTCGCGCACGCTAAACCCTCTGACGGAGTGCACTGACATGTCGTCTCGGTTCGGCTGGCTAATCCCTGTTTCCGCGCTTCTCGGCTCTCTCGTGCTCGCTGCGTGCGCGGAGGGAGCGCCGGCGGCCCCGCCCGGCCAGGTTCAAGCAAACGCCGCCCTCGGGCATGCTGCAGCCGTCTGTGGCGACGGCATGAAGGACGCGACCGAGGACTGCGACTGTCCGGTAACGACTTCGACCATGTGCATGGCTCCCTCGAACACCACGTGCGAGACATTGGGAATGGGCACCGGAGCGGTGTATTGCCTCGCCGGGCAGTGCACCTTCGTCACCGATTCATGCAGCATGAGGAGCACGCCGTCTGGCGGCGGTGGCAGTGGTGCTGGCCGCGGCGGCTGAAACTCTCCTTCGTTCGACCTGAGGGCGCGTGAAGCTGGCCACCCGAACGCTAGGCGGAGCGGCGGTTTTCGGCTTCGCGCTCTTCGCATGGCACATCGGCTGCGGCGCACCCGCGAGGCAGGCGCCTGCAAGTCGCGCGGCTTTGCCGCCGCCTGTCGTCAGCACACCGCCAGCGCACGTGCCTCCGACGCAGCGCGGGCCTCACGCCTGGAAGCGCGACGCGGAGGGTAACGAGCTCACGCCGGTGTTGCCGCCGGGAACAGATCCCGATGCGCCGCTGATCGTGAACGTGCCGATCGAAGACGCCTCGGGGCGCGCGTTCGCCGCATTTTACGAGGCGCTCCAGCGCATCGAGACCGAGCACACGCAAGCGCGAGTCGTGGTCTACGGCGCCTCCCACGTGGCTTCGGACCTGTACACCGACATCGTTCGAAGCAAGCTGCAAGCGCGCTTCGGCGAGGCTGGCGTCGGCTTCGTCCAACCGCTTCGCGCGGTCTCTGGCTATCGCAGCGCCGGCGTCACGTTCGAGCAAGCGACGGGCTGGAACGGCGTGCACGTAAAAGCGAGGACGCCCGTCAACGATCGCTACGGGCTCGGCGGGATCTATCTGACCGCGGCGCAGTCGAAAAAAGGCGCGCAGCTCTCATTCGTGACGCGCCCGCACGCCGGACTGACCGGCAACGCCGACAGCCTCGAACTTTGGTACCTCAAACAACCGCGCGGCGGAAAGCTGCGCCTGACGATCGACGGCGTCGAACACACGCTGAATACGCAGTCGAAGACGCCGAAGCCGGGCTACGAACGCTACTCGCTCGCGGACGCGCAGCATCGCGTGGAGTTGATCGCGCAGGGCAACGCGCCGGTGCAGTTGTTCGGGGTCGTGATGGAGCGCAACGAGCCTGGCGTCATCGTCGACAGCTTGGGTATTCCCGGTTCCCGCGCGCGCTACCAGTTGCTCTGGGATGACGCGATCTACCGGGAACAGCTCGCGCGGCGAAAACCGAACTTGGTCGTGCTCGCGTACGGAACGAACGAGTCCGGCGACGACGAAGAACCGATCGAGAACTACACGAGCGACCTGCGCAAAGTGCTCGGGCGCGTGCGCGAAGTCGTGCCGAACGCTTCGTGCTTGCTGATCGGGCCGAGCGATCGGCCGATCGAAAATCCGGACGGCACGTTCATCGATCGGCCGCGCACGACGCAGATCGTCGAAGTGCAGCGCCAGTTGTCGGCCGAGTACGGATGCGGCTTCTTCGACATGGTCGCGTTCATGGGCGGCAAGCTCGCGATGTTGCGCTGGGTGAACTCACTGCCACCGCTCGGGACTCCGGACTACGTGCACTTCACGCGCACTGGCTACGAAGCGCTCGGAAACGCACTGCATGCTGCGCTGATGGCCGGCTTCGCGCCGGTGTCGGCTCCCGCTCCCGTACCGCCGACAGCTGCAGGCCGAACGCGCTCGACGAGTGCGAGCTTGAGTGGCTCGCGCAATCAGTGAGGGCGATCCGGGTTTGCCTCAGCGGGCGCTGAACCTGCGGGGGGCGTGGCAGGCGCTCGGGGCGCAGCGGGGGCCGCGGCCTCAGGCACGGGCGAGTTCGCCTTCACCGTCACGGTAGGCAGTGTGACGGGTTCGGGCTCACGCCCCGGGTCGTCTTCCGCCGGCGCTGCGATCGTTGCCGCTGCAGGCACCACGGGCACTTTGCTCGGGACTGCCGCATCGCCCTTTTCGAGCCAGTTCGCAAAACCCTCGAGCAGGGCTTTGTAATACGCGTTTCCGAGGATCGCGTAACCGGCTGGCGTCGCGTGCCGCAAGTCCGAGCTCACCAGGCGTGGTCGCGCTTCGTACCAGCGTTCCATCGCGCCTTCGCCGCCCATCGCAGTCCAGGTGTCGAAGAACGCGCAGCCTTCGCTGACCGCGACTTCGCGCTGCGTGAGCACGATCGCGGGCAACAAGCTGAGCGTAATGATTCGACCGCGCGGCGTGCGCTCCGCTTGATCGAGCGGCGCGAACAAGAGGCACGACATCTGCGGCTTGCCGGCGCGCATCAAGCGGATGACTTTACGCAAGCTCGACGCGTATTTCGCGGGATCGAGCCAATCATTGCCCGCTTCGTTGCCGCCGAACGCGAGCACGAGCAGATCTGGATCGCGATGCGCGATCTGCCCCGACATGTGATCGGGATCGGCATCGAGCAAGCGGTCGGCACGCGCGCCGACGAGCCCGAGCGCGTCGTACACGACGCCCGGCCCTTTGCGTTCCTGCGCAACACCGTACATCCGGACTTCGCCGGTCGTCTTGATGTTCAGGTTATGTGGGCCGTCCGGCACCTCGATCACGTGCCAGGCATCTTCGGTCGCGTCCGACCGCGTGCGTACCGTCTGCGGCGCGCCGTTGTCGACCGTGACCTTCAAGTCACTGCCGTTCGGGAAGCGCTGGAAGAACAGTTCGAAGCGCGACACCGCGTTTCCGACCTGGCCTTTCGACGACGTGCCGAACGACGCGTACTCGCCACCGAACGCATGTGCGAGCACGCCGCCGTAACCGTAGTGGCCGCCCTTCAAGCCGCGCCGAACGATCGAGCTCACTTCCCAGCCGTCGCTCTCGCTGTGCGTCATGTCGCGATGGACGTAGTGCATGTCGCCCTTCGCCATCAGCGTGAACCCGTGACCCGCGTCCCCGAATCGCAGTTGCATCTTGCGGCGTACGGTCTGCGTGATCTCGTCCGCTGCGACCGACGAGTCGCCGTAGTGCGCGACGCGCGCGATCGCGCCAGACTCCTGGTTCGCGGCCTTTTGAAGGGCCTGGAAGAAGTACTTCAGCGCCTTCGGGTTCTCGATCGACACCGCGACGCCGGCGTACTCTTTCGACGTGACCTCGAGGCCGAACTGCATGACCTCGGTATCGGTCTCCGTGTCCTCGGCGTCTTCCTGCGCTTCGAGCACCGGATCGTTCGGCGCGAGCCGCGGGATGTTCGCGGCAGCGCCTTCGAACTGCGGCAGCTCGGCGACGCGCCGATCGCTCGTGAACAGGCGCACGACAGGTACGCCCTCGCCCTTCACCCATGGCCGGACGCGCTCGAGACTCGGAACGTAATACGAGACCACGCCCAAGCCCACGAGCGTGAGCCCGAGCATCACCAAGTGCAGCAGACCTCGCCCGGAGCGAGGCGGGCTCGAACCTTGATCGGAAGGCACGTCCACCAAATTCGCGGCGTCCACTGCCGGCTCAAAACTGGAAGTAGATGTAGGGTACCGCATCTTCAGTCGCAACGAGCATCAAGGCGCTGGCAACGCCCGCGAGTACGACACCCTGGGCCGGGGCAGGTAAACGGATGAAGCCCTGCCGCAGAAGGTCGAACCACCCACGGGGCGTATAGTGCAGAGCGTAGCCGGCAAACAACAAGGCCCAGACGCCGGCGGTGACGTGAAAGAGTGCAGTCCCTCCCGCAGCCAATTGGTGGATCACGTCCATCGCGTTGTGCAGGTCGGACGCGCGAAAGAAGACTCGAGATAGCACTACGAAGTGCAGCGTGCCGAGCACTTTGATCACGCGCAGCGCAAACGGATCCACAGTTTGGGCGGTGCGCCCGGCGCGACGATAGAAGAAGCGATGCACGATCATCGAAGTCGCGTGCAGCATGCCGTAGATGACGAATGTCCAGGCTGCGCCGTGCCAGAGGCCGACGAGAAACACCGTCAGCCAGAGATTGAAATACGCGCGCGCCGGCGGCACTTGGGAACCGCCGAGCGGGAAATACAGATAGTCGCGTAGCCACGTCGAGAGCGTCATGTGCCAGCGCCGCCAGAACTCGGCCGGGCTCGTGGCTTGGTACGGTCGATCGAAGTTTTCGGGCAAGCGCAGTCCGAACAGCAACGCTGAACCACGCGCCACGTCGGTGTAGCCCGAGAAGTCGCAGAAGATCTGCAGCGTGTACGCGTACAGGCCGATCATGACTTCTGCGCCCGAGTACGCGCTCGGGTCGTCGAACACGCGATCGATCAGGTTCAGCGCGAGGTAGTCTGCGAACACGACCTTCTTGATCAGGCCGGTCGCGATCAGAAACACGCCTTCGCCGACTTCTTGTGCGCCGATCCGCGGCTTGTCACGCAGCTGCGAGAGGAAGTCCGATGCGCGCACGATCGGGCCTGCGACCAAGTGCGGAAAGAACGTGATGAAACAGGCGAACCGAATGAACGAGCGCGTCGGCGGGATTTTGCCGTTGTAGACGTCGATCGTGTAGCTGAGGCTCTCGAACGTGTAGAACGAGATGCCGACCGGCAAGAGCACGTCGAGTTGCAGCGACGTGAGCGATACGCCGAACAGCGAGCCGGTGTCGACGACCGCGCCGGCGAAGAAGTTGTAGTACTTGAACAGGCCGAGCAGGCCCATGTTCACGGTCAAGCTCGCTGCGAGCCAGGCTTTCCGAATGTTCTGGTTCGGCGCGCTGTCCATCCGCAGCGCCGCGACGTAGTCCACCGTGATCGACATCACGATGAGGAACAGGTACGCCGGGTTCCACGCCATGTAGAACACGCATGACGCACAGGCGAGGAACGCGAGCCGCAGCAGCTGTTTTCGTGCGAGCCAGTACCCGCACAGAACGACACCGAGAAAAACGAAATAATCGAGCGAGTTGAAATTCATGCACGCCGCGCCCGCGCGGAGTACCGCCCGGAGCGGCACCTTTGTAACCGTGGTGGCCCGCTACGGCAACGGCGGCGGCGCGACAGGAACGCCGATGTAGGAGAGTGTCAGGAACCTTGCGGTGCCGCGAGCGGAAGCTCGCCGCTACGCGCGGCACTCGATCGCAAATTCATCCGATCCGTCGAGGAGTCGACGGCTGCCCCCGAGGCCGGGTTGAGCCTAGGCAAAATCGGATCGTCGAAGCACGCGATGCGCCCGATCGTGTACACGCCGGTTTGTTTCAATCCGCGCACGAGCCCGTCGTGCCAGTCGGTGCTCGAGGCTCCGCAACGGCGAGCGCCTCTGTATCCGCCGCCGTCAGCGGCAGAGGCCGAGCTGGCGCGACCGGCCGAGTTGGTGGATCCGCAGCTGATGGCTGCGGCATGAGCTGATCGTCGACCGGCGCTTCTGCCGACTTCACCGGTGAGTGGGCAGTCAACGATGTCGCGCAGGCCGCAGAAACCACGGCCAGCAGCGCGCTCAAGTACACCCAAGACTTCGTGTGAAACACTACCGACAACCTCGCTTCGCAATTCTGCGATGCAGTCGGCGGGTTCTCAAGAGCGCTGGGCGTCTAGAATTCGCGGAGTAATACGCTCTTGTGTGCATGCGTGTGGACGCCGGTTCGAATCTGCCGCACGGTGCTCTCCACACCCGAGGCAGGACCCTTTGAATTTCTTCGCCCACGCCGTCGTAGCTTCTTGGCATTCGGACAATGCCCGCTTCGTGCTCGGCGCGATGTTGCCCGACCTCGTCGGGATGGCCGGCGTCCGCTTGCACTCCGCATCCGACACCGAGGTTCAACGCGGCATCGACCTCCACTACGCGACCGATGCCGCGTTTCACGCAGCGCCGATCTTCACGGGATTCTGCGCTGAAGCGGTCGCCCACCTGACCGAACTCGGCGTCGAACGCGGGACGGCCCGCGCAGTGGCGCACGTGGGCGTAGAGCTCACGCTCGACGGAGTTCTCAGCACCGACACCGAGCGCCGAGCGCTCTACTCGGCCGCACTCGATGTCGCCGTCAGCGGCGGCCTCGACGGCAAGCTCGCGATCACACCCTCGGAAGACCTGCCGCGACTCACCGCCGGCCTCGGCCGGTTGGCACGCGCGCCGATTCCAGAGGCCTACGCCGATCCGAACATCGTCGCCGATCGACTGCGGATGATTCTGGCTCCGCGGCCGAGGTTGGCGATGCGCGCGAGCGACTTCGAGCCGGTGCGAGATTGGGCTACTGCGGTGCAGCCGAGGGTCGCCGCCCGCAGCTCCGAGCTGCTGGAGCAAGTCAGGCGCGGCATCGGCTGACCGCTCGCATCGCATTGCGTTGCGTTGCGTTCAAACGAGGTCTTCCCAGAACGGCCGAAACGCTGCGAGCGGATCGCTCTCTACCCGCACCGACAGGCCGAGCCGCAGCGTCGCGCGGCTAGACATGTCGTACGCCGGCCACGCACCCAAGCGCTCGTGACTCGGATCGCCCGTGCGCGCGAACGCGACCCAAGCATCCAACATGCGCCGCGATAGCTGCACCGCGTCCTCGGTCCCGCCGGTCATGCCGCGCCCGAAGCGGCCCTCGATCGTTCCGAACACGAATGGAATGTCGAGCGCGTGACACGCGCCGAGCTGGTTGTGGAAGAGGTGCGAGCGGAAGTCGAACAAGTACGCGAACGCGGTGCCGCCATCCGCTGCGAGCGCTTCGTACAGGCGCAGCGACGGCATGCGAAACGATCGATCCGATTCGAAGGCCGAATAGATGGCCGAAGGCGAGAGCGATGCGCCCAAACGCTCGCGGTAGAAGTCGACCGCGGCCTGGCCGAGGCCGGGCTGCCGCTTCTCGAGAATTTTTAGCAGCGTCACCTCGTCGATGTCGCGCTTGTCCGGCTCGCTCAAGAACAAGAAGTAGTTCCACTCTTCGAGATTCGAGCCCGCGAGCAGTGGAATGTCGCGCGCGCTGCCGTTCGCGATCGCGGTCAGCGGATCGTTTGGAAGCACGTCACCGTCGATCACGGGCATGAGCGTGATGCCCGACTGAAACACGCGCTTGCCGCGGGCACCGCGCCACACCGATCGCTTGATGCACTCGCGCTGCGCGACGACGATCTCTTCCGCGCTCGCCTTGAACAGGCGCTCGGGGTGTGCCGCACTCGCGCCGACCGCCTTCACGAACGTCTCAGCGATCAGCGACGCTTGATCGGGATACAGGACGTGATGCGCGCCGCCGCTCTGCGCGATCGCGCGTTTGAACAGGCCACGCGCATGCGGCGACGACAAGAGCACGCTCACGCTCATCGCACCGGCCGATTCCCCGAACAGCGTGACGTTTTCTGGGTCGCCGCCGAACTCCGCGATGTTGTCGCGCACCCAGCGGAGCGCCGCCAGTTGATCGCGCAACCCGAGATTTGCAGGCAGGTCGGAACCGGCACTGCCGAGCACCTCGCGCAAGTAGCCGAACCCGAGCACGCCCAAGCGGTAGTTGAACGATACGACCACGACGCCGCCGCGAGCGGCAAGCTCCTCGCCGTCGTACAGTTCTTGCGCGCTCGAGCCACTCGTAAAGCCACCGCCGTGAATCCACACGAGCGTCGGTCGCTTCAGATTGTCCGCGGCGGGCGTCCACACGTTCAAGACCAGGCAGTCCTCGGAGCGGTCCCCGATGTCCGTCGCGAGGCCTTTGTCCTGTGGCGACGCGGACCCGAAGCTGCGCGCGTCGCGTGTGCCTTGCCACGCGAGCGGTGCTTCCGGCGCTCGAAAGCGAAGCGGACCAACCGGTGGTCGCGCGTACGGGATACCGCGGAAAACACACACCGGGCTGCGAGCTCGCTCGCCTGCAACCTGGCCCTGCTTCGTCCAAGCCGTGAACTGCATGCCTCTGCTTCTTTCACGAACGCCGAGCTTCGCCAAGAGCGCTACGATCAGTCCATGTCCTTGCCCCGCCTAGATCGCCCAGGAGACTTCATCGACGGCGCGTTCCGCAACATCGCGCCCGCCGATGGAGAGCTCCGGGTCGAGAGCCCTGCGGATACGAACGACATCACGGCCGTGTACGCGACGAGCGCAGCTGCGCCCGATGCCGCCGTCGCGGCAGCACGCAGCGCGTTTCCGAGTTGGCGCAAGCTCGGGCTCGCCGCGCGCGCCGAGTTCCTCCGCCGCTACCAGCAGCAACTGCGCACGTCTCGCGAAGAAATCGCGCTCGTGCTCGCGCGCGAAGTCGGCAAGCCACTCTGGGAAGCGCGCACCGAAGTCGATGCGATGATCGGGAAGGTCGATCTCACGCTCGGCGAAGGCATGCGCTACACCGAAGACCGTGTGTTGCCCGATCTACCGGGCGCGATTCGGTATCGACCGTACGGCGTGATCGCAGTGATCGGGCCGTTCAACTTTCCGGGACATCTCCCGAACGGACAGTTTCTTCCCGCGCTCGCGCTCGGTAACACCGTCGTGCACAAGCCGAGCGAGCGAACACCGAGCGCCGCGACTTGGATCGCGCGCTGCTTCGAAGCCGCGGGCCTCCCCAAAGGCGTATTCAACGTCGTACAGGGCAGCGGAGCCGTCGGCGGCGCGCTCGCGACGCACCACGACGTCGACGGCGTGATGTTCACCGGGTCGGTCACAGTCGGTCGCAAGCTCATCGCGAGCCAAGGCGAGCGGCTCGATCGCATCCTGGCGCTCGAGCTCGGCGGCAAAAATCCTTCGATCGTGCTCGACGACGCAGCGCTCGAACGCACGGCGCGAGCGATCGCGTTTTCCGCCTACGTGACGGCGGGGCAGCGCTGCTCTGCGACGTCGCGCGTGATCGTGACGCGCGGCATCGCCGACGCGCTGATCGCACGATTGACGACCATCGCGAGCCGGCTGCAGGTCGGTTACCCGCTCGACGATCAAGTGTTCCTCGGCCCGGTGATCTCGGAAGACAGCCGCTCACGGCTGCTGGACGCACTCCGCAGCGCAGAGCGGCACGGTTACCGCACGCTCGTCCCGGGTGGTGCGGTCGAAGTCGCAGGCCACCCAGGCCACTACGCGCGCCCTTCGCTTCACCTCGCGGAGAACGCGCAGGCGTTCGCTCCAGGCTTTACGGATTCCGAGTTGTTCGCGCCCGCGCTCGGCGTCCACGTTGTCCAGGATCTCGACGAAGCCATCGCACTCGCGAACTCGACCTGGTCAGGTTTGACAGCTGGCGTGTTCACCGCGAGCGCGGAAGCGTTCGAGCGCGCTGCGGACGAGCTACGCGTCGGCGTGTTGCACTGGAACCGCGCGACTGCCGGTGCGAGCGGCAGGTTGCCATTCGGGGGCATACGTGACAGTGGTAACCATAGACCCGCGGGAATTCTCGCAGGAACTGCCTGTTCGTACCCGCTCGCTATGACATTTGCGCCAGCAGAATCTGAAGCTTTGCCAGTTTGGCCAGGCGCGGATTTCCGGCCGTAAAATGGGGGGACACAGGTGTGCGTTTTTCGCGTGCTGTCCGTTGCGGGGTAGGCCATGATGCTACGGCAGCCCGGTTTTCCACTAACTCACGTCACAATCAGCATGATGGATTCTGGAAATCAGCAGCTCGTACGGCGACCCATGAGTGGACGCTCGGGCGCTGCTGTTGCGGTGCCCTCAGCTGGATAAAGGTGCTTCATGAGAACGATCCCGATCATGCATCCTCGTCGCCGGCCACGGCAGGCGCGCGCGCAAGCCACTGTGGATGCAATCATCCAGGCGACGGCGCGTGTACTGGTGGAAGATGGTTACGACCGAGCGAGCACGAATCGAATCGCGCAAGCAGCCGGCGTCAGCATCGGTTCCCTCTATCAATACTTCCCGAGCAAGGAAGCGCTGGTTGCCGCTCTCGTCGACGAGCACTTGGGCCGCATGACTGCGGTCGTGACTCGCGCGCTCGATGACGTCACGCCGGCAGAGCTGCCGCACAACGCGCACGTGATGGTGAGCGCATTGATCGCCGCCTACCGCGTCGACCCGCGTTTGCACCACGTGCTCTGTCAGGAAGTTCCCAAGATCGGCGAGCTTCGCCGCATCTACGAGTTCGAACAGACCCTGGCCGAGGTCATGCGCCAGCATCTGAACTCGCTCCGGCATCAGATTCGCCATCAGAACATCGATCGCGCAGTGTTCTTGCTCGTGAACGCGGTTCCGAGCGTGATTCGCGCGGCGATCGAGAGCGATCCCGAAGGCACGAACGACGCCGCGCTCGCTGAAGAGCTGCGCGACATGATCCTGCGTTACCTCGTGTACGTCCCGGCGAACGAGTCCGGCGCGTTCACCCGCGTCAGCGCCTGAGTCACCGAACGCTGCACCTTGCCGACCCGGTTCGCGAACGCGCGCCGGGTCGTTGCGGTTAAGTTCGTGAGTCTACCAGGCGTGCGTCAGGTCAGCCGCTCTGAGCGGCAGCCGCCTACTCTCACAAGCGCGCGCGGCCAGCCTCGATCGCGTCGTAGAGCTCGGGCGTGACCGGCACGTACAGGTTCTTGTCCGCGTCGAGGAAGTAAAGCGGATCGCTCACGCTCTGCGGATTGAAACTGTCTTTCTGCAGGTCCGTCTTCTGCAGCTTGAAGGTGCTCGTCTTCTGCAGCTCTTTGCGAACCCGCACGAAGAGCGGTCGCGCGTACGCAGGTAAGCCGTGCGCCACGTGTTTGGCGAAGCCGTCGGGATCGAACGTCTCACCGTCGCGCAGCGCGAGCGCGGCCATTCCGGCGCGGCCTTCCGTGCCGTTGATCGTCACACCGTACACGCTCACTTCTTCCACCGCCGGCCACTTGAGCAGGTGCGCTTGAACTTCCGAGGTCGCGACGTTTTCGCCCTTCCAGCGAAACGTGTCGCCGACGCGATCGACGAAGTACAGGTGGGCGCGATGATCGCGGCGCAGCAAGTCGCCGGTGTTGAAGTAGGCGTCGCCGGGCACGAACGCGTCGCGCAAGATCTTGGCTTCACTCGCCTGCTTGTCTTGGTAGCCCTCGAAACGCGCGCGACGCTTGATCTTGCCGAGCAAGATGCCCGGCTCACCTGCGCGCACGCGTTGGAGTCGGCCCTGCTGATCGCGCACGAAGTCGTTCGTCGCCTCGTCCCAACGCACCAGCACCATGCCGGGCAGGCTCGGGCCGACGGACCCGAACACGTTCAACATGTTGACCGTGATCGAGTTGCCCTCGGTCGCACCGTAAAACTCGGCGATGTGTTTGATCCCGAAGCGCACTTGGAACTCGCGCCAGATGTCGGGCCGTAAGCCGTTGCCCGACGCGACGCGCACGCGGTGGTTTTTGTCGTTCGGCGATTCAGGTGTGTTCAGCAGGTAGCGACAGAGCTCGCCGATGTAGATGATCGCGCTCGCGTCGTAGCGGCGAACGTCATCCCAAAACCGCGTCCGCGAGAACTTGCGAGCGAGCGCCATGCTCACGCCGGCGGTCACGACGGCCGAAGTCGCGAGCAACACCGAGTTGCTGTGGTAGAGCGGCAAGCAGTTGTAGAGCACGTCGCCGGGCTCGAACGCGAACGCCCCGAACGCCCACACGCGGCCGGCTCGGAAGAACCGATCCTGGCGAATGATCGCGGCTTTCGGCAGACCGGTCGTTCCGCTCGTGTAGATGTACGCGGCCTGATTGCGCAGGATCGGCCCGGGACCACTGGGATTCGCCGTCGACTGGCCTTTCACGCGCTCCGACCAAAGGCTCGCAGGGATGCTCTGTGGTTCTTCTGGATCGACGTCGACATCGACGATCGCGCGCGTGTTCGGACCGATCGCGTCGATCACCGCTGCAAACGACTTCCAAACTTCCGAGCCGCAGACGATCCGCACCGGCGAACAAATGCGAACCGCATGTGCGAGCGCTTCGGCTTGCAGGTGCGTGTTGATCAAGCTCGAGATCGCGCCGATCTTGTGGAGCGCGAACATGTGCCACAAAAACTCGGGGCGGTTCTCGAGCAGCAGGGCGACGACGTCGCCCGACACGACGCCGAGCGCGCGATACGCCGCGGCATGCTGGTTGATCAGCGCGTTCGCTTCGCCGTACGTGTACCGGCGATCGCCGAAGAACAAGAACGGTTGGTCAGGAGTCCGCTCTGCGTGCCCCTGAAGCTGAACAGCGATGGTTTCGTGAGAATCCGTGCGATACAGCAACAACCCTTGAAGAAGCTTGTATGCACGCGCTCCGTACAGCATGACGCTCCGTGTCGATTCTCTTAGCCCGACGCGCCGCCGAGGCCGACGCAGCTTTAGCACAATTGCTACGGAGTCGAGGCTTATCGGGGTGCACTTCGCGCGCCTGGTTCAGCCATTTCCAGCGCTTTGGGCCTCGGAATGCGAGCATTCGAGCGGCTTGGCGAGTACATACGCGTCGGCGTATGCTCGGCGGCATAAGGCCGGGTGCGGAGACCGCATGATCTTGAACTGGCTTCGTTTGGGTTGCGCCGCTTTGAGCGTCGCCCTCAGCGGCTGTAGCCTCATCGACGACTTCAGCCAGTTTCGCATCGTGCAGAGCGACGCCGGCGATGACGACGCCGGTTCGGCGCCGGGCACGGCGGATGCTGCGGCGCAATTGTGCAATGGCGAAGACTGCTCGAAGCTGACTGGCCTGTGCACACAAGGCGAGTGCAACGACGGCAAGTGCGTCGCAACTGCGATTCGCGAAGGCCGCAGCTGCGGCGAAGACAGCTGCAGCGTGTGTCACGACGGCCAGTGCAACGGCGCGAAGGATTGCTCGGAGTACGATGGGCCGTGCACCAAAGGCACGTGCAACCCGAGCGACGGCGTGTGCATGGCGGTGAACGTGAACGAAGGCATGAACTGCTTCGACAACGAGCCGTGCACCGTCTCGGAAACCTGCGTCGCGGGTAAGTGCGGCGGACCGCAGCGCGACTGCTCCTCGTTCGACGACGAGTGCAGCGAAGGCGTGTGTCAAAAGGAAACCGGTCTTTGCACGTACGGCACGCCGAACTCGAGCCGGGAGTGCGACGACTTCAATCCGTGCACGGCCAATGATCGCTGCGACGCTTCGGGCCGCTGCATCCCCGCCGGCAATACCGCCGCCGGAACGCCGTGCAACGACCTCAACTCTTGCACCGGCACGATACTGGGCCCTGACGTGTGCGACGGCGCGGGCATGTGCATGGGGGGAGACGATGTCCTCGCGGGCACGACCTGCGACGACGACAACGAGTGCACCAACCCCGATTCGTGCAACGGCCGTGGCATTTGCACCGGAAACGCAGTGCGTGAGGGTCAAGCGTGCGAGGCGGCGTGCAAGACGAACAACGTCTGCCGGCAAGGCGCTTGTCTAGACACCCAAGGCCGGCCACTTGGCTATAGCCCGAAGTGCTACTTCAACTGGTGCGACTCCGAGTCGTTGTGCCAAGCGCGTTGGGAGAGCGACGGCAACTGCGACTGCGGGTGCAGTTTCGCCGATCCCGACTGCAACGACTGCAGTCCGCGCATGTGCGAAGCCAAGCCGACGTTGCGCCATGGCGCGGCGAAGTGGTGCGACGCGATGGGCAAGTCGATCAGCATCTGCCCGGACAGCTTGAAGAACGACGGCAAGTGCGACTGCGGCTGCCAGTTCCAGGACCCCGATTGCTCGGGCGGGAGCTGCTGCGGTCCCACTGGCGAAGCCGGCTGCAACAACGCGTTCGTGCAGGACTGCGTCTGCCAGCGTCAGCTGGGCTCGGATGCGGCGCCGTCATGTTGCAGCCAAGAGTGGACGCAGCAGTGCGCCGACCTCGCGGTGCAGCTCGGCTGCATGATCTGCCCGTAAACGCAAAACGGCCGGCTTTGCGGGCCGCGTGAGCGCGGCAGGCGACTCACGCGACTGTCCGCGCGAGCGCCGCAGGCGACTCGCGCGAACTGTCATCCCCGCTTCTCGAGTGAACGCTGAGAGCTCAGCTCGCTGCGCGGTAGTGCGGGACCCAGCCGCTGGCGTCGCGGAACATGCGGACGCAGCGGATGTGTTTCGAGTCGGTCAACAAGAACCGGTGGTGGCGCCCGGCCGGCACGACGATCAAGTCGCCCGGCTGCACGACGATGCGCATCCAGCGATCATCGTTCGAACGAATGTCGAAAATGCCTTCGCCCTCGAGCACGAAGCGCACTTCGTCTTCGTCGTGATGATGTTCGTCCACGAACTTCGCGCAGATCGCATCGAGGTTCGGCGTGCTCGGTGAGAGCTCGACGATGTCTTCCTCGACGTAACCGCGGTCGGCCTTGAGCATGTCGACCGACGAACGGTACGAGGCGGGCGCAGTGCTGAGCTGTTGATACGCGACGCCCTCCGAAACGAGTTCCTGCGTTGCGATGCTGTCCGCTGTCGAATCGAGCCAGTGTGCCTTCATGGACAGACCCTCCTTCCGAAACAAAATTCTTCGAAACTAACCGCGCGCGAAGCCCAATCGCGTCGGCTGCTCGCGCTCTCCAACCTCGGCGCGCATGCCCAGTTGATGCATGCGAACCGCGGCCTCGAACAAGTAGTGGTAACACTCCGCGTGCGTCTTGGCTTGGACCCAATCCTTGCCCCAGATGTACACGCCATGCCGGCGCACGAGCACGGCGTGCGACGTCGGGTATGCCTCGATCGCGCGCGCCATGCTGTCAGCCAAGTCACGCTCTTGCGCCGTGTTGTCGATGATCGGCACCACGAGCTTGTCGTAGTAGCCGTGCCCCGCGATGCCCTTGATCATCTCGAGCTGCGTGCACTCGAACTGCTCGCGGTACAGCAACGTGACGAGTATCGCATCGAGCGCGTGGCTGTGGATCACGGCGCCC
>DASRXR010000034.1:0-2245 GCA_035687405.1 Polyangiales bacterium
CGCGGGGATCGCGGAGCCCGACATGCTTGCGCTCGTTCCCGCAGCCGGGGTATCGGTTCCAGTCGTGGACGGAGCGGTGGTGCCCGCGACGGCTGCACCGGTCGGAAATCCGTAGAGCTGGCCGAAGCTCTGCTGACCGACGCTCACGACCTGGCCCAAATCGAGAGTGAAACGCCCTTCACGCAGCTGCAGCCCCACGTCGATGTCGTGCATCAGCGTAACCTGCATCGGGTACGCGCCATCGAGCACTCTCGCCACACCGAACCGCGGCCCGTACCCGAGCGAGAGGACCGTCGTCGGCCACGTCAGACTCGCGTCGATCTGGAGCAAGTTGTCGAAGCCGAGCTCCTGGCGATTGCCGCCGTACACCCCGCCGCGCAGCGCTCCGCGCGCGGATTCGGAGATTTCGAGCGAACCCACCGCAGCGGGAAGATTCAGCACGGCCAAACTGGCGAGCAAGAAGAGCAGTGATCCGACTCCAAGCGGGGGCGCAGCTTACTCGCATCGCCCACGCGCAGTCATCCCGCGTTTTTGCAGGACAAGACAAGTGCACGATCGCCTCAACCTATCAGACAGCTCGAGGTTCTCGTGCATACCATGAAGAACTACGCGCACCGAGGTAACCAGCCATCATGACGGACCTGATTCTTCACCAGTACCAGCTCTCGCCATTCTCCGAGAAAGTCAGGCGCGTGCTGGCGTTCAAGCGCCTCGCGTGGAAGTTGGTGCGCGCGCCGGCCGTGATGCCGAAACCGGATCTGATACCTCTCACCGGGGGCTACCGAAAGATTCCGGTTCTGCAGGTCGCGAATCACGTGTACTGCGACACCGCGCGTATCTGTCAACTGCTCGAAGCGCGTCAGCCCGCTCCAACCTTGTATCCGACGCCGCTAGCTGCATCGTTCGCCGAGTGGGCGGATAGCGCGTTCTTCGAGTCGTCGGTGCCGATGATCATGCGCCCGACCCGCTTCGACGATCTGATTGCGTGGCTCACGCCGCAAGAGCAGCAGTCGATGCTGGAAGATCGCAAGGCGATGCGCAAAGACGCGCTGCGGTTGACGCCGGGTCCGAAGACCATGGTCGCGAACTTTGGTGTGTATACGCAGCGGTTCGAAGACGCGCTGCAGCGCAGCGAGTATTTGTTGGGAAGCGAGCCCTGCATCGCGGATTTTTCGGTCTACCACAGCCTGTGGATCGTCTCGCGCACGGCGCCGGAGAAGCTCGCGGGATACGCGCATGTTGGTGCTTGGATGGAGCGGATCGCGGGGTTGCCCGATCCAAAGATCACCGAAGTCTCGAGCGAAGATGCGCTCAGCGTCGCCCGCGAGAGTTCGGCGGATTGGACGGCGACTGAGCCGTTTGCTGATCCGGTTGGGTTTTCCGCAGGCCAGCGTGTAACTGTGCGCGCAACGGATTACGGGCGAGAGGAAACGAGCGGAGAGCTCGTCCATTCGAGTGCGAGCGAGATCGTGTTGCGCCGTAGCGAAGAGCGCGCAGGAACGGTGTACGTGCACTTCCCGCGGCTCGGCTTCGAGGTCACCGCTTCGAAGGAGTAGTGCTGACCACGGCTTCGATCAGGTGGTGCTGATCCGGCGTGAGTGGCCAGTGGAAGTATCCGTAGCTCGCGCCGGTCGGGAGTAGATCTCCGCTCGCGTGATCGAGTAGCTCGCCTGCTTCGTGCGAGCCGTACCACTTGAGGAGCTTCGAGTCGGACAGCCGTGTGCCGTCGAGTTTATGCGACTCGATTGTGGGCGCGATCGGACCGGACAACCGATCGTGGAAGCTGGCCCACGGCATGGTCTCGAGTAGTGGCCAGACGCGCTCGCGCCACGCGCGTTGATACTCGGGCCAGACCGGATCAGCGACGAGGAACATCAGTTGGCCGACGAAGTTGCTGAAGAAGAGTGCGGTGTCGGGCCGCAGCCATCCGCTGCGGGGGCCATCACCTCGGAGGACGGGTTCGACCCAGACGTCGTGTGTGATCCAGGTGATTTTGCGGTCGCCGGGGAGAGCGCGCAGGCGGCGTGAGAGTACGAATCGGGCGATTGGGTCTGGTTCGAAGCACACTACTTCGTCGAAGCGAGACACGACGGAGAGGGGCAGGCAGTAGCCGCCGCTCGGTCCGACGATGGCGAGGCGTTTGGCGTCTGGTTGCCAGCGTTCGAACCAGGCATCGAGTCCGGCGCGGAAAGCAGCCCAGAGCTGCGGCCGGTAGCGTCGGGCGCGAAGATGATAGCGGACGCCG
>DASRXR010000035.1:0-2700 GCA_035687405.1 Polyangiales bacterium
CATGACGGTGCATTGCCGGCCGCCGCCGTGCCGTCGGTTGCGGTACCGGTCGAGGGCGATGGTGGGCCGACTGACTCTGTGCGATGCCCTCATGCCGGAACATCCGGCCGCGCATCACTGGGCAGCCCGTCACTGGGCAGCCCGTCACTGGGCAGCCCGTCACTGCGACGCGCGGCCGACGCAAGCACGATCGTTCCGCTTCGCGAAGGTCGCTACAAGGTGCAGTTCACGGCGAGTCAGAGTTTAGTCGACAAACCAACAAGCCTCGGGTGTCACGGCTTTCCGAATCTAACGCCGCCGCGGACAAAGCTGGCGCCACCACGCACGCGGTTTGCGCTGAACCCCAGCCGTCGAAACCGAATAGCCGGCACATCGCGCATTCATTTTCTGAGGCGAGCGCGGACGAAGCTCGCTCCACCACACGCGTGGTTTGCCCTGAATCTGAGCCAGCAAAATCGAATCCCCGGTGTGAACCTTCAAACCCGAATACGCGGCACATCGCGGCTGCATTGCGTCGCCAAGTCTACGCTCGCGACGCTGGACGTTGTCGCTTCGTGACACCCGATGGAACTCGATGTCGCGCACGCGGCAATCTCGAGTTTCATCACATCGTTCCGTTTGCACGCGGTGGAGAAATGACGCTCGACAACATCTGCCTCATGTGTCGCGCGTTCAACGCTCTGCTCGCGGAGCGAGACTATGGTCGTGAGTTCGTGAAGCGACGCATTGCTGATCGGAGTGCTGCGTCGCCACGCGTGCGAGTGCAAAACAGACGCGGGCCAAACGACGACACTCACCGCGACGCGGAGCGGCGCGAGAAAACGACCGCCTCCTCATCGGGCACACCGGTAAGCACTCGTACAATTTCACTGAGTCCAGACACAGTGGATCCTCGGCAAATTGAGCTCTGGCGATCGTAACGATTTGATCGATAGCGCTCGTGGACTGAGGCGAACTCTAGATCAGCTAAACCTGGCCCTTGCTCGAGTAGACCCCTTCGACGGCGCTCGAGCGTCTCCTCGGCGAACGAGCCGACGTGCTTCGTGCAACTCGAGCAAGGCGCCGTGCTCGCGCCGATTTAGCGCCGAGGGCGCGCGGCGAAACGTAGCTGCTGCGCTCGACCTTCGGCGACGTCTGCGGGCCAGGACGTGGCAGTGCGCCCGCGATGCACGCTCAACTAGATCGCCGCGCGCATGCCTTCGAAGCCCCGCCGAGTGGCCCGCCGCTCGACGTCAGCGCACACCGCTCCGAGTTCCACTGCACCTCAACGTCGGCGCGGACCAGGGCGCAGTGAGCGAAGCGCGGCCGCTGAGCTTTCACCGCCCTCCACCGCACGAACGCGCCGCAACCGTTTTAGCGTGCAACCACGGCACCGCACGCATAGCCCGGCCCACGGCAACGACGCTCCCCACGCGCGCGACATCATCCGGAATCCCCGCGACACGCGCAGCGACCCCTCTCGTCCACACCCAAAAGGAACCGCAGGCCAAACGCGCAACAAGTCAAAACGCCTCGGGCGCAGCACCGGTTCACGATAGAGTTCGCTCGCCCGCATGCGCATCGCAGTCTTCTTCTCGCACCCCATTCAGTACTTCACGCCGCTCTGGCAGGAGCTCTCGCGCCGACCCGGCGTTACATTGCGCGTGTACTACTTCTCGCGCCAAGGGCTCGACCCGTCGCTCGATGCAGACTTTGGCGTCTCATTCGCATGGGACATCGATCTGCTCGCAGGCCACGACTCACGGTTTCTGCCGCGCCAGTGGCCGACGCACGACCCACACGACTCATCACCGCGCGGCCTCAACCACGGCATCCTCGCCGCGCTGCGCGAAGGCTGGGACGCAGTCGTGATCAGCGGTTACGCCCATGCCAACAACTGGCTCATCACGGCCGCTTGCAACGCACTCGGCATCCCCGTGCTGCTCTGGGCAGACAGCAATCCGCGCATCGAACGCGGAAAAGCCACCTGGAAGCTCGCGACCAAACGCGCCGTGCTCCCTCTGTACCTGCAACGGATCGCGGCGTTTCTCGCAAGCGGCGGCGGCACTCGCGAATACTTCGAGCACTACGGCGTCGACCCGCGCGCAGTTTTCATCGTGCCGTGCGCCGTCGACGTCGCACGGTTTCGCAACACGGTACGCGACGCGACTCCCGCACGGATTGCCGAGCTGCGCGATCGCTGGCGAATCCCGCACGCCAAACGGATCGTGATGTTTTGCGGCAAGCTCGCGCCCTGGAAACGGCCGCTCGACGTACTCGCAGCAGTCAAACGCTTGAATCGCACGGACACACTCGCAGTGTTCGTCGGCGATGGCGAACAGCGCGCCACCATCGAGGAGCAGCTCGAAGGACACGGCAGAGTGGTCGGCTTCGTCAACCAATCGGAGATCCCGCTCGTGCTGTCGCTCGCGGATGTGCTCGTGCTCAGCTCGGAGTTCGAACCCTACGGCATGGTCGTCGCGGAAGCGCAGACGCTCGGCGTACCCGCAATCGTGAGCGACGCATGCGGTTGCTACGGCCCCGACAGCGTGCTTCTGGACGGCGTGTCGGGCTTCGTGTACCCGAGCGGCGACGTGCCGGCGTTGACCGAGCACTTGCGCCGCGTGCTCGACGACGACGCCCTCCGCGCACGCTTGCGGCTCGCAGCTGCAGCGCGAGGCGACACCCAGTCGCCGGTCGTCGCCGCCGACGGCGTCATCG
>DASRXR010000036.1:0-9956 GCA_035687405.1 Polyangiales bacterium
ATTTGTTTCGAGCCCGCGAGCCTGCGCGAGACGTCGAGCGGAGCGCCGGCTGCATCGGTGCTCTGATATTCCCAGAACCGTAAGCTTCCACCAGCGACTCCGCCGGTCACGGTCCAACCCGCCGGCGCGATGTGACTGCCCATCTGACAATTCAGATAGGCGACCTGACTCCCAGGGTACACGCTCACGTCGATGCGGCCGAGCACGATTCCGCTCACGCCGGCTCCCGCCGTGATCTTCGAGTCGACGAACACGTAACCGGATTTGGCCGCGTCATTGCGCGCTTGCACGACGTAACCGGCTCGGCCGACCGTCTTGATCTCACACTTGTCGAAATACGCGGCGCCGGTGCCCCAGACGAAGTCCACGTTGCCTTCGATGTAACAGTCGTTCGCGTAGATTCGGCCGCTCCAGAGCAACGTGTCCTGCAAGCTGATGATGTCGGCGTGACGCACGACGCACTTGTCGCAGGTCTGCAGCCGCAACGCTTCGGCCTGCGAGCCGCCTTGCGGCGTGAGGTTGTGGATCGTGAGGTTCTCGATCACGAGGTCGCTACTTGCGTCGATGCCCACGAGTGACCGCGTCGCTGTGCCGCCGTTGAGCTCGTTGTTGTTCACGCCGAGGATGATCGTCTGCTTGCGATCGCGCCCGCTCAGCGTGAGCTTGCTCTTGTTCGCCGCATGGATGACCTCGAAGTACGTGCCTTTTTCGATCGTGATCGTCGAGGCCGTAGCACTGCGGGCAGGAACTGCGTCCAAGGCGCCTTGCACCGAGCAGAATTGGCCGGTGCCGTCGATCGCTACGCGCAACTCCGCGAGGTTGCTCGGTGCGGCAGCTGCTGTGTCGAAGCGCCATGCCATCGGATCGGTGATGGTCATCGACGTACCATCCGGGGCTTTGATCGCGCCCGCGTCCACCGTGACGTAGTAGCTGCGGCCGTAGCTGAGCGCGTGAGGGGGCAAGCGCAGAATGACGTCGTTGCCCGCGATCTGGACGGGGCGCGGCAGCGTGAACAGCGTGCCGCCGATCGTCTGAGTGACGGTCGCGACGGCGAGATCGACGGTGGCGACAGCGGTGCTCGAGCTCGCATCGAACACGCGGATCTTGCCGGAGCTCCCGACGGTCGGCGCCCCTGAGAAGTGAAAGCGCAACGGCGGGTCCGCGCACACGGTTTTCGCGCCGTTCGCGGGGAAGAGCGGGCCGGTGCTCGGCATCGGTGGCTCCGGTGCACCCGCGGCACCGCCGCTACCAGCGTCAGGCGCAGGCGTGCCGGCTGCACCCGATGCGCCAGCCTCCGGCATTGCAACCGTTCCGGTGCCTCCGGTTTGGCTCGTTCCGGCCGCGCCAGTTCCTGCGACCCTGCTCCCGCCTGCTCCGGCGTGTCCCGTTCCGGCGCTGCCTCCGCTGCCGCTCGCGGTGCTCGCTGGAGTTTGGCTGCCGGTGTCACCTGCGCTGGAAGTTGCGCCAGCGCCGCCGCCAGCGACCACGCCTTCGGGCGGCGCTGAGTCGTTGCAGCCGAGGGCGGCCACGATGGTGAGTACGGTCACGGCAAAGTGCACCGCGCACGCGAATCGGGAACGATGCAGCTGCATTCAGTCCTAAGGTGTCTCCACACGGTCCTTTCGGGGCATCAAGCTTACGCAGCGAGCAAACCACGCTGAACTCGTGCAGCGAGAGGTCTACGTGACACTGGTCGCCGGCCACTCGAGCTCGTATCCGAATCCGGTGATAACGGTCGTGGTCGAGGGGCGGTGCGGCGGCGTATGCTCGCGGCCATGAGCGCAGCAACTTCATCCGAAGCTTCGACGAATCGCTTTCCGTTGTTCCTGTTCGGCGCCTACGTGTTGCTGTTCATCGCGCTCGGGATCAAGCCGCATGATCGCGCAGTCTGGTGGGCGGAAAACATTCCCATCGTGATGCTCGCGACCACGCTCGCCGTCATGTACGCAAAGCGGATTCGACTGTCGAATCTCGGCTACGCGTTTGCGAGCGTGCTGCTCTTCTTACACACGATCGGTGGTTACTACACGTTCGAGCACGTGCCGTTTGGCTTCGTGACGAAGCTGTTTGGATTTCAGCGCAATCACTACGACCGCTTCGCGCACGTGTCGGTCGGCTTTTACGCGTTCGGTATCGCGGAGCTGTTGATCGGTCGTAAGCTCGTGACGAAACCGTGGGTCGCTTATTTGTTCGCGATCTTCTGCATCGGTACGGTCGCAGCGCTGTACGAGATCATCGAATGGATCTACGCAGCGATCGAAGGTGGCAGCGCTGGAGCTGCGTTCTTGGGCTCGCAGGGCGACATCTGGGACGCGCAGAAAGACATGCTGTGCGACATCTCGGGAGCCGTGTTTGCGGTCCTCGTGTACCTGGTGGTGCGCGCCGTGCGCGGCGCGGCATCGCACCCTGCTGCCAACGCGCCACATGGGGCTGGATGACCTCCGCACGCGGCTATAACCCCGCGTAACTCCAAGGCCTCAGCTGGGCATAGCCGTTGCTGTATGAGGCGCTGGAGGATCTCATGACTAACGACCCCATTCACGGTGCGACGATTCGCTGGTCATTCGAGGGAGCGATGGCCGGCAAGACCTTCGAGCACACGTTCAGCAAGGACGGCACGATCACCTACCGCATGCTCGGTGGAAACAGCGAAGAAGCGACCGAAGCGAAACACAGTGAGATCGCGCGCGTATCCGACGACGTGTGGGCGATCTCGTATCTCGGTTCGGCCGGCTACACGCTGACCGTAGTGCTCGACTTCGACACCCACACACTCGTCTCGTTCGCGTCGAACGAAAAGGAGCTCAGTCAACAGACTGGCTCGTTCGAAGTGATCGGCGACGACGGGCAACCGCGCGCGAAACGACCAGCCGCTTCGAAGTCGGCCAAGCCGAAGGCTGCGAAGCACGCGCACGCGCCTCGCAGCCACTGACGTCAGTTACATCCCGGCCGAGAATCTCGCGTCGTACAGCGTCTGCCAGAACTTGCACTTGTCGCTACGGAAGTTCT
This sequence comes from Polyangiales bacterium, assembly GCA_035687405.1. Taxonomy (GTDB): domain Bacteria; phylum Myxococcota_A; class Polyangia; order Polyangiales; family JAFGIB01; genus JADGRF01. Next base: position 3,010 of record DASRXR010000036.1, read on the forward strand.
GGACGACGCTGGGCGTCAGCGAGAAGTTGACGCGGCTGTCGGTCAACTCGCTGAACTTCGGCCAGGCGAGCAGCGGCGCCGTGTTCGGGTCGGCCAGCTTCGCGAGGTTCGTCCAATACGACTGCATCAACTCGCTGACCTTGATCTGCTCGGGCGTCAGCGACGGGCTCGTCCCGAACACGTAGACCAACTCGGATCCATGCGTCGCACCGAGGCCAGCGATGGGCGCCGGGATATCGAAGTTGTACATCCACGTCGGCGAGCCGGCTTTGGACGCGCGGATCGCCGTGTCCCAGGTGCTGCAAACGAGCGAAGAATCACCGAACGCACGCGAGAGCGCAGCCAAGTACGGATTCGCTTCGGTCATGAAGGCGCTGGTCGGATACTGCAGCATCACTTGATCAGCGACCGTCGGGAAGCGCGCCGTGATCGCAGCCTTGTACGTGTCCTCGCTGTTGACGTTCGTCATGGCGAGCGTAAACAGCGTGCCTTCGTCCGTGTTGCTGCCGAGGATGTACGGCACCTTGGCGATCTCGCCGCTGTCGAAGAGCGCGCGCGGTTGAGCCGGGAAGAAGTCCATGTCGATGATCGGGCCAAACGAACCCGCAGCGGCCGTCGCGCTCAAGAGATCCATCACCGGCTTCTGACGCAAGCACGCGAGGTCGGCCGGGGTGCAGCCCACGGCGGTCGCGAGCTTTTCCGCCGTCTGCTGAGCGGTGGGTTTCAGGGTTTGGAAAGTCGTGCAACCACCGCTCTCGCTGATCGCTTGTTGAAACAAACCGCGGCTACGCGGCGAGGCGACGTGCAAGCACACGTCGAGCGAGCCCGCGGACTCGCCGAAGATCGTGACCTTCGCCGGATCGCCGCCAAAGGCTGCAATGTTTCGTTGCACCCACTGGAGCGCGTACTGCTGGTCCCACAAACCTTGGTTGCCGGACTTCGAGCCTTCGATGTCGAGCTGCGAGTGCGAGAGGAACCCGAACACGCCGAGCCGATAGTTGAGCGAGACGACGATGACGCCCTTCTTCGCGAGGTTCTCACCGCTGTAGAACAAACCACTGTTGAGGTACGGCACCGGCTCGTTCGTCGAGCCGTTTACGTTGCCGCCGCCGTGGATCCAGAACATCACGGGTAACTTCGTCGCGGGCGCGGGCGAAGGCGTCCACACGTTCAAGTACAAGCAGTCTTCGGTGATGCTCCCCTTGTTCATGAGCACAGCGGATTCGAGCTGCGCGCACCGGCCGCCGAACTCTTTTGCGGCGCGGACACCGGTCCACGGCGCCGCCTTTTGAGGTCCCTTCCAGCGCAGCGCACCGACAGGCGGTTGCGCGTAAGGAATGCCGAGGTAGCTGCGGATGTCGCCGGTTGCGTTCGTCGCGCCTTCGAGGTCGCCGTCTTCGACTTTGACGACGAGCGGGTTCGCCGCTGACGGCGGCGCAGCACCTGCGCCCGCGGCGGCGGCAGCGGGGCCGCCAGCGTTCGTGGCCGGCGACGAGATGATGGGGCCACTGAGCTCTTGGGTCTCACGACAAGCAAAGCTGAGCAGGCACGACACGAACAACACGACTACGGAGACGGATCTCATCGAACCTCGGGGGGTATATCCGCGATCCCGTATCACACTGGTGGCTGCTGCACAGCCGGCTGTTTACGTCGCGTCAGAACCAAGGCGGCCAATGTTGCTCGAGCGTCCTGGACGGTTACTCGACAGATCGATAGTAACCCTACCGATCGGACTCCCTCATGGCGTGAGACGTTCGCGGTTGGCGGTCAGAAAGTCCTTCAGACTTTGAGGTTTGCGGCCTGTGACTCGTTCCACCGTGTCAGCCAGGGCTTCGAGCTCATGGTTCGAGGCCGATGCATCGAACGACGCGTAAACACTGGCGCGGCGCTCGGGAAATCCGTGCTGCAGAAGCGCTGAGTTGACTGCCGCGAGGGGAACCGAGATGTGTCGGACCTTACGACCCGAGACTTCGCTCACGATTTGCGCGAGGTCTTCGCTGCTGATGGCTGCGGGGCCGGTGACGTCAAAGGTTTGCTTGCCTGAGTAACTCGGGTCGGCGAGGACCGCCGCGGCGACTCGTGCGCAATCCTCGCGCGTGACGTAGGCGACCTTGCCGTTGCCGCGGGCATCGACGAGCTGGCCGGTTGCGATCGCGCTGGGCAAGGTGCCGAGCAGTAAGTCCATGTACAAATTATCGCGCAGAAATGTGTAGTCGAGTCCAGTGGCGACGATCGCGCGTTCAGTCGCGATGTGGTCCGCCGCGATGATGACTTTCGATCGTTCGGCGTTCGGGATCGACGTGTAGATCAGATGTTTGACGCCGGCAGCGGCGAGTGCCCGAACCGCCGCGGTTTGCTGCGCTTCCCGGTGACCCGGGCGATCGAGCTCGTCGGTGCTGATCAGGAGCGCGCGTTCCGCACCGCGAGCGGCTTTCACGAGCGACCCTTCGTCTTCGAAGTCGGCTGCGCGAACGTCGACGCCGCGTGCGCTAAAGGCGCGTAGCTTGTCCGGTGTGCGCGTCGTGGCGATCAGTTTCGGGGCGTCAGGCCGTTCGAGAATGAGCTCGAGTACACGTTGGCCGAGTTGGCCTGAAGCGCCGGTCACTAAGATGGTTTGCGACATGGTGGGTTTCTCCTGTACCGAGCATTGTGGACCTGCTTGATTGTTGGAACAATGTTAGAGATTCGACACGTGTGGTGCGAATCCGCACCAATCTGATCGGCCTTTCCGCGAGTCCCCATGGCAGTCGATCTCAACCTCGTCCGCGCGTTCATCGCCGTTCACGATAGCGGCAGCTTCTCGGCCGCGGCGGAGCAGTTCGGCGTGCCGCGCTCCACGATCAGTCGCGCCGTCTCCGCGCTCGAAGAGGAGCTGGGCCTCGCGCTGTTCCATCGCACCACGCGCAGAGTCGCGACCACAGCCGCAGGCAGCGCGCTCTATCACCGTGTCGTCAGGCCACTCGGTGCGCTCGAAGCATCGCTCGCAGACTTACCCGAGCGCCGTGAAGAGCCGAGTGGCGTGTTGCGCGTCACTGCGACGACGGACATCGCGACGGTGCTCCTCGCCGAGGCGGTCGCTCGATTCAGCGCGCGTTACCCGAACGTGCAGGTCGAAATGCTGTCGTCGAACACGATTCTGGACGTGGTCAGCGAGCGGATCGACTTGGCGTTGCGCATCGTCAGCGGTCCCTTGCGCGGCGCGTCTCTGGTCTCTCGCAAGATCGGCACGGTGACGGTTCAGTTGTTCGCGTCGCCGGCCTATCTCGCCCGAGCGGGAACGCCGCGAACGCTCGAGGAGCTCTCGGGCCACGAGCGAGTGGCCTTTCGCGGCGTTCCACTGCAGCCGCCAGTGCCAGGTCGAGAGAAGCCCGGCGCGGCTGGAACACGAATCACCTGCGACGACATGTTTTTCGCGCGAGAAGTCGTCCGCCACGGTGCGGGCATCGCGGGGCTGCCCGGGTTTTTAGCGGAACCCGATCTGCAGTCGGGTGCGCTCGTACGCGTGCTGCCGAAGTGGCAGGCGAGGGCGGGTACGGTCTATTTGGTGCAGCCGAGCCGCAAGCACGTACCGAGCAAGGTCACCGCATTTCGCGATCTACTGCTCGAGCTGCTGAAGAAGCGAACGCTGTAGCGCCCGGTAAGCCGCCGCTCACAGCTGCAAGCCGAGCTGTCTTCGGAACGCCTCCGGCGACAGCGGCTCCGCGGCCGAAACGACCAGGCTCGTCCGTCGACCGGATGCCAACACTGCCCGGTTCCCGAAGACCACGAACCGATGCCTCGCGCGCGAGACCGCGACGTTCAGCAAGTTCTCGCGTTCATCCAAAAACCCGAGCGACGTTCGACGCGTCACCACACTGCTGAACAACACGATGCTTCGCTCGCCGCCCTGAAAGCGATGCACCGTGCCGAGCGCGACTCCGCGACCGCCGCCACCAGCCGCAACGTCTTCGACGTCTGCGAGCTCCACGCTGTAGTCGATCGGGATCCCCAACCGGTGAAACTGCTTTCGCAACTGCTCGAGCTGGCCGCGGTACGGCGTGATCACTGCGACGTCGTTGGGATCGGTGCCGAGCGCCATCAGCGCTTGGAAGAGCTCGAGCGTGAGTGCGAGCTCCGCCGAGTTTTGCCAGCTCCCGCCGAGCCGCTCCTGCTCGCCTGCGACGTCCACGAACGTCACGGGCGCAAGCAAAAATGGCGCCGGTACCGCGGGCCCTGCGCGCACCGTCTGGACCGACAATCCGTAGTCACACAACCGATCGCAGATCGCGATGATCTCGGGTTGGCAACGGAAGTGCTCGTTCAGCTGCAGTCTCTCGGCAACCGCGCGATCCGCGAGTGACTGGACGGAGGTATGCGCGTCGCCGTGCACGCGGTACGGCGCGAGTAGTTCGAGTGGGATCGAAAGCTTGCTCGACTCGATCACGCGCAAGTCGTCGTCGGCCTCGAGCTCGATCACGGGCTCGAGCTGATGCACGTCGCCGATGATCAACGCCGATTCGCAGCGCAACAAGCCACTGACCGCAAAGGCGGGATGACACTGGCCGGCTTCGTCGATCACGAGTCGCTCGATCGCGTCGCGCTGCGCCGGAAAGCAATTGCCGAGCGACAAGAGCGTGCAGCCCCAGACGCCGAACAGCTGCCGCAAGCTGCGCCAGTGCCCGCGATCCCAAACCGTCCGCAGCGATCGCTCGCCGCTCGCAGCTGCAAACGCGACCGTTACGGCCTCGTAGAGCGTTTCGCTTTCGGCAGCCGCCCAGGCATCGCGGACTGCGACCGCCGCTTCGAACAGCGCTTGCTGTGCCGCATCGTCGATAGGCGGATTCGGTGGCGCAGCCGTCTCGAGTGGGCCGAGTGCGTTCAACTCTCGCCGCAGTCGCTCGATGTTGCCGCGTTCGCTCTCCGCTTTCGACGCGCGATCGACGCGCTCTTGCAGTGCCTCGAGCTCGCCAAACGCCGTGTCGGCTGCTTCCGCCCACACGTCCATCAACGCCGCGGGCTCGATGCTCGGTGGCAGGTTGGGTGGCAGTCCGAGGTCGAGCGAGAGTCCAGCGCTCGCGAGCGCCTCTGCCAGTGCCGGCAACACCTTCTTCTCGCTGCTGCGAAAGTGACGATCGACCGCCGACAGCTGCGCGATGCCAGGCGTAGCTTCGCACAGCTCGCAGAGCGCCTTCACGCGCTTGCGTGCCTTCTCGAGCGGGGCACGCAGCTTGGCTGCACGACTCGAATCGAGCCCGTCTGCCAATGTTTCGCCGCTGCGAGCGACCAGGCGGCTGATCTCGAACTGCAGCCACTCGCGGCGCGTCTGCGCCTCCAGCGCTCGCGACCGCGCTGCGAGCGAATCCGTGACGCGAGCGCGCAGCTGGACGAACCGTGCGAGCGCGGCATCGAGCTCGAGCGCGCGTTCGGGTGCGGGCCGCTTGCGCGCTCGATCCAGCCACTCCCGCGCCCGCGCGAGTTGCGGCGCGAGCACCGCTTCGCAGACCCTCTGGCTACCGGCGCGGAGTGCGAGCGGTAGTCCCGCTTGGTTTTGCGCGATCAGCGGGTCGACGACGTTGTCGACCGCGCGATTGTTCGTGCTCGTGACGACAAACGCTGCGGCGCCCATCGTACCTTTGTCGACGAGCGAGTCGACTTGGCGAACCAGCGACTCTGCAGCGAGGTGCAGGATCGTCGTGGTCTTGCCGGTGCCCGGTGGACCTTGCACCGCGAGCAAGCGCGAGCCCCAGCAGCGTTCGGCGGCGGCGCGCTGGCTCGGCGACAGCGGCGGGCCTGGAAACAACGCCCGCTGCACTGCCGCTCCGGGCGGCAAGACGCCGCCGGTGAGATACGAACCCAGACTCGAGTCGAGATCCCACGGAATGTCGGGCGGCTCTTCCAAGAGCTTTTCTAGCTCGCGCTGCAGGTACCAGGTGGTCTTCGCGCGCGTGGCATCCACCACGATGCCGACGGGGTAAACCCGGGCTCGGGTGCCGCGCCGCGCGAGGAGCTCACTCATCGCGGCCGTGATCCGCTGCAGGAGCCCTTCGCTCGAGTCTTCGCCGCCGTCCGCGGCATGCTCGGTCGCCGCGAGCTCCGCTTCCAAGAGCCGGCACACCAGCGCCAGCATGTCGCGCTCGCTGACCTCGGGCCGCTCGCGCAGCGCATCGAACAAGCCGTCGATGTTTTCGCGCGCGACGCCGAGCTGCTGATGCAAGAGCCGCGTGTCCAGAAAAAATGGCCAGCGCTGCCCGCCCCGCTCGAGCGCGACCAGGCGTGCCTCGCTCGGCGGCGGTGGAAACTGCTTCTGGCGGCGCTCGCCGCGCGTCGGGACTCGAAACGGTGGCCCTTCCGGCGCGCCGAAATGAACGCGCACAGCGTAGCGCAATAAACCGGCGAGCTCGCCACGCGGCAGGTGCACCACTGGAAACGCCAGCATGTGCGAGAGATCGCGATCGTCTTCGGCGCGCCGGTACACCGTCGCGAGCCAGTTCTCGAAAAATGCGCCGAGCTCGGGGTCGAACGCCTTGCGAAAGGTCCGGCGTGCGAAGAGCAGCGACTCGAGCGCGTCGTCGAGCGGGACCTTGAAATATTCGTGCCCGAAGCTCGGCGCATCGAGCCGCACCGGCGCAGGCTCGACCGACGCGCGCCGGGCGCGAGGCCGCGCAGACAGCGCCTCTTCCAGCTGCAGCGACGCGCGCCAATAGCGCAACACGTCGTTCGCCTCCGATCGGGTCAGAGGTCGAGTCTGCTCGGGCGATCGCGGCATGGGTCGGCGCAAGTAAAACGGGAGCACGCGCCGGTCAAGCTCGCCGTGACGATCGGACCTCGCTCTGGCACAGTCCGTCGATGAATTCCACTCCGGCTCGGCTCGGCGACCGCGGGATCTTCTCGGCGCTTCGATCGCGCGCGTACTGCAATCACGCGGGGATCTCCGCGGCATCGGATCCCGTTCGCGCCGCGATGGA
>DASRXR010000037.1:0-4302 GCA_035687405.1 Polyangiales bacterium
CGTCGAGAACGGCCGACTCAAGCTCGACGAGCCCACGGACCTGCCCGAGGGCACCGTGGTGCCGCTCGAGGTCGCCGACGATTGGGACGACCTCGACGACGCGGAGCGTACCGATCTGCATAGGGCGCTTCGCGATGGATTCGAAGACGCCAAGGCGGGCCGAACGATCGACGCTGCCCAATGGGTGGCTCAGCTCCGTTCGCGCCTGTGAAGATCCGAGTTTCGAGCCGAGCGCAGCAGGACGCCGATCGGCACGATGCCTGGTGGCGAGTCAACCGCCCGGCCGCGCCGGACCTGCTGATCCGCGAGTTGCTCCACGTCCTCCAGCTGCTCGAGGCGAATCCAAATCTCGGCGCGCCGTATGACGCCTCCCGCTTCGAAGGTCCGGTGCGGCGCATCCTGATGAAGAAGACCGAGCGCCACGTGTACTACGGTCTCTTCGGCGACGAGCTCATCATCCTCGCCATATGGGGTACGCGGCGAGGACGCGGACCGAAGCTGTGAGCGCCAATGACCGCGGTGACGCACTTGTCGCCGCGCGACTGATGGACGGCTACTCGTCTGAGTGCTCCGCTCGGTACGCGTCGACCATCTCCGCCGTCACGTCGCGGCTTGGATGCGCCGCCTATCAGCATCCGAAGAACGAGACCTGCTGAAAGCGCAAGCCGCTCAGGATCTGCTCGACCCGCTCAGACGACAACTGCCCGACTCGAGCGCCCAGCCGTGCCTTCTCCACCGATGCGATCTGCGACACCACCACGACACTCTGCTTGGGGAGCCCGCCCTCTCCGACGTCGAGCAATACGTTGCCGGGCTCGTGCGCACGGTTCAGGTTCGAGGTGAGCGTACAAACGATGACGGTCGTGATGCGCGAGTGGTTGAAGACGTCCTCTTGCACGACCACGTGCGGATGTGGGTAGCTCTCAACCGCCTCCGCCGTGTCGTCCGGCGCGAGCCAGAACACGTCACCACGATGGATCTCCGCGGGGCCAGCTTCCACGCGCGCTAGTTTGCTTCAGTTACCAGCGCGCCGCGACCGACAAGGCGAGGGCGGGGTCGAAGTGACTGTCGGGGTAGCGGTGGACGTAGCCGCCGCTGTAGAGCCCGAGGTCGAGCCACCACACCGGAACGACCGTCACGCCAGCGAGCAACCGCGAATAAGGGATGCGGTCGCCGCCCAGCGAGATGCCGTGATCGACCTGGATGGACAGCGCCCAGTGATCGCCCGACTGAAGTCCGAGCTCGGCGCCCGGGATCAGGATCGTCGAGTGATCGCTCCAAGCGTCTTGGCGGCGGTCGGCGCCTTCTCTGTAGTAGTTGTACATGAGCGCGAGCCCGAGGGTGATCCAAGTCGGGCCGCTGCGATGCTTGCCCCAGATGCCGGCGAACGACGTGACGGTCGTGTAATCCCTCGCGACGCCGACGCCCTGGATGCCTCCGCCCAGCGTGAGCCAATAGCCTTGTTCGGGATCGACGACGAGCGACCACAAGAGCGCGCCGGGAATGACCAAAGCCAGGCGATCGCTGAACGCGTACGTCACGACGGGGTTGGCGTGTACCGCGCGATCGTTCAAGTCGAAGCTCACCCGTCTCGCCGCGCGGTATGGAGGTCGACGCTGCTCGAACTGGACGCTGGGGTACAAGCGAACCTCAGCGGTTCGAGCGAGCGGGGCGATCGAACGATCTGCGATCCGGGTCGGCGTCAGAACGGGCGGCGCGGCGCAGCCCGCTGCAAGCGCGAGCAGCACGGCGAAATAAGCTCCAAGCGACATCCCCATCGGCAGGTGCGCGGAGCATGCCGCGTTCTCTCGCCGCTCTGCAACGGTCAGTCGACTAGCGGCCGGCAACACGGCATGTCGGACGCATGCACCGTGCCGATGGATATGTCGCGGGCGCCGCACGCTGCGATGCGGCCTCCCGCGCGTTCGCACTGCTCGGCCGTGAGGCCGTCGGTGCCGTCGGGTTGCCAGTCTCTGCAGCACGCATCTGTCGCGCTGACGAGGCCGATCGAGCCGACGCTGTTCGCTTCGAAGTGGTGCGGCACACCGCGTGGACCGAGCTGGGCGGCGCGCTCTGTGCGTTCGAAGAGCGCATCGATAGTTGGAACCAGCGAGAGCTCGACTGAGCCGCCGTGCAAGACGCTGCTCGCCGACTGCACGCGTCCTTGGATGACGATGACGCGCAGGCGGGTGCTCGACACGTCGCGCACCATCGACTGGCGGTCCATCACGAAGGTGTAGTCGTGCAAATGGTGCGAGCGCCACTTGGCTTGCTGAGCCGCGAGCGTCTCGAGATACGGGTTCGTACGCGTCATGCGTGCGTCTTGCGTGGCCGATTTCGCACAACTGGCGGCAAGGCAGGCCGCCGCGGCAATGCGCAAGAGCACGTCGAAGCGCGTGGTCATCAGTAGAGCCTAGCGGCGGTGGCATTGTCGTCTTGCGTCAGTCTCTGCGAGATCGCCGAGCAATTCCCGACCAGGAGCTTGGGCATAATCGTCGTGTAGGCCGGCCCGGGATTGTGGAAGCATGCGCTCTCGGAGCCGGTGCATTCCTTCGTTATGCGAACATGGTCGCTGTCAGACTCGTTGGGATGCCCCAGGCCGATAGCGTCAGCTCGTTCTTGTCGCTGACCGAGATCTGAAGCAAGGCGTCGGAGGCCTCTTGACGGTGTGGATGCGGGTAGCTCTGGAAGCTCTGGCCGGCACCGACGAGCACCAATTGCAGCGGCCGTCCGAGCCTGCGGCGCTCCGGGCCCGTAGCCCGAAGCTTCGCAACCGCGGCCGTTCGCGGCCGATGCGGCTTGCGCTCGACGATGGGTGCGTATTCCGAAGGACACGAACGGGCCAATGCGCGGCGCCCGCGCTCCAGGTTGGGAAACGTCAAGCGACAGAGCCGCGCGCTCCAATCGAACGCCTTTCGGAAATAAAACCGCCAGTTTTCCTTCCTGGCGTCACTAACGCTCAGTCAACGCAGTGAAGGAGACGACTATGCTCGTACGACGATGGTGTGCGCTCGCGCTCTTGGCGCTGAGCTCGATGTCTTGTTCCGACGTGGCGCCGCAGGACGGTGCCGCCGGCAGCGGACCGGACGACGTGGTCGTGACGGCGGAGGCGTTGGGGAGCTGGACTTCGCTCTACAAAGCCGCCGCCGATGCGCGCACCCTCTCTCTGACGACGAAGTACGCGATCTTCGCATACGGCGACCCAGACGAAGACGCCTGCCAAACCGATGCTGCGAGAGTCGACGTGGTGCTTACCAATCTCGGTACGCGGTTGGACACGCCGCCGTTGCCCGGTGGCGATTGCGGAACCAGCGTAACCGGTGCGGTGGGCGACGACAACGGAGTGTTCATCGCGGACTACCAGAGCGACAGCATCTACAAGCTTGTCGCGGTGCCAAACCTCAAGTGGGGATGGCAGAAGATCGCGTCGACGACCGGCTCCGCGTATGGGAGCCGCATGGTGACGAGCAGCACGCACCTCTATTGGCACGACTCGGATGGGCTTCAACGTGTCGCGAACAGTGGCGGCGCCGTGACGACGCTCGCGGCACGAGGAAACATGCCGCTCGGTTTCGAGGGTTCCTATCTGTATGCACAAAAGAGTGGAGATCCGAATCAGGGCAGTTGGCCGTTGACCTTGCAGCGGCTCCCCCTCAGCGGGCAAACGCCGACGACGTTACACGTCAGTTACACCTACGGGTTTAGTAGTGGCTTCAACTTCGATGCGAGCTTCTTCTACTTCATCGATCGGGACGGTTCGTTGCCGGGAACGCATCGACTCATCCGGCTGACGAAATCGGGTTCGACTCTCACCGTCCTGCGCGAGATGGCGAGCACGGATGCGTATCCATTGGATTTCACGCTGAACAGTACTCACTACTACTGGACTCAGGACGAGTTTGAGGACGGCTACAGGCTGTACCGGCAAAAGATATCAGACGGTTCCATTTCATCGATCGGCTGCACGGCTGAGTGCGGGGCAGTTGTCGTCTCGTCTTCCAATGTGTATGTGATCGGCCTAGATACCGATGATCGCATCCGGCTCTACCGCAGCGCGCTGTAATCACAGGTGCCCCGGCTCATCATGCTGCAAGCCTAAGCGCCAGCAGCTAAGCGACGCGATGGACGCGCGAGTAGGTAATATCGGTTGATCAATCGTCGAACGAGGCGCGACGCTCGCTTTGGCAGCCCGCCCTCTCCGACGTCGAGCAACACGTCTCCCGACCGCTAGGAGTTGCGGGCAGCGGTCCGACCGAAGTCGAGAGCCGCGACGCCATCGATTTGGCAGAGATCACGGATATC
>DASRXR010000038.1:0-4219 GCA_035687405.1 Polyangiales bacterium
GGTGTTCACATGCCCGTGAAGCGGCTGTTCACGCCGGCCCGGCGTTTGCGAAGCCGAGCTCATTCGCCGCTGCATTCGCTGTCTGCGACGTGCATGGTTGCACCGTCCCGCGCGAACCACACCGAGCAGTTCATATATGAGAGCTCGATGCGCTGACCTTCGTCGAACTCCGCGCGATCCACACTCGGAGTGAGACTGAGTTTTGAGGCGGGGCACGCCGCCGGAAGGTTCGTGCACTTCGTCGCCTGATATAGCAGCGAGTACTCTTTGTCAGACGCGCAGTAGACCTCGCGCACGCGGGTAGGATCGGCTTTTGCTTGGCTCGCACACCACGTCGCGAGCGCTTCACGCAGCAGTTTCCAATCGGCGTCACCGCAGTAGACCCGTTTGGCACGACGCGCGCGGGCGGCTGTGTTCGGCGCATCGGCATCCGCGATTGATCCGTGAGTCCAGAACTCGGCGCTCAGGGCTGCAGCCGGTACGGTGCTGGTCTCGCCAAGTAGCGTCAGGTCTACTCGTGACGGCAAATTTGGACAAACGGTCGCGCTCTCGTCCCGCACTGCGTTGGCACACACCGCGCCAGAACCGTTGGACACCGGGAGGCATGTATCGTGTGACCAGGGCAAGACGAGACGCGATGAGGCGACTTTCTGTGCCTGCAGGTCGACCCGCACGAACTGAGGCATCTGCTTCTGCTGGATCTCGACGATCAGTTGGGTCGCAGTGCCATAAGCAGAGAGAGCCCCGTCGTTGAGGAGAATGTCGCGCGTCTGCCCCGGCAACTTGACCTTCTGCCACGCAAGTCGAGATGCACCTTCTGGCAGCTTCACGAACGCTAGCTCGTTCGTGTTTTCGCTCGCGAACGGATCGCGTTGCCAACTCGCGGCGAGCCACGCCGCTCTATCCTGGCAGAACATTCGTGACAACTTCCCCACGCTGCCGCGCCCGGTCGAAACAATGCGCTCTGCGGAACGCTCTGCTTCGGATGACACGGTGCTTACAACTACGTCGCCCATCGATTCCCAGGCTAGAAATCGCAAATTCTCACATCGCGCGATACGCGGCGCGTACGCCTGACGCGTCTGCCAGCGAAGCGATGCACCGGCTGAGTCGCCACTTGGCCCCAACGTGACCAACTCGATCTCGACATTCTCCGGCGGCTTACGACTCATCGATTCATATCCAACCGGACCGCGCACGATGACCACATCGATATTCTCGCCACTCGCGGTAGCGTCGAAACCCAGCACTTCCCGTTCATTCGTTGGGATCGCGACTTTAGGCGCAACGCGGCGCGCGCGTACGGTCGAACCCCGCGCGAAGGAGATGCGCCCATTCGCCAACAACCCGACTAGAGCGAGGTCACCGCTGGGCAGCGCGATTGCGATCGGTTGCTCGTTCCTCGGGCCCGTGCCCGTTGTGAGCTGTCCGACCTTTGTTGCGACACTTGAGAGAGCCCGAGCTCCACGAGGAACGCGTTGAGCCCAGAGCACACCATTCTCCGCCGCCCAGAGCGCCATCGTAGTCCCGTCAGCGAGCTCGACTAACGACGGGGTACACCTGCCGGTGCATTCCGAGTGCGTAGCAAGCGTAACTGCGGGTGGGGGCCCCGCTGCTGCCGATGACACGCAAGCGCCCACCATCAGTAAAAGCGAACGAGAGGCCATGCGGAGCGCACGACAAGGCAGATGCATAACTTCCGCGCTTCTAGCACGTCCGCGTGCACGCGCAGTGGATCACCGGCCCAGTTTCCGGCACAACTCGCAACTCGTAGTCAGTTTGCGACGAGTCCAATCTCATGCCTGACCCCAAAGTCGACAGCTACATGAACGCAGTCGTGGACACATTCACGATCGGCAAGCACCACGTCCACGATGCTCTCGCGGCGATCGCCGCGCAACGCAAGATCCTCGCAATGCGCGCTGCCGACGCCCAACCCTATCAACTGCTCGCGCTCCGGCGCTACCTTCGCACTGGCGGGGCGAAGCTGATCGTCAACTGGCCTTGGACCGTCGCAGAACAGAAGACGACGTATAGCAAAGTGATCGAAAGTCTGCTCGATGCTGCGCGCATCACGAAAGCAGCATTCGAAAAGGCTAACCCCGGCTTCACACTGGGCTACACGAGAGCGCGCGATCTCGACCGACAGGCATATCTGTGGATAGACAATGACTCCGTGAGAGTCGCGTCTGCCGGACTGTGGAGCGACGTGCGCACTGAACTAGCCAAGGCTCAGTACATCCCGAACCCAGGCTCCGAAGGCGCGGAACGGTTCGCAACGTTTCTGGCAAAGTCTATCGTCCAGCCGGAACCGACAAACGCTGCGCCCGGCCTGTCAGATCACGGCCAGATGAAGGCCGTCGATTTCTATGTCGACAAGGCCGGAAAGCGTGTCGCAGACATCAAGAAGCAACTAATCGGAAGTCAGTGGCACGCGACGGGTTTCGACAAGCAAGTAAAGCTAGCCACGCAAGGAACCGGACTGGTCGGACCGCTGCGCGAGCCGTACGAGCCCTGGCATTACAGCATTCCGTACGGCGTGGAACCCAAAGCGCCGAGCGAATGACGCATTGCTCGAAGCGAGCACAACGGTATCGCTCGGGGCTCGACTGGGGCCGCTCCAATCACGGGAGGCCTGCCAGGCTCGTCGGGATCCCAGTCACGGAAGAGGCCACGATTGCGTGGTTACAACGTCGGCATCCGCAACGTCGATGACGCCAGCTCACCCAGTTCCTACAGAAGTGCGGACGCTCAGCTTGCCTGAAGGGATTCGCGAGTCTCACCACTACTTCTATCTTTAGGCGACGACTATTCTCGCCGGTCCAGGCGGGCGCAACGTCTCACTCACGTTGGACGGTCATCAACATTAGTGGCGGTCACCGTACGCGTTCCACTTGTTAGACCTACTTCCCTACACGGATTAGGTACACCGCTTGGCCCAGCAGCGACAGGGCAGCCAATAGAGCTGACGCGCCGACATACCCCGTGCTCCAGCGCTTCAAGCGCTTGGTGATCAACTGCCAAACTCCGAGCAGCGCAGCGGGTAGCACAAGAGCAGCAAGAACGGTCCACAACGACGGCCAGAGTAGTCCGAGCAAAACCAGCTGGCAGATCAACATCAGCTCAGAGCAAACACGTCCTGTCTCTCGGCCACTCTTGAGCGCGTAGAACATTCCCAACGCCGCGATCCCTACCACAACACTAACCTCGAACATCCGCAGTGCGACGTATGTGGCTGTCGCAACACTAGCCACGACACCCGTGCAGATCGAGATCCACTTCATCTAAAGCGACCGCGAGCATCGACCGGAAACGTGTAACAAATCCCATTCATCCAGCGCTTGGTGTCGCCCGGCAACTTGAAGAACGGCCCGGCGTACGAATGAGTAGTCCGACGATTCGCCGCATTCGTCTCCGTCTGCCATGACTTCCCTATGCAGTTCGTTGGCGGGTTGGCTGTCGCGTTCGCATCCTCGCTCAGGACCGAACGGTTGTCATCAGCGCCGGCCACGGCGTGCAAGGAGCCTCGCGTTCCGCCGGGCACAGCGGAACGCGAATCGACTGTGCGCAAGCGGAGCACGCCACCAACACGAACGTCGACTCGCTGCTCTACGAGCCTGTCCGGTCAGACGGTTGCTGAGGAAGAAGGCAGCGTCGGTCGAGACTGCACGTCCGGACCTGTGTTGGATCCCGCTCGCACGCCCGAGTTAACGAGAGATCGAAACAGGCCCCCGTGCAAGCAGAACCATGCGTCTCTTTGACCATCGCTCAATATCACGTGCCCGTGACGCCTCGCCGCGCACAGTCTCGCGGCCCCGCTCCACAATAGACACAGCGGAGCAGAACACTTTCACTCCACAACAGCGGCTGCTGCATGCTCCTTCATGAACGTCGACCTCGTCAGCGCGACGTCGATCGCGTACCGATCAAAGCATGCCGGTCACGACATCCGCGACCTGCGGGTCGCTCCTTGCTCTCATCGACACCAACAACGACGCGACGAAAACGAGGTCGCTCAGGAGCCCGGGAATGAGCGCCAGCACGACCATTGCCATCGAATGCTATTCGACATTACAGGATCGGTTGTGCGAGCTGCGTCCCGCCGAGGAACCGGCGCGCAGCGTCGCGCGCAGTCCAGAAACCACAACGGCCGAGCTCACAGATGAGGATTCAATGCGCGCTTTCTCGTCACGTGTTCGGCTCGCAGCTGCCCGGCGGT
>DASRXR010000039.1:0-2101 GCA_035687405.1 Polyangiales bacterium
TTCATAGCGCCCGGTCCGGCGATGCGTGACGATCCTGCAATCGGTGGCCTCGTCATTGGAGATGTGACCGGAGATGGGATCGCTGATGTCGTCGGAGCGACCCATCAGCAGGAGTTTGGGGAGCTTCGATTGACCGCGAGCGTAAGCGCGATGATGTTCGCGAACGCGGTGCAGATTGCCACGGACACCGACGGCGTCCGTCTCGCCGACGTCGACGCGGATGGCAGACTCGACATCGTCACGCAGACTCGCGGTCGTCTGGTCGCCCTGCTCAGTCGCGATGGAACGTTCGAACGGCGTGATCTGAACGTCCGGCTGCCAGCAGACACGCTGGATCTTGCGATCGATCCTGGCAATGGCACAGATCACGCTCGACTATTCGTCAGCCAACGGATTTGTGACCCATAGTCTGCACATCGAGTTCTTGTTACGGCCACACTGCAAGTCGGTTGTCAGTGGCGGTGCTCTACGCCACTTTCCTACGCTCGCTTCGTCGATGACGTTCGGCAGCGTTAGCTCGCAGAAGCCTGCGTTGCGGCTGCCGCGAGACGTTCTGGCCACGGAGGTTGTCGCAGCGACTCGAGTGGCGCCACCAGA
Organism: Polyangiales bacterium; assembly: GCA_035687405.1. Classification (GTDB taxonomy): domain Bacteria; phylum Myxococcota_A; class Polyangia; order Polyangiales; family JAFGIB01; genus JADGRF01. Next base: position 598 of record DASRXR010000039.1, read on the forward strand.
GCCTGGATCGCCATCGTGGCCCACAACGCATCCAGGTCACCTGCTGCGGTCTGGCCGACCACGTACCCGAGCAGCTTGATGAACTCGCCCTCTTCGGCCGGGAAGTCGCCGGTGCAGCGCGGATCTCTGAAGTCCGCCAGTGCAGCGAACAGCCAAGGCGCGCGCGTCTCTTGATAGGCCGCAGGCAGAAACGCACGCCACAGACCGTCGAGCCCATCGCCGCATTGTTCGAGATTGCGGCGGAGCGCCATCGCTTGGCGACAGGCGGCCGACATGCCCTGACCATACAGCGGGTTGTAGTGACAGATCGCATCGCCGAGCGGCAGTAAGCCCTCCGGGAAGCGCTCGAGCTGTTCGAAGCGCCGCCGCCCGCTGCGCTCGAAACGATACGAAGCGGGCTCTGACACAGCATCGGCTTGTGCGAGCAGTTGGCGGAACAGGGGCTCGCCCGTCGACTCGGCAAATGCCATGAAGCCCGGCAGATCGCGGGGAGGGTAGTCACCATGGCGGCCGCCGACGGAGGCGAGCCAGCTCCCGTTCTCCAGTCGTACAAGTGCGCCGCCGCGCTTTGTCGGACTCGACATCACGAAGAACCCTACGTCCGTGAAGATCTCGGGTGCCCGCGGTTGCATGAGCACGCTGGCGTACGCGATGTCGCAGTTCACGACGTTTTCCACGGGCCGCTGGAAGCCGAGTCGATCGAGCCATTGCAGCGTTTTGCCACCTCGACCCATGGCCTCGATCACCAAGTCGGCGCGGATCGGTTCGGGCGCATGCGCCACCTTCACGCCGGTGACGCGCTCGCCTTCGGACGTGATGTCTTCGACGCGAGCCGCGTAGCGCAGTTCGACATTGTCGAGCGCTGCCACGCGCCTGCGCACGCAGTGCTCGAGCAGGCCGCGGCTCTGCACGTAGACGAAGCGCCGACCGTCGTCGGGGAGCGGAGTAGGCATGTGCGCCCCGAGTGCATACGACTTGCCCTCGGGACGGAAGAAGTAGAATTCATCGGGCCCCGGCAGTAGTGAGCCCGCAGCCTGTAGCTCCTGCGGGAAGCCGGGAAACAGCTCGGCGAGGACCAGAAGGCCGCCGGGCAACAAGGCGTGGAAGTGTCGTCCTTGCGGCACGCCGGGCCGCGAGCCCGCGTCCGGTGGAACGGCATCGCGTTCGAGCAGCGTGACCCGCTGGAAGTGATCCGCGAGCACGCGGCTCGTCACCAGGCCCGCGATACCGCTGCCGATGACTACTGCGTGGTCGAATCGTTTGACGCTCATCACACCCTCCACTGATCGACGCCGACGGGTCGAGCTGCAAATCGCCAGATTCATGCGACACCAACGAGCCGTTGGAGTTTCGCTCGCGCGACGCGATAGTCTGGACCTGGGCTAGCTCGGGGCGCGTGGTGTGACTATGAGTCAGGTCACATGCCGCGCGGGGCGTGCAGCTGCGCGAGTCGCGCCTCTGCCGGAGAAGAGATCGCTCGAGCATGTGTGACGCGGCCGATTCG
>DASRXR010000040.1:0-3842 GCA_035687405.1 Polyangiales bacterium
GGCGGTGGCGGAGGCGGTGGCGGCGGAGGCAGTGGATCAAGCGTCACAATCACAGGCTTGAAGCTGCGCGCCGGCAGCACTGCCTCGTACGCGAAGTCCTGAAAACCTTGCAGGCGTGCGATCACCGTCACGTGCCCCGCCGGCACGCGAATCGGCCGCCCGAGCGGCAACGTACCGACCGGCCGATCGTTTACCGTGACTTGCGCACCCAAGTTCGAGCCGTTGATCTCGAGCTTCGCGTACGTCTTCGTGAGCCGCATGATCCGCTTTTGCGCCGCCGTCAGCTGCTTGCGGTTCTTGCGAATCCACGGATCTTTCTTCTGCTGCAGCGCGGCCGTGATGTGATCTTCGGCCGACGCGAGATCCCCGAGCGGCTCCTCCACGAGCCCTTGCTGCGCGAGCCCGCGCGGCGTCGAGAACACGTTTTGCGCCTCTTGAAACTTCGCGAGCGCGCCGAGGTTGTCGCCCTGCACCTTCAGCGTCATCCCCTCGTCGATCAGCGCCGCCGCGATCTCGTTCGGCGGTCCACTCGGTCGCCGCAGGTTGATCTCGAGCGAGTAGCGCCCGCTTTGAACGTCGAGCGTTTGGCTGTAGCTCTCGTATCCGTCGGCGCGAATCTCGATCGCGTGCCGTCCCGGCAGCATCCAGATCTCGTTGTTCTTCAGCGCGGCGCCGTGCCCATCGATCAGGATCACCGCACTCGTCGGCGAAACTTTGACCGCAAAGCGACCCACCGAGCTCTTGATGCGCGCGATCTCGCTCTTCGCCGCACGCAGTTGGGTCGCTTCTTTTTGGGGATCGCCGTAGCTCGCAAACGCCTCGAACGCCTCGAGCGCCTTCGACGGCTGCCCCATGCCGTTGTAGGCGAGCCCGAGCTGGTACAGCGTCAGCGCGGTTTGCTTGACCCGATACGCGTTGTTGAACGCTTCGACCGCAGCTTCGTAGCGGCCGGCGTTGAACGCGGTCATCCCGCGATCGAACTCGGCCTGCGCATCCTGCGCGAAACCGTGGCCCCACGCCGAGAACCAAAGCCCTAGCGCGGTCGCGAAACAGACGAGCGCACGGGCTCGCCGCGGAGTCGCAGAGTGCATCCTGGCACCATCCCTTACCCGAGCGCGGCTGCGCTCGGACCGTGACGAGCGCGCGGGGCACTACCGGGGACGACCCAAGTGCGCGCTAGACAAAGCTGCCAGATGATTTAACAAATCGTGTGGCGAACCTGCAAGCGCAGGCACGTTCGGCTCACGAGGCTCCGGGGTGCGTGTGGGCTCCCGTGGGCGGCGCGGACCGCTTTTGTGTTGTAACTTGTCCCCCTGCCATGAACATCGACTTCGCTTCGCAGCTCGCGGAGGTCTCGGCACAGGAGTGGGACGCGCTGGTAGGGGAAGACGACCCATTCGTCGAACACGCCTTCCTGCTCGCGCTCGAAAATAGTGGGAGCGTCGGCCGCGGGACGGGCTGGCAACCGATGCACGTGCTCGCCCGCGACGGCGGACGCCTCGTAGCGGCTCTCCCGTTGTACGTGAAGCAGCACAGCTACGGTGAGTACGTCTTCGACTTCGGATGGGCTCAGGCGGCGTTGCGCGCGGGCATTCGGTATTACCCCAAGCTCGTCGCGATGGTCCCGTTCACGCCTGCGACCGGCCGCCGGTTTCTGATCGCGCCGGGCGTGGACGAACCGACCGCAGTGCGCGCGCTCCTCGACGGGGCATTGCGCGCCCTCGAGAAGACTCGAGCGTCCACGATCCACCTGCACTTCATGAATCCGCACGAAGCCGAGCTGGTTCGCGCCGACGGGCGGTTTCTCCCCCGTTCGTCCACCCAGTTTCACTGGAAGAACCAGGGCTATACGACCTTCGACGACCATCTCGCGACATTTCGCTCGGTCGTGCGCAAGGAAGTGAAGAAGGAGCGCCGGCGCGTCGCGGAAGCCGGGATCGAAGTCGAAGCGATCGAAGGCTCGCAGCTGACGGCGGAGCACTGGTCGGCGCTGTCAGGTTTTTACTTCGACACTTGCAACGCACACGGCTCGGGGCCGTACCTGACGCCGGAATTCTTCGACGTGATCTCGAAGACCCACGCACAGCGCGTGATCGCGATGATCGCGCGCCACGAAGGGCGCATCGTCGCGGGAACCCTGAACTTCGAAAAGGGTCGGCACCTCTACGGTCGTTATTGGGGCTCGGTCGAGCGCCACGACAGCTTGCACTTCGAGCTCTGCTATCACCGGTTGATCGAGCGTGCGATCGCGCGCGGCTGCTCGCGTTTCGAAGCCGGCGCGCAAGGCATGCACAAGCTGCGGCGCGGCTTGTTGCCGACCGAGATTCACAACGCGTGTTACGTCGCCGACCCCCGCCTTCGCGCTGCAGTCGCAGACTTTCTCGAACGCGAGGCCGAGAACGTGCAGTACGAGCTGGCGGAGCTGAAGCACCACGGGCCGAGTCACCGCGTGGAATAGCCGTCAGTCGCCCGCCATGATCGTCTGATAGACCTCTTCGACCGTCGTGTAGCCGGCTACGCACTTCGCGACGCCGTCGGTGAAGAGGCTGATCATGCCGCTCTGAGCGGCGAGCGCATACAGCTCGTCTTCGAGTGCGCCGGCTTGGATCGCCTCGCGCAGCTGCGGGTCGATCGCGATCACTTCTTGAAGGCCGATCCGGCCGCGATACCCGAGCTTTCCGCACTGCGTACAACCCACCGCTTGATACAGCTGATGGTGCGGCAACAGGTTGCACTCCCGCTGAATCTGCGCCGAAGGCTGAAACACGCGCCGGCATGCCTTGCAGACACGCCGGGTCATCCGATGCCCGACCAAGCCGACGAGCGACGCGTGGATGAAAAACTGGGGGACCCGAAGCTCGTGGAGACGACTGAACGCGGCGACGGCACTCTTCGCTTGCAAGCTCGCGAGCACGAGATGCCCCGAGTGCGCGGCTTGAAACGCGAGCTGGGCGCTCTCTGGGTCGCGCAGCTCGTCGACCATGATCACGTCGCAGTCTTGCAATAGAAAGCTGCGAAGGAACGTCGCGCAACTCTGGCCGAGCTCACCGTTCACTTGCGCTTGATTGATGCCGGAAAGACGCCCTTCGACCGGGTCTTCGATCGTCTGAATGTTGCGCCAGTTCTGCTTGAGGTGATTGATCGCCGCGTACAGCGCGCTCGTCTTGCCGCTACCAGTCGGGCCGCAGTGCAAGATCAAGCCGTGCGGCTTGCTCAACAAGTCGGAGTACGCCCGCGCGTTCGGTTCCGAGTAACCGATGTTTTTGAGCGTGATCTCCGACAGGTCTTGGTGCAGTACGCGCACCACCACCTTCTCGCCGTCGAGCATCGGTGCGGTCGCGACCCGGTACTCGCGAACGCCGCTCTTCGTGGCTTGCGTGAAGCGACCTTCCTGGGGGCGACGCCTCTCGGCGACGTCGAGCTTGGCCAGGCTCTTGAGCCGCCCCACGACTTGCGGGTGCAGGTCGAGCGGTACTTCTTTCCAGAACCGCAACACGCCCTCGACGCGCAACCGAATCGTCAGCTTGTCGGCCTGGGGCTCGACGTGGACGTCTGTCGCTCGCAGCTGCAGCGCGGCGTCCAAGAGCTGGTCGAGGAGCGCCTGGGCGGCTTGCGCCGTTTCGGCGAGCGGCGCGGGCGCGCCCTCGACCGGCTGGTTGGCTTCACCCTTCAAGCTCCTTCGATCGTAGCGCGGAGCGAGCGCGACTCGTCAACGTGGACGGTTCTCGCGCGAGCTGGCGAAGTGTGCCGCCGTGAGCTGCATGTAGGTCAGACGCTTGTGTCAGCCCACTGCGCCAGGAGCACTGGCTTGGTTACAATGAGTCGTTCACTGGAAGCGCAAA
>DASRXR010000041.1:0-3761 GCA_035687405.1 Polyangiales bacterium
TCGAGTTGCGCGGCGATGCGAGCTTGGTGCTGACAGGTCACGCGCAGATGATTCAAGCGGTGCGGGCGCGACTCAAGGCACGGCCGGTGAAGCATCGCGGCCAAAAAGTGAAGGCGTACTGGGCCGACGGGAAGAAGGGCCTCGACTAGTGCGGCGCTAAGCGACGACTCGATCATTCTTTGCAATCTTCGTCGATGTGCTGGTCGCAGTCTTCGTCGAGTCCGTTGTCGCACGTGTCGACGTCCGAGCAGTCGCAACCCTCGTTCACTACGCCGTCACAGTCGTTGTCGAGAACGTCACTGCAGTCTTCTGGGGAAGGATCGCAACACGCTTCGTCGATGGAACCGTCGCAGTTGTTGTCTCGGCCATCGCACACTTCGGGGCTCGGCAAACATTCCGCGTTCTCGGGCGCCCAGAGCGCGCGGTGATTGCTCTCGAAGGGATCTTGAAACGGGAGCCAAAACGGCGGCGTGCTGGGATCGCCGCCGGTCGCTAGTGCATCTAGATCGATCGCCGATGCCCACAGCTGATCGCGCTGCATGCCGACGAGCACGTCGCTATAGTCGCGTGTGCTCGAAAACGTGAGAAACGTCAGCTTACCGTCGCTCGCGAGCGTCCAAGTCGGCATCCCGTTTGCGACGGCAGGCGACGTCATCGCATCCGCGCCGGACGGACGGTTTGCCCGCTCGAGCAACACCAGTGAGCCGCCCTCGGCTGCGACGATCCAGAGCTGTGCGGTCGGGTTGTCTTTTGAGCTGCCGCTGCTGCGCGTAAACGCGATCCAACGACCGTCCGGCGAATAGGTCGGATACGCGAGCGTGTCGTCCGGACCCCTGCTCGAGACGAGGGGTTCGGGCTCGCCGAGCATTCCGTCGTCGAGGAACTTGAGCCGCGCGATGCTCGAACCGCTAACGAGCTTGTTGCCCTTGGGGGCTTTGCCCATCGTGAGCGCAACCGCGATCGACTTGCCATCGGGCGACCAGTCGGGCTGCGTCACGGACGTTTCTGGCGGTAGATGAACCTTCGGAAGCTCGATACCGGTGTTGGCGTCGATGATGTGGAGCTTTCCTTTGGCCGCGTACGCGAGCTGACTGCCGTCGGGGTTGAAGCTGCTCCAGCCATAGTCGCCCGGCGGGCGCGGTTTCATTTCCGGTGGCGGCGCCGGCATGTCTGCAGCCATTGGCGGCATGGCAGGCATAGGCATGGTCGGCATTGCAGGTGCTGGATCCATCGGCATCGCCGGCATCATCGCCTTCGGACCTTTGCCCGTCGGCGGCATCGGCGGCATCGCCGGCGCAGGCTCTTCGAACGTTTGCGGCGTTCCGTCCGGCATCGCGAAGAGCGCGAGTCGATCCATTCCGTCTGCAACGGCGAGTCGTTTGCCGTCTCGCGAGAGCGCGTGGCACCCCGTGCATGTGGCGCCGGTCGCGCCCGACGGATCCGTGATGACTCGCGTCGCGTGATCCGCGTCGAGGTTCCCGCGTTTGATGCCTTGCGCCGTGCTCGACCAGTACAAGACTTCACCGGGCAAGCTCAGATCTGCGACTCGGATCGTCGCCTCGTCGGACCCGTAGACGACGTCCGGTGTTTTGCTCGCGAGTGCGCGCACCCGGATGCGAACGCTGTCGCCGGGATGGCTCGGAGCGAGGAACTTGGAGGTCTCGACGTCATCGAGCCAAAAACGCTCGCTCGTGTAGTAGCGGAGTCGCGCGTTCGGGCTGTCGATGAGCAGCTCGAAGCTGTCGAGCTCTGCGGGCGCGCGCCACTGATAGCGCAGGTGCGTGAGGTTGCTCGGGATGACCGTGCCCGTGCTCGGATATGAGATCTGCGGTGCTGTCGTGCGGTCGCGCGCCGGATCCGAACCAAAGGCTGCGACGATGTCGTCATCGAGCCGCCGGTTTCGAACCACGTCGAGTCGAATCCGAAGCTGCGCCTTCGCAGACAAGTCACCGGCGCGCGCGACGATCTCGGTCGTGCCGCCGACGGCGGCCGATTCGAAACGCCCGCCCGTAATCGTGCCGAGCGACGTGCGACTGAGCGACCATTCGACGATCTCGCTGACGTCGCGATCGCCCGACGGGAAGTGGCCCATCGCGCGAAACACGGGCCGGTCATCGAGCTGTGTCCCGTCGAACGACGCTTCGTCGGAGCTCGGCGTGATGCGGAGCGACTGAAGGTCGGGGATCGCTTCGCCGGCGCCACCGTCCGAAGGCTTACTCGGACGCAGTTCGGGCGCGAAGTCGACCTCGCGAGGTTTGCAACTCAGACACGCGAGCGCGACCCCGATCGACAGCACAGCCGCGGCTCGCCCCGCCGCGAACCTCCGCGGCGGAGCGCCGTCTCGACTGCCCCGGGTCATCGCCTCGCGCCGTGCTCGCGTCGCCAGCGCGCGGCGGCTTCGCCTTGCGGAGTTGCGGGATAACGCTGCACGAGCTTGCGCGCGATCTGGTCCGCGCGAACCTGGTCGCCCTTCAGCAAGGCAGTCCGGAACTCGATCCCGGCCGCTTCCGCCGCGAGCTCGCCCGCGGGAAACCGCGCGGCATAACTCGCGAGCGCTTTGCGCGCCGCATCTGCGTCGCCGACCGAGAGCTCGCGTCGCGCGAGCGCCAACCACGCCGCTTCGGCCGTAGGCCCAGGTCCTTCGCCGGCTTCGCGGTAACGCGCGCGCGCCTCTTTCCGCTCGCCGCCGTTCCACAACTTGTCGGCACTCGCCGCGAGCTTCGCCGCTCCGTGCGCGGCTCGCGATGCGCTGTGGTTCAGCGACGCTGGCCGAGCGTCCGCCGGTTCCCCGGTTTCGACGTTCACCGTAGCGAGCGCGGCTCGCAGCTGCTGGCGCGATTCACTCGAGAACGCGAGCAGCACGGGGGCTTGGGTGCCGGTGAGTCGCAACGACTGACCCGCGACCACCATCGGCGCTGGCTTGCCGCGCGAGCTCGCGACTGCCACTGCGCCTTCATCGACGTCGACCGTGACTCGCTCGCGCGTGCGTTCGACCGCAAAAGTTGTCCCGTGCACGATGACGTCGGCGTTCCCAGCGCTGACTTTCAACTCGCCGCCGAACAGCTCTGCCGCGTGCACGCTGACACGACCTTCCGCCAATCGCAGCTCGAGCTTGCAGGGATCGGCAGCGTCCAGGTCCGCTTCGCCGCCTGCTTCGAGAACGATGCGGCCGCGGTCGCCGAGATCGATCCAGCGCCGGCCGCCGGGTAGGGCGCTGAATCCCTGCAGCGGCTGCGGATGCTCGGCACACTCGGGCGGCGCCGCGGTGCTTCGCGCCGCAGGCTCGACGTCAGCGTTGGCAAGCGGCGCTGTGGGCGCCGCATTCGCAGCTTGAACTGCGTTGTTCGCATCACGCGCGTCCGGCTGGTTCGTACCGGCCTCGCTGCGCAAGCCGATCCAGGTCGCGCACATCGCGAGTGGCAACATGACGGCACCGGCGCGTAGCGCTGCGCGCCGCTGGCGGCTGCGACGAACCACAGCCGGACCGAACGCTGTGACGCGTTCGACCACGCGGGCTTCGAGCTCTCGCGACGACGGCACCTGTGCGGCGCGTCCGAGCTCGCGAAGGCGGTCGCGCATCTGATCAGCGTCGGCCATGGGTTCCTCCCTCGACGAGCTCGCGCAAATATGGATCGCGCTCTGCGCGCTTTCGCAACTCGCGCTGTGCGTACAAGATTCGGCTCTTTGTCGCCGGCACCGAGGCGTGCATCAGCCCGGCGATCGCGTGGACGTCGAGACCCTCGAGCGACCACAACAAGAAC
>DASRXR010000042.1:0-8986 GCA_035687405.1 Polyangiales bacterium
GCCCCGACTGGCTACCTTCGCGGAACACCAACGCAATGAGGGACCGGTTCATGTCAAAACAACTCGATTCGATGCAACTGACGAGACGCTGCGCAATTCAGAGTGGCGTACACGCGCTGCTGGCCGTCACAGCGTCACCGCTGCTCACAGGGTGCTCCGGCATGAGCAACGCAAAAGCGCAGGGCGCGGGCGCGGGCGCAGCAGGTGCCGCCGACAGCGGCACACCGCCGGCGTCCCTTCCGAAAGCAGTCGCCGGCGTGGACATCCCCGACAGCGCGCTCGCGCGAGCCGCCGCCTCGCTCGTGTCGCGAGCCGCGCCGGAGCAACTCTACAATCACTGCCTCCGAACCTACGTCTTTTCAGCGCTGCTCTTCGACAAGCTGGGAAGGTCTTTCGATCGAGAGTTGGCGTTCGTCGGCGCGGCGCTGCACGACCTCGGCCTGATCGACGAGTTCATGAGCCCGGCCGAACGCTTCGAGCTCGATGGAGCCGATGCAGCGCTGAAGTTCATGAAAGACAACGGCGCGTCCGATAGTCGAGCTGAGCTTGTCTGGGACGCGATCGCACTTCACACCAACGTCTCGATTGCAGCGCGCAAGGCTCCCGAGATCGCGATGGTCTCGCTCGGTGCGGTAATGGACGCGGCGGGTCTGAATCTCGATCAGATTTCCCCGGAAGCGGTGGAAGCGGTGATCGCTGCATTCCCACGCCTCGGTTTCAAAGCGGCAGCGGTGCAGACGATGGTCGGGTTGTGCGAGAAGAAGCCGCAGGCACAGCTGCTGCATCCGTTCGCCGACGTCGGCCGCCGTCACCTACCGAGCTTCGCGAGCCCGACGATCGAGGATCTCATCCTCGGCTCGCCATTCTCCGAGTGAGAGCAGAGCGGTCAGTGTCCCGAGCTCGCGCTCCACTGCGCGTCCGCTACCGTGACCGCGTGTGGAATGAGCTGCAAACGCAACAGCGTATCCGCGATATCCTGCTGCGCCGCGATCAGCTCCGCCGATAACGGGCTCGTCGTCAACTCGCGCTCGAGCGATGCAACCAACGCGCGGGACGACAACCCGAGACTCGGCGCAAGCAACGCACCGACCCGCTCAGGATCGTTTTTTACCCACTTTGCCGCGAGACTCAGGTGCGTAAGCAATTCAACGACCAGCTCGGGGCTTCGCTCCGTAAAGTCTCGACGCGCGACGTGATAGGCCGAGTTCTTGAGAAGGCCTGTCGAATCGCGGAGCACCCGCGCACGGAAGTCCAATCGCGCACTCGAGAGCCACGGATCCCAGATCGCCCACGCGTCGATCTCACCGCGCTTGAACGCTCCAAACGCACGCTCGGGCGGCTCGAAACAGATCTCGACTTCGTCCGGCGAGACACCCGCCTCTTCGAGCGCACGCAAGAGCAAATAGTGCGCTTGCGCGGCACGATTCACTGCAACGCGACGGCCCCGTAACTCCGACACTCGGGTCACAGGCGACGTATCAGGCACGACCAACGCGGTGCCATGCGGCGCCGGCGGCTCCGCAGCCAAATACACGATCGGCACGTCCTCGGCTTGGGCAAACACCGCCGGACAATCTCCCAACACTGCAGCTGACAGCTGGTCCTTGCGCAACGCATCGACCAGCTGAATCCCACCGGCGTACTCCACCCACTCGATTCGCACGCCGCGCGCCGCGAGCGCAGTATCGAGTGCTCCACAACCTTTGACGAGCATCAACAAGCCGAGCTTCTGATAGCCGATGCGAAACAGCTCGCCCTCGGCCTGGCCACGACGGACCACTGCTCCGCGACGCACGACGCCTTGCAACTCGCCGTGCTCGATCAAGCGCGCGCGCACGACGTGCCGGCTCATGCCGAGCATTCGCGCAGTCTCGAGCTGATTGCGATCACAAAAGCGATACGCCGAAGTAAGGAGCGCAGCTTCGACCTTGCCCTGCAAATCGGGGACGCCGCGTTCGAACAAACCCGTCAACGCTTGATCGAGCGCGCCGAACTCCGACGCGTGGGAAGTCGTCGCGAGCGGTGCAGCCGTAAAGGACTCCGCGACCAACGGAAAGTCTGAAGCTACGAGCTCCGCACCGCGCCGAACCAACAGGGCGTGCTGAACCGCGTTCTCCAACTCCCGCACGTTACCGGGCCACGTATGCCCGACGAGTCGCTGCGCCGCGCTCACCGTCAGCCCCACCCCGCTCTGCCCGAACTTGCGTTCGTAGATCGCAATGAAGTGCCGCACCAGCGGCAGGATGTCTCCGGGACGCTCGCGAAGCGGCGGCAACCGCAGTGACGTGACGTTCAACCGGTAGAACAGATCCTCGCGAAAGCGCTTCTGCCGGATCGCGGCGCGCAGATCGACATTTGTCGCAGCGAGCACGCGCACATCGACCGGCACCGCGCGCCGCGAACCGACCGGCGTGACCTCGCCCTCCTGCAAAACGCGCAGCAACTTCACTTGCAAGGACAGCGGGAGCTCGCCGATCTCGTCCAGGAACAGCGTGCCGCCGTTGGCTGCTTCGAACCAACCCGCCTTGCTCGCGACGGCGCCTGTGAACGCGCCACGCTCGTGACCGAACAACTCGCTCTCGATCAATGTTTCCGAGAACGCACCAGCGTTGACCGCTACGAAAGGTCCATCAGCGCGCCGGCTCGAGGCATGAACCTGCCGCGCGACGACTTCTTTACCAGTGCCCGTCTCTCCGAAGATCAGCACCGGGACGTCGCTCGGCGCGATGCGTTCGATGAGCTCCTGCAGTGCGAGCGAGGCCGCGTCTTCGCAGACCATCGTTCGGGTGTCGGCCCGCCATTCCGCCAGGGTACTGGGAGAGCTCACCAAAAAATGCCTCGGTTCGTTCGAGTTTGCTGCCGTTCACAGTGTTGGTAGCACGCGCGCTCATCGCGATGAACGCTGACGGCGCGATCGACCCGCCGCGTGCACACCATGTTACGGAGCGCTTGCGCACTCGAAACATGTGTGACTTGTTAAGGCCCGCAGACGCGCGCTCGAAACACTTTTAGCCGTCGACTAACGCACGCGACGGTGCCAGTGCGCGCGCGTTGCTGCTCCAGCGGCAACGAGCGGCAACGCTTGCCGCTCACGCGGCAACCACTGTTCATCCAGCTCGCGATCTTCAGCGCATCGGAGCGACGCGAGAGTGGCCCGACGCTTGCTCTAGAGACTCTCCAAGCGGGACGCGGTTCGCAGCAATGCAGAGCCCATCACTCCCTCGACCGCTCGGGCCATCACAACTTTCTCCAGGCAGACCACGTCATGCAACACATCGGCTATGCACCCGACCTCGCGGCTCACCCCCGCAGCCATCCGCGGCACTCCGCGCTCACGCGGCGAGTACTGAACATCATCACGTTCCTCGTCTGGGCCGCGCTCGCGCTCGCGACACAGACGGTTCACGCCGAAGAGATCGAGATCGGAATCGGCACGCAAAATACGACGACGAATACCGTGACCGGCGGCGTCGTCCTGAAAGAGCTCGGAATCCTCGAAAAGAACTTGCCGAAAACGGGTAAGTACAAGGACGTCACGTACTCGATCAGCTGGCAGAACTCGACGTCGGGGCCGCCGATCACGAACGGCATGATGGCCGACAACATTCAAATCGGCATGATGGGTGACTACCCACTGCTCGTGAACGGAGCGACAGGGCAGCAGACGAAAAACGATACGCAGCTGATCGCGATCATCGCCTACAACGCGTATGGAGGCGGCAACGGCGTCGTCGTACCCAAAGACTCGCCCTACTACGACCTCAGCGATCTTAAGGGCAAGAAGGTCTCAGTCCCGTTCGGGTCTGCCGCGCACGGCATGATGTTGCGCGCGCTGCAACTCCGCGGCCTGACCCCGACGTATTGGGATCTCGTCTCGCAATCTCCGGAGATCGGCAGCACCAACCTCCAGGAAAAGCGCATCGATGCACACGGCGACTTCGTGCCGTTCGGTGAGCTCCTTCCGTTCCGGGGAATCGGCCGAAAGATCTACGACGGCGCCGAGACCAAACACCCAACGTTCCACGGGGTCGTCGTCCGCAAGGACTTCGGGGAGAAGTATCCCGAGATCGTCGTCGCCTACATCAAGTCACTGATGCAGGCGAACGAGTGGCTCCGCAAGGACCCACGCGCCGCTTCCGAGAAGATCGAATCGTGGACCAAGGTCAACAAAGAGGTCGCGTACATCTTCCTCGGTCCGGGTGGCGTTCACACGCTCGACCCCACGATCAAGCCGCAGTGGCTCGACGCGCTCAAGGTCGACTACAGCGTGCTCAAGCAGCTCAATCTCATCAAAGAGCTCAACATCGCGACCTGGGTCAACGACAAGTTCGTTCGCCAAGCTTACAAAGACCTCGGCCTCGACTACGACGCGCAGCTGAAGACACTCGCTGGCTACTCGGTCGAGGGCAATGATCCGGTCTGCAACGTTCCGGTCAAAACATCGGCCGAATCGGGACAGATCTGGGTCAAGGGTGGCGACATCGTCGCGTTCAGCTCTGCGGCTTGCACGCTCGCCGGCGTCAAACGCTACACGGCCGAGGGCAAGAAGATCGGTGCGGTCTACCTCAGTGACCGAGCACTCGGCGTCAAGCTCTTCGCCGACGCGGCGTTCTACACGATCGTCAACAACGGCGCGAAGAAGCCCGACGTCGTTCCCTTCCTCTTGAAGCGCGACGCCGAACAGCATGCGCGACAGAACGGCGGCAAGGTCGCCACCTACGCCGAAGCGCTCAACGCCGTCCCGGCGGACATCCACTGAACCTTGGCCTCACACCCAGACCCGCGGACGGACACCATGACCATGCCAGCATCCTCCAGCATCGGAGCGAGCGCGCTCACTCCGATCGATCGAATTGTCGTCAGGCGTGACGCGAGTGAAGCGAGCGAAACGCCGCGTAACAGCGTCCTGCACCAGCTCACTGGACGCGCCAAACACTATGGCATCCCGACGCTACTCGCGATCGCATCGATCGGCGCGCTACTCGCCTTCTGGTATCTCGGCACGAAGTACAAGCTCGACTTCTACATCCGGTTCAAGAACGTCCCGACCCCGCACGAAGTTCTTCTGCAAGCGATCGAAGTCGCGAGCGCCGGCACGTTCTACGTCAACATCGTCAAGAGCGTTCAACGAATCCTGACGGGGTTTGCACTCGCGACGGCACTCGGCGTCGGACTCGGGTTGATCATCGGCAAGTACAAGCGCGTGCACGAGCTGTTCATGCCGGCTTTCGAAGTCTTGCGACCGATTCCAGCGATCGCATGGGTTCCGATGTCGATCATGCTCTGGCCGAACAACGAAGCCAGCATCGTGTTCATCACGTTCATCGGCGCGTTTTTTCCGATCCTGCTCAACACCATTCACGGCGTTCACGGAATCGATCGCGTGCTCTTGAACGCAGGTCGTTGCCTCGGAGCGAGCGAGCTACAGCTCTTCGCCTTCATCATCCTTCCCGGTGTGATGCCGAGCGTATTCACCGGGCTCACGGTCGGAATGGGCGTCGCGTGGGTCTCACTCATCGCAGCCGAGATGATCTCCGGGCAGTTCGGAGTCGGCTACTTCACCTGGGAAGCGTACTCGCTCGTGAACTACCCAGCCATCGTGCTCGGCATGCTCACGATCGGTGTCTTGGGCCTCGCATGCAGCGGTGCGATTCGCCTGGTTGGACGGCTCGTGATGCCGTGGCTCGCGTTCGTGAACGGAGGAAGAAAGTGAACACCATCGATAGAGGTTTGGTCGAGCTACGCAACATCGACATGATTTTTGGATCCGGCCAGTCGAGGGTTCAAGCAGTCGACGATGTCACGCTGAATGTTCAACCCGGTGAGTTCGTAAGTTTGGTCGGCCCTTCCGGCTGTGGAAAGTCTTCGCTGCTCGGCATTCTCGCTGGGTTCACGAAGGCGACGAGCGGAAACGCAACCTTGGACGGCGTCTCGATCAAGAAGCCCGGCTCGGAGCGCGGCGTAGTGTTTCAGCAGTACTCGCTCTTACCGTGGCTGACAGTTCGCAAGAACGTGGAGTTCGGACTCAAGATGAAGGGGGTGTCTCGACCCGAGCGCGAGAGCACCGCGCGAAACTTGTTGAAGCTCGCAGGACTGAGCGCATTCGAGAATCACTTTCCCGATCAGCTCTCCGGCGGAATGAAACAACGCATCGGCATCGTTCGTGCACTTGCGACCAATCCTGAAGTTCTCTTGATGGACGAGCCGTTTGGAGCCCTCGACACTCAGACTCGCGCCGTGATGCAAGAGATCCTCACGGACATGTGGCAGCAGTTCCGCACCTCCGTGTTTTTCATCACGCACGACATCGAAGAGTCGGTCTTCTTGTCCGATCGGATCTACGTGATGACCGCACGACCGGGCCGCATCAAGGCCGAAATCAAAGTGCCTCTGCCGCGCCCGCGTACGGCCGAGATGACCCGAACACCCGAGTTCACCGAGCTCGTCCACGAGCTGAAGGGCCTGATCCGAGGCGAGTCCTTGGCGGCCATGCAGTCAGAGCTCGTGGCTCACTGACACTCAAAAGATTCTCTCGCGATTTACTCAACACTAAGGAAAATGAGAATGGCAACGAAACCCAACATCCTGTTCTTCCACGTCGACAACCTAGGGATGGGAGAGCTCGGCTGCTACGGAGGAGGAAAACTGCGCGGCGCGGACACGAAGCGCATCGATACGTTCTGCAAGCAAGGTGCAAAGCTGACGCACTACGTCGTCGAGCCTCAATGCACTCCGACGCGTTCGGCCCTCATGACGGGTCGTTATCCGATCCGCTCCGGCAACCACACGATCGCCCTCGGCGGCAACTCCGGTGGCCTCGTCGCGTGGGAAAAGACGATCGCTGAGATCCTCGGGGATGCGAGCTACACGTCGTCGTGTCTCGGCAAGTGGCACATCGGCGCTGAAGACGGACGCTGGCCGACCGATCACGGGTTCGACGAGTGGTACGGCCCGCTGCGCACGTACGACGAGTGCATGTGGTTGGAAGATCCGCACTACGTGCCGGAGCGTGACGGCTACTCGCACATGCACGAAGGCCGCAAAGGCAAAGGCGTGCGCCCAATTTTGGATCAGCAGCTCACGATGGACATGAAGAAGAAGTGCGACCTCGAATATCAAAAGCGGGGCATCGACTTCATGGATCGCGCAGTCGGCGAAGACAAACCGTTCTTCCTCTATTTCAATCACTCACTCATGCACTTTCCGATGATCCCGCGCGACGAGTTCGTTGGGAAGAGCACGAACGGTGAATGGGGCGACTGCCTCTTGATGTTGGATCACGACTTCGGCGCCTTGCTCGACCACCTCGACAAGCTCGGCGTCGCCGACAACACGATCGTCGTCTTCTGCGGTGACAACGGCGCTGAAGATCACCTCGCCGGCCGAGGCACTGGTGGCTTCTTCGACGGCTCGTACTTCAGCTCGGCAGAAGGCGGCATTCGTACGCCGCTGCTCATGCGCTGGCCCGGACACATCGAGCCCGGAACCGAGAGTAACGAGATGGTGCACGTCACCGACATGTTCACCACGTTGCTCGGATTTGCAGGCTGCAAGCCGCCGACCGATCGCTTGATCGACGGCGTGGACCAAGGCGCGTTCTTCTTGGGCAAACAAGAGACGTCCAATCGCGAGTCCTGCATGGTCTGGCTCAAAGACGAGCTGCACGCGGTGAAGTGGAAAGACTTCAAGATCAACTTCATGCGTCAACAGCACTTCCACGACCCGGAGCTGCCGCTCGGTTTCGCGCGCATCACGCACCTTCAGGAAGATCCGAAGGAGCGCGAGGCCGTGAATCAACGCTACGTGCGCTGGTGGGTGATGCAGCACGCGCACCGCGTCGTGCGCGAGTTCGAAGATAGCGTGAAAAAAGAATCGGTGATCCCGCCGGGAGCACCGTTGCGTTTCGTACCGACGGCACTCTGAAGGAGGTTGGCTCGTGTCCTTAGAGCTTGAACAAAGAACGCGAGTCGATCAGGCCAGCCCCCGGGCGTGCAAATGTGCCTCCCGGGGGCTCGCTGTAACGTCAGATCAAACGACCGACGTGCGGTTGCAAGACATGCTGCGCGTTCCCGGCGGCAGTTTCCAAATGGGATCGGACAAGTTCTATCGAGAAGAACGCCCGATTCGCCAAGCGTCGGTCGATGGGTTTTGGATGGACTCTCATCCGGTCACAAACGCGGAGTACGCGAAGTTCGTCGACGCGACTGGCTACCTCACACTCTCCGAGCGTTCGCCCGATCCCGCGCTGTACCCGGATGCCGATCCAGAGCTCCTCGTACCTGGCTCGCTCGTATTCACGAAGCCCGAACAACGCGTCAGCTTGCGCGACTATCGAGCCTGGTGGGCATACGTTCCCGGCGCGAGCTGGCGCCATCCTGAAGGACCTGACAGCTCGGTCACCGGTCGCGCTGACGATCCAGTCGTGCACGTGAGCTACGAGGACGCAGTCGCGTACGCGGCGTGGTCCGGAAAGTCGTTACCCACCGAAATCGAGTGGGAGTTCGCAGCTCGCGGCGGCTTGGACGGTGCGACCTACCCGTGGGGGGATGAGTTCGCGCCGGACGGCAAGCTCATGGCGAACATCTGGCTCGGCCAGTTTCCGTCGGAGACTCTGAAGAGCGAGACCGACTATCGCACGACTGCCGTGAAGTCGTTCCCCGCGAACGGCTACGGCCTCTACGACGTGGTCGGCAACGTTTGGGAATGGACGACGAGTCCATTCGAACAGGTCGTGACGCCGCCCGCGGGCGGGTCGTGTTGCTCGCCCGCTCCTGCAGTTGAAGCCAAGTCCGATCTGCGACGCGCAGTCAAAGGCGGTTCGCATCTGTGCGCGCCGAACTATTGCCTTCGCTATCGGCCTGCAGCTCGCCAGGGCCAAACGCTCGATACGTCTACCAGCCACATCGGCTTTCGCTGCGTCGTGCGTGACGCATAGCGACGTCAACCATCCAACAACTTCCAACTTCGTTCGTGGAAATCATGTCAA
>DASRXR010000043.1:0-2920 GCA_035687405.1 Polyangiales bacterium
GGCCAAAATCGCTGTACGCGCGAGCAATCTGCGGCTCGGTGCGCGATGGCACGCTCACGGCACTCCGCAGCTGATCGGGCACGACCATCGAGGTCACGCCACCGAAAGTTACGCGAACATTCTGACGTGCGAGCCTATGAAGTCCGGGATGCGCTGTGTCTGCGTCGCTTCGGCACCTATAGCTGCTCGCGGCCAAGACGCCGACGAACAGCTCGACGTATACACGCTCGCCTGTCTGTGCATCGTCAAACTCGGTCGCTTGCCCGAATAGTCGACGAAGCTCTTGTCACCGGCGCGATGCACCTGACGCATCCAAACGCCGCGCTTCTTCCGCCGCGCCCTATAGCGATCGCAGTTCGCCGTGTAGCGATAGCCGCCCGGATGCGCCTGCAGATACTCCAAGTGCAACAGCTCCAGTGTTACGCCTGCGCGACGAAGCTCGGTGTGGACGTACACCGGCGCCGGTTCCGGTCTCGATGCCGCGGACGGCTGCGGAGCGCCGAACAACCCACGCTCGAGTTCCGGGTCCGAGCGCGCCTCTGTCAGCTCCCACGTGAGCCCCACGTTTTCAGCGCGGCTACGCCCGTCCAGTGCGCGTCAGTTCCATAGGAGCAGGGCGTACCTATCGCGACCAGTGCCCCGCCGGCGTGTAGGAGCGACGCTGTCAGCGGCATGCTTGTCTCCCGCGCAAGCGTATGCATGCACAATCGGCCGCACTGCCAAATACGTTCCAACGGGTGACACGTGTGAGCTAGATCACGCGCCGCCGATGGCGGCGGATCACATGATCGCTGCGGCACTCGGTCGAATGTTCATGCGGCTCGCTAGGCAGCGTTCGGTTGTCACTGCAGAAAAGACAGGGTCTTGGCCGATGTTGGAGGTCACCAATGAATAGATTTGGTTTGTTGCGTTATAGCTGTGTGTTCGTGGCTCGCCCACTCCTCGACGGTACAGCCACATGCAGCAGCTAATGGCGGCAGGGCGATTCATGCAAGCATTGAGCAAGTTATGCGACGCGTGTACAATCGAAATTGCATGCCCTATTCGTTGGGCTGAATTGATACTTCGGGTCGCACGCTGGGAGCGACGCCCGCCATCCGACAGGCGCACCGACAGGCAATGCGATTGCTCGCTGAACGACTACTCGGCGCGGGGAGCGATGACTCATTGGTTTTGCAGCGTTGATCTCCATGCTCTGGCTCGTGACCAACGCAGTCCGCGCCGACGAGGCGCAGCCTACGAGCGTTCCATTCGATATTTCACTCATACATCCGGTCAACTTCTTCCATCCAGATAAAAAGTCGATCACCGGCCTATCGCTAAACGTTCTCCACGGCACGACGACGAATCTCTATGGCGTCGAGCTAGGGGGAGCCATCAACCACGCATCGAAGGATGCTCACGGTATCCGCATCGCCGGCATCGCCAATCTCACTGGTGGCAACGCAGGCGGCATCCAAGTTGCCGGAGTATGGAGCGAAACCGCCGGCGGCTGCAAAGGACTAACGATCGGCGGAGTCGTTACGACGTGCGCCCGCGAGAGCTGGGGCCTGCATGTCGGCGGCTTCATTGCCGCGAGCTTGATGAGCTTTAGCGGCATCCAGCTCAGCCTTCTGTTCAACTGGGACAACGTCACCATCGACGAGCTCGCACTGATGTTCGAGGGGTTCGGTGAGCCTCGTGCCCCGGGCTCACGAAGTACATTCGAGGTTGAGTACGAAAATAACGCCGAAGTCACCGGCATACAAATCGCCGGCTTGGCAAACTCAGCTGCCTACCTCGTCGGTCTACAGGTCTCAGGCTTGGTGAATCGGTCGTTCCAAGACATCGAAGGCCTGCAGCTCGCCGGACTCGTCAACTACACACAAGACGTGAACGGCGGCCAGATCGGCGTGGTCAACATCTCCCGCGACACGTATGGGACGCAGATCGGCCTCTTCAACTACGCCCGACGCATGCACGGCGTCCAGATCGGTCTGATCAACGTCATCAGCGACAACTGGTTTTGCTGTATCCCCCTCGTGAACATCGGGGCGGGCGGCACGCAACCCGATCCAGCGGGCGGCAGGCCGCCTGAAAACCGTAAAGTCGACGTCATCTGGCAATAGGCGCGATCGGTGCTCATCGTGTGTGGCCCTTGCGGCGCAGGAGAGACGCGAATGCGACCGCGAAGCGACGCGCGACATCAACGAGTTTGCGGACATGCCGCCGCTTACGCGGATGCGATGGCATTGGTAAAGAGTGCGCCGTCGCCGAGCTGCGCGGGCCAGTCCTAACTCCGGTTCGCGTGGTTCTCAGGCCCAGCGCTCGAACGTTCGATATCTCGAGCGCACGCGACATGTGGATGGGCGGAGTGTGGCAGGCGCGGATCGCATATTCACGCTGCCTCTCGACAGTAGTAGTTCAGCAAGGCCCCGATGCGTTGGCGGCGGGCAATGAGGCCGGCCGTCGTCGTGTTGTCGTTGGACGGTTCGATGAGTCTGTTCGCGAGGCCTTGATGATTGCGCTCTCTGTGATAGTGCGTGAGAATTCTCGAAGCAGCTCGCGCAGATGTTTCTCGCCCAACGTAATCACCTTGGACAGGCATTCATCACGAACTGAGCGCACGAATCGCTCCGCCTAGGCGTTCAGATTCGGACTGCGCGTTGGCAGTCGCACACTCGTGACGCTCGCGCCGGCGAGCATCTTACGGAATGCTGCCGTAAACAGCGGGTCGCGATCCACGATGAGATAGCGTTTGCCAGCAAGAAGCCGTGGACGGCGTCAGTCAGGTAGCGGGCGATTTGCTTCATCCAAGCCTCGTGCGGTTCGTGAACAATGCCCGCGAACTCGCCGCGCCGACGGGCCAAGTCAATCACGAACAACACGTGGTACCGAACCAGGCCTGTGAGTGTCACGACCTCGACGGTGAAGAAATCCA
>DASRXR010000044.1:0-12697 GCA_035687405.1 Polyangiales bacterium
CGCGTGCATCGTGTACGAGCTGCTCTCCGGCAGTCCGCCGTTCCGTGCCCATTCGCGGGCCGAGCTGCTCGCGCGGATCGAGCACGACCCGCCGCCGCCGCTGGCTTCGCGCGGGGTGGAATGCCCTCCAGAGCTCGATCGCGTCCTCAATTGCAACCTCGCAAAGCGCCCGAGTGAACGGCAGGCCAGCGCACAGGAGCTGGGAGATGCGCTGCGCTCGATTTGGGCGGGGGCGGGCCTCGCTGCAGCCAACAACGATTCGGCTGAGGTTCCACACGCGCTCGCGAACGGGCGCTTCAGGCTCCTCGCGCGCCTCGGCGAAGGCAGCTTTGGTGTGGTGTACGCGGCACTCGATGCGCGCGACGGCACGCGGATCGCGCTCAAGCGCTTGCGCGCGCTCCACTCGGACGACTTGTTTCGGTTGAAGCGCGAGTTCCGAACGCTCGCGGACGTCGTGCACCCGAACCTCGTCCGGCGTCACGAGCTGTGGTTCGAGGCGGGTGAAGCGTTCTTCACGATGGAGCTGATCGAGGGTCGCTCACCGCGTGAAGCTTGGCTCGCTGCGCCGGAGCGGTTGCGGGCAGGTCTACGCCAGCTGGCTGCGGGCCTTGCCGAGCTGCACCGGCGCGGGCTCGTACATCGCGACCTCAAGCCTTCGAACGTGATCGTGGGCGAAGACGATCGGGTCGTCCTGCTCGACTTTGGTTTGACCGCGCTGCGCGACAGTCAGAGCTTCGTCGCGGGCACGCCCAGCTACATGGCACCGGAAGCGCTCGAGGGCCGCATCGGGCCGGCTGCGGACATGTTTGCTGTCGGTGTGATTCTGCACGAAGTGTTGACGGGGCAGCTGCCAGCTGCCGGCGTAGCGGTGGCGCCCGTGGGTGGTGCGGTGGCGCTCGGGACGTTGTGCGCGGCGCTCTTGTCGCCGGTTCCAGACGAGAGGCCGACCGCCGAAGCGATGATCGCGTGGCTCGACGCGGAGCACCCCGGCTCCCCGGTGGCAGCGCCCCGAGACGAGACCAGCGGGGACGTCAACGCGTTTGTGGGTCGGGCGCGCGAGCTCGAGGTGCTACGCGACGTGTTTGGTCAGATCGCCGACGGAACGCCTCGCGCCGTACTCGTGCGGGGCGAGAGCGGGATCGGCAAGACTGCACTGCTCGCGCGTCTGCAGCTCGAGCTGCAGACGTCGGCGGTGTGGCTGACGAGCGCGTGTCGTGACAGCGAGATGCTTCCGTACCCAGCGCTCGACGGCGCGATGGACGCGCTCGCCGAGTACTTGAGTACGTTGCCGCGCGCGAGCGTCATGCCGCTCTTGCCGCGCAACGTGCACGCGCTCGCCCAGCTGTTTCCGGTGCTCGATCGCGTCGAGGCGGTCGCGGAGCGGCGCGTGATGCATCGGTTGCCGCGCGACCCCGGCCAGGTCCGCGTACTCGCGTACGGGGCGTCGCACGCGCTCTTGCACCGCGTGTGCGAGCAGCGCCCGCTCGTGATTGCGATCGACGACATGCATTGGATCGATCCTGACAGTGCCGCACTGCTCGCGTACGTGCTGGGTAATCCCGAGCCCCCTGGCCTGCTTCTGCTTGGCACGGTTCGCACCGACCTCGCGCTGAATCCTGCATTTCGCGGCTTGATGGAGGCCATGCGTATTCCGGCTCAGGAGCTCACGCTCGGCGCGCTCGATGCGACCGCGGGCGCGAGTCTCGCCCGAAGCTGGCTGTCGCGCGGGAGTGCGAGCGTCGATCCGCGCCTGCTCGAGCGCGTCGTCGCCGAGAGCGGCGGCCATCCGTTTTTGCTTTCGGCGCTCGCACGCGAAGTGAGCACGTTGGAAGAACCCGAGCTCAGCGTGGAGGCGGCGCTCACGGCACGGTGGCGTGCATCGGCGCCGGCGGCGCAGCGCGTGCTCGAGCTGTGTGCGGTGTGCGAGCGGCCCTTGCCTCTGTCGTTGCTGTTGTCGGCGGCGGAGGGTGCCGATCACGCAGTCGTGCAGGCGCTGCGGGTCGCGCGGCTCGTGCGGCGCGTGCAGCACAGCGCCGAGGACGGCATCGAGCCGTACCACGCGCGGGTGCGGGATGCGGTGCTTCGGGGCTTGTCCGCCGAACGCCAGCTCGAGTTGCATCGCGCGCTCGCCGACGCATTGCGGCCGCACGCGCGGGACCGCGCGGAAGCGTTAGTCGAACACCTCGCTGCGTGTGGGGAGGGTGCCGAGGCTGCGACGTTGGCGATCGGTGCGGCCGTCCACGCATCGCTGCAGCTCGCGTTCGATCGCGCTGCGGCGCTGTATGCGATCGCGATCCGACATGGCGGAGACGACGCGCGGCGATTCCAGTGGCTGATCTATCGTGCGGGCGCGCTGCGAAGTGCGGGTCGCAGCGTGGAAGCGGCGGGTGCACTTCATGAAGCGAGTCGGCTCGCGCCTTCCGACCTGGAAACACGCACACTGATTCGCGAGTCGGGCGAGCTGCTCGTGTTTGCCGGTGAGATCGAGCTAGGGCTGGAACGGCTTTCTCCGCTGCTCGCCGAAGTCGGCCTCGAGCTCGCGGCGGATGCAGCCGCCGCGATCGCTGCAGGGTTTGCCGCGTTCGGTGCGCTGATCGAGCAGGGCGTCGCGCGAGCGCAGCGTGTCGCGCCGCCGACAGCTGCGGAGCTGGAGCGGCTCGAGCTGAGTCTCACCCTCGCCAACGGGCTCGCGCTGATCGACATGCGCGGCATCCCGTTCGCGGTGAGCGCGTTGTCGTCTGCGCTGACGTTGAACGTTGCGCCGCTCTTGCATCGCGCCTGCGCGACCTTCGTGTCGCTGACGGCTGGCTTGTTTTTCAATCCACTGATCGAACCGGCGCTCGTCTTGTGCCGCGAGCTCACCCACTCCCTCGGAACGCCGTATGCGCGAGCGCTCCTGTGTTCGGCGGAAGGCGAAGCTGCCCACTTCTCGGGTCGCTTTCTCGTCGCGGAAGCTGCGTTCGAGCAAGCCGAGCGCATCCTGCTCGAGTCCTGCGTCGGTGCGCATCGCGAGCTCGCGTCGGTGCGCAACGGCGCCGTGTTGATCGAGTACGCGCAGAAGGGTGACTTTCAGAGTCAGCTCGAACGCACGCTCGGCTGGCAAGCCGATGCGGCAGCGCGCGGTGACATGTTTCACGAGAACGTGTTGCGCGTCGCGCATTCGATCGTCTGGATCGCGCAAGACAAGCCGGAGAAGGCGCGTGCCGAGCTCGAGCTTGCGGCGACGCGCTGGCGGACGGGCGCGGGCGCCTACGAAGTCGGGATGCTCGAGTTCTTCGACGTACTCGATCGGTACGAAGGCCGCGACGACGTACACCTTCGCCCACTCCAAGGGCGCGACGACATTCTCAACAGCCCGGCCGCATCGACGCCGTTTCTCGGCGGCTACGTCCACTTGCAGCGCGCCTGGGGATCGCTGCGTGCGCTCGCAACCGGGCGGCACACCCACGGGGAGCGTGTGCTCGTGCACGAGGCGATCCGAGGATTGCGCGCGCTCGGTCCCGAGATTTGGCGTGCGGTGGCCGAGGCGTATCAGGCGAACCTCGACTATCTCGGTGGTGCGCGTGAATCTTCCCTGCAGCTGTTGGCGGCGGCGGAGAACCGCTTCCGCCAGCTCCACATGCGCTGTCTGGCGGCGTGCGCGCGCAAGCGCCATGGCGAGCTTTCGGGTGGAGCGTTCGGGGAGCGACTCGAGCAAGAGGCGGTGGCCGAGCTGCGGCAGCTCGGGGTGGTGCGTCCAGACCGATGGTGTAAGGCGTACTTCTCCGTCTTCGAGCCGGAGACTTCGAGCGACCTGACCTTGTTGACCTGACTGACCTGACTACTGCGCGGGAGCGGTCAGGGTTTTGTCTGCTCGCGATTCGCGCGTGCACGACGACTTCTGCCAAGTGTTCCAGCCGTTCACCATCGCGCCGCTGATGGCGTCTGCGAGCGCTTCGTAGCCGCGCCGGGTGAAGTGCGTGTGGTCGGGGCCGGCGAAGTGCTCGTTCACCATGCGCATCATCGACATAGTCCCGCCCATCACACCCACCAAGTCGATGAACCCGCAGCTATTCTCGCCGGCGACGCGCCGCTCGACTTCGATGATCTGACCGGTGCGTTTGCGCGCGCGATAGCCCCTGCCGACGCGCTGCGGGTGATCGGTCGGCCCCACGATCATACAGCTCGACCGCGGGGCCGCGTCTTTCAGGCGTGCGATCACCTGCCGCAAGTGCTCTTCGAACAACTCCATCGGCTCGCCCGTGTCCGTGCCTTCGTTCGTGCCGTACGACAAGACGATCAGGCTCGGATCACGCTTGCCGAGATGCTCGCGATACATCTCATCGTCCGTCAGTAACTGTTCCTTCGCGCGTGCGCCCGGAATGCCGAGTGTGTCGAGCACTACGCCTGCACCGCTGCGCTCGAGGGTCAGGCCGTACAACACGACCGGTCCATCTCCGAGTGCGCCGACTTCGACCTGCTCCGGCATGCGACGGAGCGTCGTTTCGTAGTAGCCCGGCTCTTCGGTCATGCCTTCGCTCGAAGTCGACCACGTCTTCACGTCTTGTCCGTCGATCGTGAGCTGAACGTGCCCGCCTGCAGGCTGCTTCATGTAATAGACCTGCAGCTGTGCGCGGCGCTTGATGCCCTGATCACTCGTGCGTAAGCGGAACGACGACGTGGCGCTTTCGTGCGCGAGCAGCGCGAACCCGGAAGGCCCGACGCGCCGTTCCAGGTCGTGTGATTTGCGAACCGCGAGGACGTCCCAGCCGGAGCTCCTGCCGATCTCCAGATCGGCGTGGCCGTACCAACGCAGCGGCTTCATCGGCAGCACGAAGCCGACGCCGCCATCGCCGAAGCGACTCTGTAAGTTGTGCCGGATGCGGCCGGTCATGAGATCCGATGCGACGTGCGAATCGCCGAAGTACATGATGCGTGCGATGCCGCGCCCAGCTGCAGCCTCCGACAGCGATGCATAGAAGTTGCCCATCGCAAGGCCGCCGCGATCCACGAGCACGGCTGGACCAAACGGTGCGGGTGGTCGAGGTACTGGAGTCGCAGGTGCGAGTCGTTGGCAATCGAGTCGCGTCGGTGCGAGTGGCTCGGGATCGAGGCGCGGCGCGGCCGATGGCAGAGGCAACGCATCGCTCCTCAATCCATCGCCCACCGCGGGACCGAGTGCCAACCCGAAGACGATCAGCGTGGCGCCTGCGGCGCGGGCAAGGAAGCTGCGCACGCGGCCTGGCATCGAACGCCAATTTCGCCAGCCCGTCACGGCAAAGCAAGGTCCAACGTCAAACGATGAGCCGTAACCTTCCCTAATCCGTCGCACAAAGTGTGCACAACATCGACTCTCTATTTACAAGGAACTCGCCTTGTCGGGGTGCTCGCGCACTCCTCCGTAGAACGGGCGAAGTAGACCCGCGTACGCTTCGGCGCCTTCCGGCTGCAGGTGATAACCGTCCGAACGGAACCACTCGGGGTGGCCCTCGCTGAAGCTCAGCCAATCCACGAGCAGGATGTGGGCGTGCCGTTTCGCACCGGCGGTGAGCACGGCGTTGTTGGGGTCCTGCCAGCGGCGCGGAACTTTCGTGTTCACGAAGACGACGCTCGGCACGTTTTTGAGCAGCTTCACCATCGCTTCGAACTGCTGGTCGCGCAGGGTGCCGTTGTTACCGATGTGGATCACGACGACTTCGGGCTTTTCGCCTGACGCCTTCAGTTGTTCGAGAACGTCGAGCGTGGCCGAGGCTTGGCGCCCGACGACGGCATCGATGGTGATTTGCGCACCCGGTGTCCGCAGGTGGCGAGCTGCTCCCAGCATCACCGAATCGCCGATCGCAAACACGCGCGTCAGGTGCCCGCCGGCGTTCGGCTGTGGTGCGACGCTCGTGAGCTGGACGTCCTGCGCGCCAGGGGCCTCGGCCTTGCCACTGCCATTGCCGCGGAGGGCGGCAGCGGCCGTGGGGACAGCTACAGCCGGTTTGTCCGGAAGTGCCGCGCCGATCGGCCCTTCGCCGGAGGTGTCTACGCCTACACCGACGAGCGCGGGCCCGTCGAAGTCCCTCGCGCCGACCGGCTTCGGCTTCGCGACCCAGACGTCATCGCTGTGCGGTTCGATCGGTGGAGGCTTTGCGGCACCAACTTCGATGCACAACGCGGCGATCGACAGCGCCCATGCACCCGCCAGCATCCAGCGCATTGGACCGTGATCGCGCGTCATGTAGGCCCAGAGCCGACCGAGCGCGCCATCGCGAACCGGTTGCTCGATGAATCGATACGACAGCTCCGCACAGCCGAGCGCGATCGCGACCCGCACCACGAGCGAAGGCAGGCCCGTGAGCGGAATGTCCAATTCGGGACGCATCAGCATGAACACTGGGAAGTGCCACAGGTACAAGCTGTAGGAGCGAATGCCGAGCCAGCGAAGCGGCGCGAGCCGCAGCACATGGCCGACGATTGCGGAGTCGGGAGACGTCGCGGCCGCGATCACGATCACGGTCAGCGTCGCGACACCGAAGAACCCACCGAGGTAGAGCGGCGCGTCGTACTCGTCGACGACGAAGCACGCCACGATGAGTGCGCTCAGCGACAACAAGCCCGCGACCTCCAGCACCGCACTCCAGATCTTGGAGCGGGCGCCTGCGTTCGAGCTCGGCGCCAGCAGGGCGAGTGCCGCTCCCAGCAGCAAGCCGCTCGCGCGGGTATCCGTGCCGAAGTAGAGGCGCGACGGGTCGAGATCGGGATTGAATAGCACGCCCATCCAAGCTGCGGACGCGGCGGCAGCGAGCACGAGCAGAGTGACTGAGAGCGCGCGCGGTACGCGGGCGACGAACATCGAGAACACGCCGGGCCACAACAGATAAAACTGTTGTTCGATCGCGAGCGACCAGAAGTGCTTCAGCAAGGAAGGCCGGCCCGCCTGCTCGAAGTAGCTCCGGTGATCGAAGATCAGGACCCAGTTTGCGGCGTAGCCGAGGGCTGCGATCGCATCGCCGCGCAAGCTCGCAAGCTCGTCGGGCAAGAAGTACGCGACGTAGAGCACGACGGTGAAGATCACTGCCCACATCGCGGGCAAGAGCCGGCGAGCGCGGCGCGCCCAAAAGTCTGTGATGTCGACCGAACCGTGGCGCCGGAACTCGCGCGCGAGCAGCGACGTGATCAGGAAGCCGCTGATCGCGAGGAACACCTCGACGCCGATGAAGCCGCCCGGCATCCACGGAACGTCGGCGTGGTAAAGCACGACCGCTGCGATCGCGAGTGCGCGCAAGCCATCGACCGAGGGCAAGTAGTCGAAGCGCCGGCTCGAGACCGGGGGGTTCGTTCGCCGTGGAGGAGGCAGCGGGGACGTGATGCGACGTCGCGACGCGCCTGCCGGTGGTGGCGGCGGAGGCGGCCGGGCCCCTGTGTGCCGCCGCGCGTCAGCAGATGTTTGCGTATGATTGGCCCGAGACAACTTCGAATCGCCCATGGCCATTTGCTTCGAGGTGGGACCGCGGCTGCGCGCCCCGCGCACGTCGTCTCAGATGCTACTAGCGTGAGACGTGCCCCTATTTCAAGGACCCGGAGCGGCCTGTCCGACTTTCCAGCCGCTCCGGTGCCCGCGCGCACAGATTCATCAACGTTCTAGTGGTAGCCCTGCGGCTTGCCAGTCGGCTTTTCCTTCGACGTAGACGCGTACGTTGGCGTAGCCGAGCTCCTCGAGCGCTTCGGCGGCTTGGTGCGAGTTCTTGCAGGTGTCAGACGCACAGTAGACGACGATCGGGTCCGTCTTGCGCGGGGCGGCCACGGCTGCGAGCTCGCGCACGCGATCGTGCGGAAATAACCGGGCGCCGGGTAGGTGGCCTTTGCGCCAATATTGTTCCGGCAGCGCCTCGAGGAGAATGAGGTGCGCGTCGTCGCGGATCTGAGTGAGGAGCTGGTCGCGGCTGATGGTGTTCACAGGTTCTCTCCGGTTTGCGTTCGCGTCGTGCGAGCGGCGTGAGTGGAACCTAGCTGCGGGGCCCTGCTGCGATTAGAGGGGTCGCGGCGAACAGATTGTTCGGGTGCTGCTCATGGCGGCGGGGGTTCGGCCGGTGGCGGGGGCGGCGGGGGCGGCGCGATCTCGCGCGCGATGGTCACGCGATCGAGCGAGACGTAGCCTTGGCTCCAGCGCACCTCGAGATCGATCGGGGTCGCGTTGGCGAGCGTAAACGGGAGCTCGAGCGGGTTGTACGTGTCGGTGTCCTGTTTGCTCGCGATGCGGCAGTCGAGTGCTTTGCGCTTCGTCGACATGCGCTTTGCGAGCACGCGCGCTTCGCCGAGACTCTCGCCGCGATAGCCGGTGCAGCGCAGCTTGAGCCAAAACGTCGCGATATAGCGGCCGCGCGGCAATTCCGGCAGGTGGCCTTTTGCGAGGCTGAACTCCTCGGCGCGTTCGAGGAGCCGCTGTTCTGCGGTGCGGGCGCGCTTGCCGGAGGCGTCGTCGTTCGACGTCAGCGTGTAGAAGCGGTCGCCGGCCATGTGTTCGGCTTCGAACGTCAGTTTGCCGCGGCTGAGAGCGGCGCTGATGTCTTCGGACTTGTACGGCGGCTCGGTCATGTCGCCGACCCAGGCGAGAATGCCGGCGTCGCGGAGCACTTCGACGCCTTTGCGCGGCACGACTTCGCTCGGCCAGGTCAGTGGCTCGACCCGCGCTTCGATCTTGCGGGCCGCTTCTTTGTTGCGAGCCCACGGTGGCTCTTCCGAGTCTTCTGCGTCGGCGCCGAAGAACGTCGTGAGCGCGTACGGGTGGACTTGGGCGCGCGCGGACACCGAGACCGCCAGCTTGCCGCGCTTCCAGAGTTGTTCGCCGAGGGAGGCGAGCGGGTCGGTGTCGGTGCCGCGATAGGCGTCGCGCAGGAACGTGCCGACGACGAGCATGCCGCCGAAGGCTGCGAGGAGCAGCCGAATGCGTGCCGCGGAGGGCGGCGGGACCCGCAGGCAGTAGACGATCGCCCAGAGTGCGAAGGCGATCGCAAGGAGGCTTGGCATGAAGCCGCGAGCAGCTAGGCTGGCGGTGAGTGCGAGGGCGACGGCGCCGCTCGCCGCGATGAGGCCGTCGAGGGAGCTCGTGGGTGGGTTGCTCAACCGGACTGGGCTGCTGCTGTCGGCGGCGGGTGGGGCGTCGGACCGGACGCTGACGGCTGCCACGCGCGGCTCCAGCACGTAGGCGATCGCGCGGACGCACAGCCAGGCGTGGCCGAGCGCGAGCGGCGGCAGCAACGTGAGCGCGTACCACGGCAAGATCGCCCGCGAACCGACGTCGAACGCGAGCCACGAGCACACGAACCACAAGCCGATCAGCCAGACGCCGTCGGCTGCGGACTCGGAACCACTCGCCGGGGTCGCGCCTTCGGACCTGCGCCGGCGAGTCTTGTCGAGCCAGAGCAGCCCGAGCCCGAGCAGTCCGAGCTGCCACGAAAACGGCGTTGCATCGGTCTCGAGCAACTCCGCTACGCGGTTCAAGTAGTTTTGATGATGAACGCCATCGAAGCCGGACACGCGCCGAACGATCGCGTGGTTCCACAGCACGCGGAACGCGTCGAACCCGACCTTTGCGTAGAGCAGCGCAAACCAACCGCCCGCGAGCACCCCGGGAACGCCGAGTGCGACCGCGAGTCGCGCATAACGTCGGCCGCGTGGGCCGCTATGCCGGAGGCGCCACTCGCTCGCAAACATCGGGATGACTGCGATCGCGCAGACGAGCTGCTTCGTGAAAAACGCGCCGCCCACCATCAGCCCTGCGAGTGCGGCCCAGCCGAGCCCGCGTCCGGGAGAGGCTTGCGCGCGCGCATACGCGTAGAGCGCGGCCATCACGAACGCGAGCAGCATCGGCTCGATCGTCGCGGTGCGGCCGTGTTCGTACGTGCCGTAGCAAATCAGCCACGCCACGCCCCATGCGAAGCCGAGCCACACGCCGCGTGGACCCGCTTCGAGCAACCGGCCGAATGCGAACGCGAGCAGTGTGACTGCGAGCGATGCGAGCGCAAATGGAAGGCGTAGCGCGAAGAGCGACGGCCCGAGCAGCTTGAAACTGGCAGCGACGGCCCACACCGAGAGCGGTGGCTTCGAGAACTTTACGATGCCGGCGGGGAACGCTCCGTGGATGTCGACCGCGTGCAGGTACACGCCGTAACGCAGCAGCGTGCGGCCGTACATTCCGTACAGGCCTTCGTCGTAGATGTTGATGCGGCCGGCATCGAGCCCCCAGAACAGCACCAACAAGCTCAACGCGACGAGCGCGCCGAAAGCCAAGTAAGCCTGCTTCTGAAGTGACATGTGCGAGCCGTCAATCGCAGACGAGGGGTTCGAATAGCAGCATACCGGCCGTGATGAACAATAGATCGAATGCAGCGAGGATCCGCAGCCACGCCCACAGCTCGGAAAACGGCGCGCCTAGCAGTAGCTCGCGCGTCGCCACGACGCCGCACAAGAGCGCGGGTGAGATGACTGGGAAGAGCGCGACGGCGAGCACCATGTCGCGTGCGCTCGTGCGCGTGCCCATCGCGGCGAAGAGGTTGCCGGTTGCGGCGAAGCCGATCGTGCCGAGTGCGAGGAGCGCGGCGAGTGGCCCGACGATCGCCTTGAGGTCCAAGTTGAACAGCACTGCGACTTCGAGCACGAGCACCGCTTCGACGACGGCGAGAAACAAGATCGTCCCGATGGATTTGCCGACGTAGATCGCCGCGCGTGGGATCGGCGAGAGCAGCAGGCCGCGTAGTACGTCGTTGTCGCGTTCGCGGCTCCACGAGCGGCCCATCGCGAGCACACCGGAGAATGCGACTGCGGTCCAAAGCACGCCGGGAGCGACGAGGCGTGCGCTCTTTTCGTCGACGTAGAACGACAGCGAAGCGATCACGGTCACCAGCGACGCGAAGAGTGCGGTGGTGACGACCACTTCGCCGGTGCGCAGCTCGATCTGCAGGTCCTTGCGAAGGACGATGAAGGCAGCGCGGAGGAGCTTCACGCGCGCGTCTCCGCAGCAGGGTCTTCAGCGACTCGTCCTTGCACGAGCTTGAGCCGGCGATCCGCGAGGCGTTCCGACAGGCCTTGATCGTGCGTGACGAGCACGACGATCGCACCGCGTTCGCGCTCTCGCTTTACGGCTTCGACTAGGCGCTCGAAAGAGCTCGAGTCGAGGCCGGTCGAGGGTTCATCGAGAAGCAGGAGCGAAGGTTCGTGCAAGAGGGCGCGCGCGAGTGCGACGCGTTGAAGCTGCCCGCGCGAGTACGTGCGTGCGGGTCGGCCGGCCCAGGCGCCGAGGCCGAAGCGCTCGCGTTCGCGCTCGAGGGTGCGGTCGACGGGCAGATCGTGCAGCGATGCGAACAGCGCGAGATTCTCGTAGGCGTTGAGGTCTGGGTAGACCATTGCCGCGTGTGCGAGAACGCCGATGTGGCGGCGTAGATCGGGCTGGCGTTTGACGTCGCGATCGCCGAAGCGGATCGAGCCGCGCGTGGGTGTGGCGATCAGCGCGAGGAGGGACAGCAGCGTGCTCTTGCCGGACCCGTTCGGCCCTTCAACGGACGTGACGGTGCCCGCCGTGAACGTCGCGTCGACGCCGGAGAGAGCGCGTGTCGGCCCGTAAACCTTCGTTAGACCTCGGGTCTCCACGCGTTCGAAGTGCGGCACTGGGGCAGCTGTTTATCATGAGGCTGGGTCCTTGGCCCAAAGACTCATGGCTTGGCGATCTGCGTGTCTGGGCTGCGTGCGGTGCGGGTGGCAGGGAATTCTGCCGGGCTGCGTGGCTGTGCTTGGTTTCCAGGGGCTTCGGGCCGCCCCGCGGGGCCATCTGGGGTATATTCCTCGCGTGCAGGCCTACCTCGATTTATTGCGCACCGTGCTCGAGCAGGGGCGCGAGCGAGCCGACCGAACTGGAACCGGAACGCGTGGCGTTTTCGGGTATCAGATGCGGGTCGATCTCCGCGAGGGCTTCCCCTTGCTCACGACCAAGAAGCTGCATCTCCGCTCGATCGTGCACGAGCTCTTGTGGTTCATCGCGGGTGAGACTCGCAACGACTACTTGCAAACGCGCGACGTCACGATCTGGAACGAGTGGGCGACGCCGGAGCAGACTGCGAAGTTTGGGCGGCAAGAGGGTGACCTCGGCCCGGTGTACGGGCATCAGTGGCGTAACTTCGGTGCGACGTTGCGTGAGGATGGTTCGTACGAGCCCAACGGTGTCGATCAGCTGACCAAGTTGATCCACGAGATTCGCACGAATCCGAATAGTCGCCGTTTGATCGTGACCGGGTGGAATCCGCGTGAGGCAGACCAAGTTGCGCTGCCGCCGTGTCACACCCTGTTTCAGTTCTACGTGCAAGATGGTGAGCTCAGCTGCCAGTTGTATCAGCGTAGTGCGGATGTGTTTTTGGGTGTGCCGTTCAACATTGCGAGCTACGCGTTGTTGACGTTGATGGTTGCGCAAGTGACCGACCTGAAGCCCGGCGACTTCGTCCACACGTTTGGCGATGCGCATCTGTACAACAATCATCTCGACCAGGCGAAGCTGCAGCTCTCGCGTCAGCCGCGGCCGTTGCCGAAGATGCATCTCGATCCGAGCGTGAAGGATTTGTTTGCGTTCAAGTACGAGAGCTTCAAGCTCGAGGGATACGATCCGCATCCGCACATCAAGGCGGAAGTCTCGGTGTGAGTGAGGTGCGCGCGCCGTTAGTTCTCGTCGTTGCGATGGCGAAGAATC
>DASRXR010000045.1:0-4335 GCA_035687405.1 Polyangiales bacterium
CAGCCGCGCTCTTTTTCGCCGGTACAAACCTGACCGGCACACGTGCCACTCCACTCGCAGCTCGCGTTGCAGCGCTCGACGCCCTGCAGCCCACAGCTGCGGGTCTCGTTCGGCGTGCACGCGCGCTGTTCGTCGCACTCACCCCAGTCGCTCCACACGCCGCGCTCCGTGTCACACGTGCGCGTCTTCGTGCCGCACTTCTCGCAAGTCATCGACGCGCCACCGAGACACACTTGATCGCGGCAGACC
This sequence comes from Polyangiales bacterium, assembly GCA_035687405.1. Taxonomy (GTDB): domain Bacteria; phylum Myxococcota_A; class Polyangia; order Polyangiales; family JAFGIB01; genus JADGRF01. The sequence goes on from DASRXR010000045.1 coordinate 250, forward strand.
GGATCCCACGTGCAGCTGCCCAAACACGTGTTGCGTCCCGATTCTCCGCACGACTTCGTCTCGTCCGGCGTGCACTCGCCCTGCTCGAGACACTCACCCCAATCCGCCCAGACACCCGTCGCGGCATTGCACCCACGCCGCTGCGTGCCGCAACGGCCGCACGCCTGCGACGCAACACCCGAGCACGCCTGCACCGTACACGCGTCCCAGTTGCAGTTGCCACGGCAAGCCTGTGCCCCCTCGGGCTGACAGAGTTGCACGGCGTTCGGCGTGCATCGACCTTGTTCACCGCACTCGGACCATTCAGACCACTTCCCATTGCTACACGTGCGATGTCGAGCGCCGCAGTTGCCGCAGCTCATCGTGTCCGGCCCGTCGCACCGCTGGCCTTCGCAAGGTCCCCACTGACAATCCGCGCGACACACGCGCGTGCCGCGATTCTCACAAGCTTCCTGCGCGTCCGCCTCGCAGACGCCGCTGCCGATGCACTCGCTCCAATCCGACCACTGACCGCCCTGACACATGCGCGACCGGATGCCGCACATGCCGCAGCTCTCGACTGCAGGCGGCTCGCACGCGGTTCCGATCGCAGGCGGAACACTGGCAGACGACGCGGGTGGAACGTCCCCCGCACCCGAGATCGCGAATGCAGCGGAGGGCGGCTCCAAACACACGGCCACCTCGCTCGTCTTCGTCGCACAACTGGTGCTGTAGACGACCGTGAACGGCGCGCCGTCGCGGCACACTTCAGACGGCAACTGCACACTGCCTTCCGCGAGATTCCATCCGGCATCGCCCGCGTCGAGCGCGATGAAGCACCCGTCAGCGCCGCACACGCCACTGCCGCCGCGCGAAAAGCGCAATCCGACGTTCAAGGACTTCAACTCTAGATCATCCGAGACTGCGAACGAGCACGATCCCGAATCGACCGCGGGCACCGAAGCTTCTGTGAAGCACTCGACCACGTTCATGCAGTTGCCTGCGTTTGCGTCCGGCCGCGCCCGCTCCGACTCCGCGTCGCCGTATTCCGGAAGGCTCTCTGAGCGCACGAGCGCCTTCGTGCAAACACCTTGATCACACGTCTCGTCCGCTTTGCACTCCGATTGCTTGCCGCTGCACAAGTAACGCAGCGGCAAGGTGAGCAGTCGCTTCTGGCTGCGAGGCAGCTGCGTGATCGCGAGACGTTCGACCCTCACTTCACCTTGCTTGTATCCGACCGCGAGGGCGCGAACCGGACTGGAATCGCCGTCCGACGGAATCGTAAACTCGAGCGCCCGACTCTGCGGGTCGAATAGATCACGCTCCTTCGCGAGCAGCGTTTCTCCACGCCGCGTCACTTCGACCCGCACCAGATCGAGGTCCTTCGGCAGTGCGAGATCACTCTCGACCCGCACGACTAAGGTACCGCGCTCCGAGTCATCGCCACACGCGATCAACGCCGCTGCAACTAGGAACGCCCAACCAGTGAACAAAGCAGAGGATGCAAAGCGTGACATAACATAAGCCTCAGAGCCGTACTTCGCCCAGGCTCGTCGGCTCGGGCCCGACTTCCTTCGGCGAACGAAACAAGAAGTAACCCGTGGTCGCGAGCCCACCCGCGACGACGACGCCTGCACCAACCCAAACCCACGTCGGAACGCCGCCAGTCGGCTCGCGATCCAAGGTCACGTAGAGCGTCCGCGCTTGACCCGCGATGACGGCGACCTCTTTGTCGTACGCGCGCATGCCTTCGCCCGTCACGCGCAGCACGTGATCGCCCGACGGCAACGCTCCGCTCCATTCGCCATCACCCAGGATCTGACCATCGACGCGAATGCTCTGCCCCGGACTCGCGATGACACGCAGCTGCCCGCTATCGTCGATGCGCTCGAGCACGAGATCGAGCTGCAGCTGTGAGCCGCCGCTGAGCTCGCGCGTGAACTGCTGCTCTTTGAAGCCCGGCTTCTCGAGTCGAAACGACCTGCGCCCGAGGTCGAGTACGATCGGTGCTGGCAGTGGCGTCGAGCCTACGGGTTGGTCGTCGACGAAGACGAGCGTACCGGGTTGATCGGTGTCAACTCGTACGGTGCTGATCAACTGGCGCACGGTGTGGACGACCTCGTCGACCTCGGCGCGGTGATCGGGCGGCATCGTCGCACCCGATTCTCGAATGTACCGGTCGAGCAACACCGAGACCTTCGCGTAGTGGCGTAAGTTCTTCTCGCAAGCCGCGATGTTCCACAACAAGCGCGGATCGCGCGACTCGAGGTACGCGCGGTCAAACTTGACCGCGGCGCCGGCGTAGTCCTGGTCATCGAACAGGATTCGCCCGGCGTGATAGTCCATCGCGGCTTGGCCCGTGAGCGCTTCGGACAGCGGCGTTCGTGGCATCGCGTTCGGTGCGGGCAGTGCGGAAGGTTCCGGCGCAACCGCCGCCGGCTCAGGCCCGGACACTTGTGCTGCAGCTGAAAGCGGCACGCTGCTCGCACAGGCGAAAACCAGCACGAGCCAGAATGCGCGCGTCATTTCAACACCGAGCGCGGCAACGCGTACAGCGCTCCCGACGAGTTGAGCCAGTAGATGCGCTCGGCGTCGACGCCGAGCCCATCCACTGGAAAATCATTCACGAAGTCGGCTGCGACCCGCGGGTTTCCACCCGCGATTGGAACCATCAGGACCGATGCGCTCGAGACTGCCGAACCCTCGAACGAGATTCGGGACAACACCACCTGCTCGTCTGCCACACCGAGAAGGCGCACGCGTTCGCGGTCCGGCTCGATCGCCAGCTCGTACAGCGTTTTCGGAGCCGCCTTCGCCGACGCGTCCAGCGCCGCCTCCTGCAGCTGCACGCGCATGCCGGTGTCGTCGACATCTTCGAATAACGCATACGCCGCATCGGCATCGACTTGAACGCCGATGTAACCTCCGCGCAAACGATCCGGGATCATCACCGTCCGCTCGGGCATCGCCGTCGAGCGAGCGCCGGATTTCTTGTCGATCCGCACAATGCTCGAGACGCGCCGGAATTTCGCGCCCATCGCCTGGTCTTGATCCATCGCGAGGTACACCGCGGTCGAATCGTGATCGAATTGATAGACCGGCGCGTTTCCCATCGGCACGGGCACTGGCGCACTCGCTCCGTTGCGCGGAATCGAGAACAGCTGCACGGGCGCATCGTTCGCGGAGCTCCCGCCGCTCGCGAGCGCGTAGATACTGGTTTCGTCGGTGAGGAGCGAACCGGTCTCATACAGTGCAGCCGGCGCTGGAACGCCGAAACCGGCTGCGAGCGCAGTGCTTCCGAGCAGCGGCGTCCGCCGGATCTCACGCCCGGCGGCCCAGTAGAGCGAGCCATCGAAGACGCTCGCGGCGAGTGGTGCCATGCGCGCTGCAGATGGATTCAACGTACCGACCGACATCGCGTCTCCCGCGCGCCCGGGATCGATTTGAAACACCGTTCCACTCGACGCGCCGGCGCAGACGCACGCAAACAACGCGTCGCCTGCAGCCATCAGCGGGCAGCAGCGATCGGCGTTCGCCTGGGTCGGAAGCTTCGTGACGAGCGTCGCAGTCGGCGTGGGATCGCCGGGCGGCCGATACTCACCCGCATCGCCTTTTTGCACGTTCGACCACGCCCCGCAGGTCGGAACCGCAGACGTCTTCGGCTCACACGCATCTGCGACGAGCACACCGCGCACGAGGCCGTCGCGCATTCTGTCGCAGACGGCTGGCGGAAGTTGCAGCTGATCGCCTGCGACGCGCCAGCCTTCCTTGTCATCACGATCGAGCGGCACATAGCAGTGGAGGCCGCTCGGATCGCAGATGCCATCGTTCAACACGCGCAGCGCGACATTGATGCGATCGTCGTCAGGCTTGGGGATTCGGCACTCGTCGTCTGGCGCAACCGTTCGGCCCTGCGCCATGCAGCCGAGTGTGTCGAAGCAGCTACCTTGCTCAGCGGTCGCGCCGCCTCCGAAGATCTCTTCGGGCGTGTAGTCGGGAAGGCTCGATGCCTTGATCTCGACCTTCTCGCATTTTCCAGCGCGACAGGCGTAACCCGCATCGCACGTCGACTTCGCGCGCGGGTGCTCGAGTGGAGAGTCGTCCGAG
>DASRXR010000046.1:0-3399 GCA_035687405.1 Polyangiales bacterium
ATGTACGTGCCGTTGTCGAATCGGTAGTACGACGACGGAAGCGTGGAGGCTGCAGGTGTCCACGCCGTGATGTTCGCCACCGGAACGGGTGCGAAGAGGATCGCGCGCAACACGCCGTGCTTCTGCAAGCTCGAACCTTGAGCGAGCAGTTGTTCTTGCGCGGCCTGAATCTCGAGGCCACCCATGCTGTGCCCCATGAGCACGCGAGGTCCGAGGTTCTGTGCGCGCAGCTGATCGACGACTTGGATGATGACGCCGACGTTGTCGTAGATCGTGAGGTTGCCGAACAAGCCCGATGCGAGCGTGGGGATCGGGCTCTTCCCGTGGCCTGGCAGGTCGAGCAGGATCATCCGCTTGACCCGATTCTTCGTCGCTGGATGTGCAAACAACGCATCCGTCAGCGGCTTCCACGCCGCGCCTGTCTCGGTGAAGCCGTGAACGGCGAGCACGGTTGCAGCAGACGCATTCGCGCTTGCATTCGTGTACACGGTGACTTTGACCGGCGCGGTGCCGCCAGTCACGTTTACGTTGAACTGGATCTCTTGCTGAGCCGATGCCGCGGTTGCCACGAGCGACAATGCGAGCGCCAGCACTGGTATGAACCACGACTGGATGGTTTTCGAAATGCGCATGAATACCCTTCCCCGTACGAACTGCGATGTGATCGAGCGGCGTCGACATGCCCTGAACCGAGTCTGTATGTCAATGACAGCTAACGATTGCGCGGTGACATGTATCGCACGGACAGTCAGATGTCGGTCAATTCGGGTCTCTCGCGTGACACAATGCATATAACAAGCTGTGAGCAGCCAGCGGCTAGTACGAACGGCTCACGTTCACGCTGACGTTGACGTTGACTTGACGTTGACGGCGACGGCCAACGGCGACGGCCAACGCCCCAACGGTCGAATGTCTCTCCCGCGATTCGTCCCCCGCGCGCCAATCCAACTCGCCAGCCGCCTGGCTACCGCTCCCGCTCGCCCGAGCAACGCTTTGTTTCGGGATCAAACAAGCCACGCTTCGAGCTCACGATCCGTCGCCGGCATACGATTACGCCTCTTGCTATCGCTAGGCGCTTGCATAACCTCGCGTGAACAGCGGAGGAGCCACCGCGTGAGACAATCGACGAAACGGATCGAAGTGGTCGCGAAGAAACTTCGCAACCTGCCATCCGTCGCGAAGAAGCCCGGGCAAACGCCGAAGAAGACCGTCAAAGCGGTGCAGGATGAGCTCGTCGCACTCCTCGCACGCGGCTATACGGTCGAAGAGATCGGTCGCGTCCTACGCGGCGCTGGTATCGAGATTTCCGCCGTCACACTTCGGGGCTATGCGCGCGATGCCGCGACCGCAGCAACTACGAAGCGGGCGGCGACTACGGAGCGGCCGAGTGCGGCTGCGGCACCGAAACGGAAGGTCGCAGTGAAGCGGAAAGCAGTGGCGCGCACTGCGACGAGTGCGGGAACGCCGGCGCCGACCGCGCGAAAATCCGCGCCGCCGTCCGCTTCAGCGAAGGCCCGCAAGCCCGCCGCGAAGCCCCCGGCTGCAACCACTGGAAGCTTTCACGACTATGGAAAACTCGCGAAGGCCAGCTTCGTAGTTCGTCCGGACACACCAGATTCGGATCTTTGAAAGAGGTACAGACATGGCAAAAGACATCTACTTCGTGGGTGGCAGTAAAGGTGGAGTCGGAAAGTCCATGGTTGCAGTCGCTCTCCTCGATTATCTGCTCGAGAAGCGCGAAGACGTGATCTTGATCGAGAGCGACACGAGCAACCCGGACGTGTGGAAGACGTATCACGGTGCGACTAAAGCCGAGCTCATCAACATGGATGAGGCGGACGGTTGGATCGCGTTCGTGAACATTTGTGACTCACATCCCGAGTGTCCGATCGTCGTGAACTCGGCGTCGCGCAACAACGTCGGTGTCAACGCGTATGGCGCGACGTTGAACAGCAGCATCAGCGAGCTGAAGCGCAGGTTGGTCACGTTTTGGGTGATCAATCGGCAGCGCGATTCGCTCGAGCTGCTCAAGGAGTACTTGGAGACGATGACGGCGACCGAAGTCCACGCCCTTCGCAACGCGCATTGGGGTGAGGAGCGTAAGTTCGAGCTGTACAACAGCTCGAAGCTGAGGACGCAGATCGAGTCGCGCGGTGGAAGGTCGCTGACTTTTCCGGATCTCGCGGATCGAGTCGCGGACGATCTCAATCGCACGCGGATGAGCATCGCGATCGGTCTGAAGGAGTTGCCGCTCGGCAACCGAGCGGAGCTCGGGCGCTGGCGCACCGAAGTGGGTAAGGTGTTTTCGTCCGTGATCAGCTGATCTGCCGCAACTTGAGCGATTCGCTCCGAGGAGCGAGACTCTCGCGATGGAGCCGGAGCACGAAACCAAGTGGAAGCTGAGCGGCGTGCGCGTGGTTTACGCGGGTTCGCTCGACATCAATACGCCGCAGACGCCCGGGATGAATCGCGCAGCCGCCATCACGTACGCGCGCGCGGGTGCGGAGAAGCTCTGGGCGGGCACGGTCGTCATCCATCCGAACGCGAAGACTGGCGCTCACCATCACGGTCCGGTCGAGAGCGTGATCTACGTCGTGAGTGGCAGGGCGCGAATGCGTTGGGGTGATCAGCTCGAGTTCGTGGCCGAAGCTGGGCCGGGCGACTTCATCTACGTGCCGCCGTACGTTCCGCATCAAGAGATCAACGCGAGTGTGGCCGAGCCGCTCTCGTGCGTACTCGTGCGAAGCGGACAAGAGCCGGTCGTGGTCAACTTGGACATCACGCCCGCCGAACAGCCGGAGCAAGTCGAGTGGGTCGACGACTTGCACCCGGCATCGAAGAGCTAAAACAGTGTCGCTTGTTGGTGTGCTGCCGCGGTGGGCGTCAGAGCTTGTAGCCGGCGTAGAGAAGCGCGTCTGGAATTTGCGCCTGCGGGAAGCTCGCCGAGCGGAGCGCGACCGTCGTGGTGTTCATCGGCAACTCGCTCAAGCGCAGTGCGAGCGCGATGTCGCCGATCGGATAGCCGAGCCGGCGCAGCGTCTTCGCGATCTCCGCCGGCTGAGCGCCGAGTGTCTTCAGTGCGCGCGCGACGAACACGCGGTCGTACCCGAGCTCCTTCATCGTCGTTGCGATCTCATCGCGCGAAGCGCCGATCGCGCGCAGCCCGCGCGCGCTGTCGACTGGCTCGGCTTTGGCAGTCTTGAGCGCTGCGGCAATCTGAGCCTTCGATTGATGGATTGTGACGAGCGCCTTCGCGACGTCGGTCCAGGTGAAGCCCGCGTGATTGAGTGATCCCGCGATTTCAGCGACTGGAACTTCGCCTGCTTGCATGGTCTGGGCGATCGCGGACGCCGAGTAGCCTGCGCCTTTGAACACCTCAGCGGGTTCCAAGTTCTCCAC
>DASRXR010000047.1:0-11881 GCA_035687405.1 Polyangiales bacterium
CACGCACGCCCAGACTGCGAATTCGCCCCGTTCGCGAAGGCCCCGGTCTAACTGCGAACGGCTCGCAAAGTCCTGTCTTTTTGTCAGAGCGACTCGCCGCAGCAACGCGGTCGCCCCACTACTTCGGCAGCTTCGCATCGAAGAACGCACGTAGCTTGACGAGGCTTTTCTCCTCGCGCGCGAAGCGGGGCGGGGTGTAGCTGCGGTTGAAGCTGCGAACGTCGGATAGGAACGCTTCTCGCGTGGCCTCGTCGCGCACGATGTCCGCGACGGAGCGCCCGCGGGCTGCCGCTTTGCGCAACCCTTTCACATAGTCGAGCAACCGCGAGAAGTCTTTGTCCAGGAAGTCCCGCACGGCGTCGGCGTCGTTCGCCAAGCGATTGAGCACCCGAATGCCATCGGGATCGAGATCGCCTACGTCTTCTTGAATCGCGAGCTCGGCCGCAACGCGCAGCACGAACGCATCGTCGAGGTAGCCGATGTCGTCGATGCCGTCCGGGATCAAGTCGAGTGTCTTGAACAGGTAGTTGAGGCCACCGACCACGTGTTGGCGCGCTGCTTCGGACGCGGCCGAGGCAGCGACCACGGCACCGAGTTGCTCTGCGTCGTCTCCTAGACCGTGGAGCCACGCCGCGAACAGATCGAGGTGGTTCGTGTCGATGTCGGTCATTTTAGCTCCAGCACGGCGCGGATGTTCACGTCGCCGATGATAGGTACCCGTCCGGCGCGATTCAACAGCGTGACAGAAGTGGTGCCGCCCCAAGTCGCGCGAAGCTCGGTATCGTAGCGCCATGAGGCTGCTCGCGTGTGCGGAGGCTTGCGATTGGGTTCGATTCGCGATCGGTGGAGTCGCGCTGGCGATCGCAGGCTGTGCTGGGAGCGCGATCGAGCTCGCCCAAAACACTTCGCTCCAGCCGGCGCCAGTTGCGCCTGCCACCTCACCCGAGCCTACGCCGCGCCGGATCGGCTCGCCCTACGCCTACGAGTGGTTCGTGCGCGCGGAGCTGTATCGGGCCGAGTCGAAGCTCGGCCCCGCGCTCGACGCCTATCGGCAAGCGCTGTCCAGCTCGGACGAAGATCCACACGTGCTCGCGCGCTACGCGACGGCGCTCGATGAAGCGGGGCAAACCAGCCGCGCGCACGAAGCCGTGACGAGTGCGTTTGCGCAAGCCCCCTACTCCGAGTCGGCGTGGCTCGCGCGCGCGACGATCGCCGAACGCCACGGCCAACTGAACGAGGCACTCGAGGCCTACGAGCGCGCGGAGACGTCGGCGCCGACATCACCGCGCCCGCCGCTCGCGCTCGCGGCGCTGCTCGATCGGCGCGGCAACTCGGAGCGGGCTCGCGCGGTGCTCGCGCGCTACGAGGCGCGTGTGTTGCCGGGCACGAGCGGGGCGCAACGCTCGCGGCTGAGAGCGGCGGTGGCGCAGGGAGACGGTCAGGCGGCGTACGTCGAAGCGCGCGCGATCGCGGTCTTGCAGGTCGAAGACGTGCCGCTCGTCGCCCGCGCGGCAAGCCTGTTGCTCGATCACGATCGCTGCGGGCTCGCGCTCGATTTGCTCGAGCTCCTCGGTGAACGGCCGGACGCTCCATTGAAGCTGCGCGCGCTGCTCGCGTGCGGGCGGCTTGGTGCGGCCGAACAGTTGTTGCGAATGACCGACCCGGAGGCGCTCGGTGGTTTGATGGCGGTCGGGCGCGCGTACCTGACGATCGGGCGAGCGACGGAGGCGGTCGAGCTCGCGAAAGCGTTCCTGGCGATTCACCCAAACGATGCGCAGGGCACGCTGCTGCTGGCAGAGGCGCAGCTAGCGAGTGGAGCGTTCGCCGATGCGGCCGAAACGTTCGCGAGCCAAGTGAAAGGCGCGCGCACTACGGAGGCACGCGCAGGTCTCGCGAAGACGCTGACGGCGGCGGGCATGCCGGAGCTGGCGCGCGAAGTGCAAGCGCCGCCCGCAGCTGCACGCAGCGATCAGTAGTCGCCGAAAAGATCTTGGATTTTGACGTCGAGGGCGACTGCGATCTTGTACAGCGACGAGATCGACGCGCTCGATTCCGCTCGCTCGATCTGCGACAGCAACGACACCGACAACCCGGTGCGCCGCGCCATCTGTTTCAACGTCAGGTTCGCTTCTTTACGCAAGTTGCGAACGGTCTCGCCGATCACCCGGTGCAAGTTCTCTTCGGGCGAGCGGAGCAAGCCCTTCTTGCGCATCACGCGGTTGACGACCTCGCGAAACTCTTCCGGATCGAACGGCTTCTGCAGGTAGTCGACGGCGTCGAGCTTCATCGACTGCACCGCCGTGTCGAGCGAGGGGTAGCCCGTGAAGATCACCACGGCGACATCCGAATCCACTTTGCGAATACGCGACAGAACCTCGACTCCGTCGAGCTTCGGCATCATCAGGTCGAGAACGACCAAGTGGTAACCGCCGATTTTGACTTCGTCCGAGGCGCCTTCGGGATCCGAAACTGTTTTGACCTCGACCCCATCCTTGGTGAGGAACGTCTCCATGAAGTCGCAAATTTCGCGGTCGTCATCGACCACCAACACGCGCATGGGCGCAACAGCTTTGCTCATGGATTCCTCGTCGACCGTTTCCGAACCTGCGGCCCCGAGGGGCCGCCACTCGAAGTGGTCGGGGCGAGAGGATTTGAACCTCCGACTTCACGGTCCCGAACCGTGCGCGCTACCAGACTGCGCTACGCCCCGTGTATAAAATTCGGGCGGAATCTATGGGGCGCCGCTGTGTGTGTCAAGATGAACGAGAAACCTACCGCGAGATTATTCGTGAACTGCCCGCAGGTGCGGCGTGAGCGTCAACGAACGCGTTTCCAGAGCGCGATCTGGTAGGCGTCGGGACACGCGACGGTACCTTCCGGCACGAGCCAGGGTCCGATACGCACGATACCGTCCGCATCCGGTGCGACAAACGCGCCCGCGAGCGGCTCGCGAATCCGCTCGAATGCCGGCGCCTCGCGCTCGAATGCCTCTGCGACGCCTGCGCCCTCCGCAGTGCTCGGCGAACACACGGCGTAGGCGACCACACCGCCAACGCGCACCAGGCCGCTCGCGCGCTGCAAGATGCCGAGCTGCAGCTGTGCGAGGCGGGTTGGGTCCTGCTCGCTCAAACGCAGCAGCAGCTCAGGGCGGCGGTGCACCGTTCCGAGACCCGTACATGGCGCATCGACGAGCACGCGATCGAAGTCCGCACCGAGGCCTCCGGCCCCCACCGTCAAGTCGAGCGCCATGGTGTCGACGCGCTTCGTGGGCAACTTGAGTCGCTGGAGCTCCGGTGCAATTCGCTCGAGCTTGCGCTCATCGCGATCGATCGCCAGCACGCGACCCGGCTCGCCCGTCAGCCGCGCGAACAACGTGCTCTTGCCGCCGTGGCCCGCACAGACGTCTGCAACGCGGTCACCCGCCTGCACACCGAGCGCGAGCCCGACGAGCTGCGAGCCTTCTTCCTGCACGGAAAACTCACCTTCGGCATAGCCGGCCAACGCGCGCGGCGCACCGGCACGCCGCATCGAAATCCCGAGTGGCGACACCAAACAGTCAGCCACTTCGGCATCCGGCATCGCAGCTTGGATTCGCTCGCGCAACGCGGCCCGCGCAGCCGCGCCGGCTTCGGTACGCAAACACAGCGGCGGAGGTAGCGCGCGCTGTTCGAGGAATTGCCCTGCGCGCGCCGCTCCGAGCGATGTCTCGAGCAGCTTTCGGAACCAGTCGGGCACGATCAACGCGCGCGCCGGCTCAGGTGCAGCCGCCCGCTGCGCTGCCAACTTGCGCGCCACGGCGTTCACGAAGCCGCCGAGGCGGGGACCACGTTTACCGCGCACGATCGAAACGGTTTCATCCACGATCGCGTGCGTCGGCAGCCGACCGAGATGCGCGAGCTGATACGCCGCGCTGCGGAGCGCCGCACGCGCGAAGCCGTCCATCCGCGCAGGATCCTGCGTGACGTGGGCTGCGATCACGGCATCGAGCGCCGGCAGCACGCGCAGTGTGCCGTAGACGATTTCGGTCGCGAGCGCGGCGTCGCGCGGGTTCAAGCGAGCGCGCGACAGCTCGGCATCGAGTGCGAGCGACGCGTACGCGCCTTTGTCGATCACGCGCTCGAGCACCGTCACTGCCACGAACCGCGAGGCGTTCAACCGAGGTACAGCCGGATCGCTCATGGGCCTTTGATTTGCGAGACGATCGAGGGCCACTGCCGCTCGAGATCATTTTTTACGGCCAACACCATGATGCCGATCAAAAACACGAGACCCGCGATGTGCGCGTATTCGCGAAACCGCACGCTGATCGGCCGCCGCGCGACCGCTTCGACGAGAAAAAACATCAGGTGCCCGCCATCGAGCAGAGGGACTGGCAACAAGTTGATCAAACCTAGGTTGATGCTGATGAACGCCATCAGCGTGAGGTAGTTGAGTGCGCCTTCTTGCGCCGCAGTGCCTGCGACTTCGAAGACCGTGAGCGGACCACCGATCGACTTCATCGTCAAACGGCCTTGGAACAAACGCACGACCGAAAACAGCGTGAGCTCCACGACGTCCGACGTCGCGCGAAACGCTTCGCGAAATGCGTACGAGATCGGCTGCGGGTTCGGCACTGGCGTGTCTGCGCGCGCGGGAACCCAGTTGCGGATCCCCACGACGTAGCGATCGTAGACCTGCCCTTCGTCCGTGACGCCGCGCTGGTGTGCGAGCGAAAAGCTCCCGCCCAACTCCTGATCGCCGCGGCGCCAGGTGACCGTATGGCGCTTCCCGCGGTCGGCTTTCAAGTCCTCGAGGAACGTCGCCCACGCGCGCAGCGGGCGCCCATCGAGCGTGAGCAGCCGATCGCCCGATTGCAGCCCGAGGCGCTGCTCCGGCGAGCCCGCAGTCACGCTGCTCACGTACAAGTCCGCAGCTTCGATCCCAGACCGCGCGAGCGCACTTCCCCGACCCGCCTCGGGCGTGAGCGTCGTGACGCGTGGCTCGTAGATCTCGAGATCGACGAGGCCGCCGAGCGCTTGAGACACCGTCGTCGGCCGTAGATACGACACCGGCACGAGCACGCCTTGGTTATTTCCGAGCGCGGTCTCGACGTCGATGAAGCGGCGGACCGGTCGACCCGCCGCTGCGACGATGATGTCGAACGTGCGTAGGCCCGCAGCGCTCGCAGGGCTGCCCGGCGAGATCAAACCGATCACGGCGAGCGGATGTTGCGACATCACACCGACGCGACCGACCTCTTCGCTGCGTTCGAGCGGACGCTCTTTCGCGGAACGCACCGGCGTCAGCGTTTGCTCGAGCATTTGATCGCCGCGCTTCACCGTGAACTTCAAATCGCGACCAGGGTTGCGCTCGACGATCCGACTCAAGTCGTAAAACGTCGTGATCGGCTTGCCGTCGATCGCGGTCACGAGATCGCCCGGCTCGAGCTTGCCGTCTGCAGGGCGATCGGGAAACACGCTGCCGATCGTCGCCGGCGTCAGCGCGTCATCGCCGAGGAACACGACGAAGTAGAGCAGGATCGGAAAGAACAGATTCATCAGCGGTCCGGCGACCACGATCACGCAGCGACGCCACAATCGCAGGTTCGCAAACGAGCGCTTGGCATCGCGCACGCGCACGTCGTCCCACGGATTTTCGCCGAGCATGCGCACGTACCCGCCGAGCGGGATCATCGAGATCACGTATTCGGTTTCACCGCGACGAAAACCCGCGATGCGCGGGCCGAACCCGAGGCTCACCTTGAGAACGCGCACGCCGAAGTACTTCGCCCAGACCAGGTGGCCGAGCTCGTGAACGAACACGAGCACGCCGACCAACACGATGAAGTAGATCACGGGCATGGCACGGCCTGAGGACCGACTCGAATACCACGAAACGCTTCTCGCCGCCTACCAAACGGCAAGCGTCGACGAGCCCGCGAACAATCGGACGATCTAGAGCAACGCGCGGCGGGCGGCAGCGATCAAGGCTTCACCATCGCTCACGGTTTCTTTCGGGAACGACGCCGCTGCCACGGCGATCACCGGCGGATCTCCGGTCGAATACAGGCCAGGTTCGCGCAGTAGCGCGCGCAATCGCTCGACGACGATGCGCGCTCCGTCGACCCCGGTTTCCGGTAAGAGCACGCTGAATTCTCCGGGCTCCGATCGAAATAGGTGGTCGACGTTACGGACGCATCCGCGAATCGCGTTTGCGAGCGGCGCGATCACCAGCTCAGGCGCGCCGAGTCCGAGCCGCTGCGCGAGCTCCGCGTAGTTCAAACAGCGGATCACGACGCAGCTGACCGCGTGTTTGTAACGAACCGCACGCGTGAACTCGTAGTCGAGCGCGATGTGAAGCTGATTGGTCGTGCCGGTCTTCGTCAGCGGGTCGGACACCATGCGCTCGGTGCGCTCGTCCGCCTCGAACGCGAACTCAGGCGTGCCGTGTGAGAGCACGTCGAGCATGCGCTGCTGAATCTCGAGCGGGCGATACGGTTTGCACACGTAGTTTTGCGCGCCGAGAGCGAGGCCGCGCTCGCGGCTCTGCGTGTCTGCTTCCGGCGTCACCAGCAGGACCGGCACCATGCACAGACCCGAGTCGGCTTTCAGGATGCGGAGGACCTGCAAACCATCCATCACCGGCAAAAACGCGTCCATCACCACGAGTGAGGGACGCTGGCGCGCCATCGCATCGAGCACTGCGCCGCCATCAGCTGCAGTCATTACATCGTAGCCGAGGGTGCCACACAGCTCCGACAACAATCGCAGGTTGAAGGGGTCGGAGTCGGCCACCAGCACGAGCGGGTTCATGTTTTTGTTCATGAGGTCGCGCCCGAATTACGACGAACGAGTGGCTCGCGACTCGCTTGCAGATGACTACGACCTGCGGGCCGTTTGCGATCGCAATCCACTGCGGGATCGATCGCCACTGACATGACGTTGACCGGCATGGAACTCGGTCAGCCTAGCAGCGGCTGGTGGCGGCGTAAACGAGATGCGCCGTGGCTTTGCGGTCAGTGCGCGACGATCCACGTCACGCGCGCACACCAATACACGAGTCCGATGAACGCGATGGCGCTGCCGCTCTTGGCGGCATGCAAACGTGCGAACGTCTCAGACGGCGGTAGCTCTCGTACGCCCGCCCACACGGCGAGGGGAATCGCGCCGCAGACGATTGCAAAGAGCAGCACGCCGAACGCGTTCACGGATGCCGCTGCTGCAATCTCGCCACGCGCCATGTGCGCGAACGCCGTCGTCAGACCACAAGCCGGGCACGGCAAGCCGGTCAACGAGAGGAAGCCGCAGCGCGGCAGGCCGAGCTGCAAGTGAGTTCCGACGCCGGACGGGTCGGGCGTCAGGGCGCGAGCGATCCCGACAACGATCGCGCTGGCGGTCGCCAAACCGAACCAGGCGCAGCGGGAGGGGCTCATTCTCGGGAGAAAAGCAGCCACGACAGCAAATCTTGACCCCACATCGCCAGCCGGCACACACCATCGGGTACCCACCACACGTGACCAGAGACACGATCTCTGTTAGGTCTTGATAACCGGGGTTTGTTCGCAATGCGACAAGGGCCTTCGCCGCTCGTTGGTTACAACACGAATGTTCGTCATAAGGGCAAGCTCTATCACATCCAGACCGAGGACTCCGGTGTCAACCATCCGCACGTAATCACTCACCTGTTCGCGGATGGTGGGCGAATCATCGCTTCGCGCAAGACCGGCTACGCCGAGCACTTGGGCGCGAAGGACCTGCAAACCGTCGTCAAGAAGCTGATGCAGGATCAGCACAAGGCGATGTTCATCGAGTTGCGCGACTGCGTGTACGACGATGATCCCGCCGCGTCTGTCGAAGAAGCTCCAGCGACCGGAGTGAATCACACTCCATCCGCTGCGGCTCACTCGGGCTCGACCGGTTCGATGGTGGCAGCTGCGCCCGGTGCGAAGCGCGCCGCACCTCCGCCGCCGCCCGCTGCATCCGCTCCGACTTCGGAACCGCTCGACCAACCGCTCGATATCGATGCGCTCGAACGCGCCGCCGAAGCGCGCATCGCGGAATCACCGGTGACGCGTAGCCGCAGTGAGCCGCGTCGCGGGGTCGGTCGCTACCAACAGACGCTACCGGCTCAGCCCAAACACGTGTCGCGGCCGCCACCAGCTGCTTCGATCTTCGGTGGTGAAGCGCTGCGCGGCAAATCGCTCGACGAAGTGATCTTGAGCTATCTGTCCGATGACGTGGGCGAGAGCGAGCGCTGAACCCTATCTCGAGTATTTGACACACCTTAAGGCCAGGTCTACACCGGCTTCGGGTGCGTCGTACATCCAGGAGGATCCCGTGGACTGGAAAGAGCAACTTCGGAACAAGGCCTTCGGTTTGCTCGCAGACCCACGCGTGTCTGCGTTGCTGCAGGATCCGCGCGTCACGCAAAAGATCGTGAGCGCATTCCAGCTCAAAGCGAACCTCGAGAAGCGTCTCGAAGAAAGTGGGCGCTCGATCGCAAAGCGCTTGCACCTCGCGAGCGAGACAGAAGTTCAAGAGCTACGGCGTGCGGTCGCGCGGCTCGAGCGCCAGCTCGAACAAGCCCGTCACGAAGACGCCGAAATCGAAACCGATACACGTGCGCTGTCATGAGTGAAGCGCGTACAGGTTGTACGCGCTTCATCGGACAGCTCTGGGTACTGCTCGCGGGCGCGGCTGTGTGCGTGGTTTGCGTCGCGAGCGTTCGGGCCGAACCCCCGGCGGCGAAACCGACCGCGTCGAAAGTCGCGGTGGACGATCAGGCCACGGCGAAACCCGCGGCTCCGATTCCGCAGCCACTAGCGGCGCCCCGCCCCGTCAGCGACGAAGCGCGCGCGTGTTTTCAGAAGGCTCAAGCCGCCTACGCCACAGGCGATCTCGCGGCGGCGCTGGCGGGCTTTCAGTGCGCGTTTCAAGCCGCGCCTTCGCCTGAGCTGAACTACAACCTCGCGCGCGTGTACGAACGCATGGGTGATGCCGACGAGAGCACGCGCCACTATCGCGCCTACCTCGCGCAAACCCCGGTCACGCCGCGAGAGAGGAAGCGCATCGAAGTACGCTTGCTGGCGCTGCAAGATTTGCGAGAGCGCCAGCGTCCGCCGCTCGAGCCGACGAAACCTTCCGTAGAGGCGATGAGCGCCGAGGCGAGGTCGTTTTACGACCGTGGCGTGAAGCTCTACCGCGTGAAGCAGTACGCGGCGGCGCAAGCAGCGTTCAACGCCGCGTTGCAGATGTCGAATGCGCCCGAGCTGCACTTCAACTTGGCCGTGGTAGCCGAGCGACTGAACCGGATGCAGGAAGCGGTCGATCACTACCGCGCCTACCTCGCTTCGCGGAGCGACGCGAAAGATCGCGACAAAATCGAAGAGAGAATCGCGACGCTGCAAATGCTGCCCTAGAGCACCGACCACATTGACTCAGTCATGATTTCGACTCTCGACTAATCTGAGCGACCGAAACGTGCGACTCGCACCGCGCGGCCGGGCAGAACCGACTCGTCGCGCTGGCGCCGTCCGATCTGACCTTCTCGATCGTCGCCCCAACACACGATCGGACCATCGTTGTCGCGGGCACAGCTGTGAGCAGCGCCCAAATCGATTTCGCCCACGTCATTCAAAAACGCTTCATCGTCGCGGTCCTCCCGGGCGAGCACGATCACGGGCTTCAGGCTGCTCTCAGTCGTGCCGTCACCGAGCTGGCCCTCGTCATTCCGACCCCAACACAACACATTGAAGTCGCGATCGACCGCGCAGGTATGTCCGACCAACTGCCCGTCGAATTCGCCGCCACCCGCTGCAAGATGCAGCGCACCCGCGAGCTCGGGCACGGCTTTCGGTAGCGCACTCGATTCCGTGGTGCCATCGCCGAGTTGACCGGAGATGTTGTTACCCCAACACACCACCTCGCTCGGGCGCGCCGCGCAGCTCTGGCCGCCACCAGCTGCGATGAGTGTTGCGTCGGTCAGGCCGGGTACGGGCGTCGCTTCGGCGGTGGGCGTCGGCTCGTTCGTCGCTTCGTCGATCAACTCTCCCCAACAGAGCACGGTACCGTCGTCCATCAGCGCGCAGCTGTGCCGAGTGCCGGTTGCGACTGCGACTGCACGTTCGGTTCCCGGAACGAGCGCCGGAGGAAACGCACGATCCGCAACTTCGCGTCCGACTTGACCGTACTGGCCGCTCCCCCAACAAAAAACGCCGTGCGAGAGCAGTGCACACGTATGCTGAGCTCCGGCATCCAGTTGACGCGCAGCCTGCGCGATCACGCGGTGCGGAATGGCGACGACTTCGTCCGGCAGGTCCGCAGCCACTTGGCCGCGTGTGTTCTGCCCCCAACATACGACCGCGCCGGCTTCGGTGATCGCGCAGCTGTGAGCGGCACCTGCTGCAACTTGGTCCGCGTGTTCGAGCGCGAGCGTGAACTGCCCAAAGTCGAACCCCGCATCCGCAGGCTGATCGAACGCCGCATCCGGACCGGGCATTTGATCTTCTCCCAAACGACCGTCTGCGGCCGACCCCCAACAAAACACTTCCCCCGTAACCGTGACTGCACACGTGTGTTCGGCCCCAGCGCTGATCTGCTTCGCGGGACACCGACGTCGCGGCTCACACGCACGAGGCCCCGCATCGGGGAGCAGCGGCGGCCCGAACCGCGCGTCATTCAGCGAGCACGTCAAGCTCGGCGAGCAACCTACACGCGCTTGCGAGGAGCTGCACGCGACGATCGCGACGCCGAAGATCAACGCGCGAAACCGGGAGCGGCGTCGAAATTCAGTGTTCACCGCGCACGCTCAGGTTGGGGAAAAAGATCGCAGGCAAGTAGCGCACGTGGCAAGCGCGAGGCACACCTTCACACGAGAGGTCTTGGGGCTCGCGACTGAGCGTCGCGTTGAACCACTCGAGTGCAACGCGCATTCGACCCCAGAAGGTTTTCCATTGGTACGCCACTTCGAGATCGAGTCGCGTGAAATAGGGCAGCCGATGTTCGTCCCGGGCGAGTTGCAACGTATCGCTCACGCTGAAACCTCCTTGTACTTTGCCCGAGCGGAAGAACCAGCGCAGCCCGGCGGAGAAACCCGCGCCGATCTGCCACTGCAACACGACGTTCGCGACGTGGCGAACATCCCACGTCGGTGTGTACGGAAGACCGGCGATTCGATCGATCGCGGACCAAGCCACGGTGTACGACACGAAACCCGAGAGCGCCTCCGTGATCGGCCGCCTGAGAAACACTTCGAGCCCGTACGAAAGGCCGTCGATCCGCGAGGGGACACGCGCCCCCATGCAGTCGATGTTCTTACAGATCATGTCGAACGAGTCGCCGAGCAACAGCGTGTCGGTGAAGACGAGGTTCTGGTAGCCGTGCAAAAAGAACTGGAGCTCGGCGCGAAAGTCGAGCGGAGTGTCCCAGCCGACCCCTGCTTCGCTTTGCAACGCCGTCTGTAAGCCGCGATCATTTGCGAGGTCTGCGATACCCGGCAGCGGCACGAAAAACACGGCAGGTTGGTGCACGACGCCCGCCGCGACGTGTACGTCGAACTCTTCGGACGCGTGGAGGATCACGCGCAACCTCGGATCGAGGACGGCCTCGGCACCCGAGCCTTGCACCCACGCATCGCTGCGCGCACCGAGCTGCAGCTCGAGCGCGGTCCACGGCCGCAACGTGAGCTCCGCTTGTGCGCCCCACAAGCTGCGGGCAGGGACGTCGCCGAGCAATGAATTGCGAGACTCTCGCGCGATATCGGTGTTGCCGGTGCTCGAGAAGTGTCCTGACACGCCCTGCATGTCTGCGGACAATCGCAGCCGTGAGCGACTGGTGAAGCGGTGCTCGAACCACAACCGCGGTGCGAGCCGCGATGCTTGAAGCTGAAAGCCTGAACCCAACGC
>DASRXR010000048.1:0-11383 GCA_035687405.1 Polyangiales bacterium
AGCACCCGTTCCCGCACCACCCGAACCCGAGCCCGAACCGGCTCCAGCTCCAGCCGGCGCGCCAGAACCGCCGCTACCAGCTGCACTGCCGGCTCCGCCGCCGGCGGCGTCACCGCCGCTTCCAGCTGCAGCGCCCGCAGGCTCGGAATCATCTCCACACGCACACACTGCGCACAGTGCCGCGATTGTTAGGAAGCTCGAACCCAACCTCATCCGAGTAGCTTACTGCACCCGGCCGGCACTGCCGAGCGAAGATGCGCCCGCCGAGCCAACACCGCGAGACCGATACGGTTTCACGGCAGGCACGAAACGTTCATCTTCGGCATCGGCGGCGGCCCTTTTTCCAGCGAAAAACTGGGATGTGGGGGCTGGTTGTAGGCGACGTTTTGCCACGCGATCGCAACTCGATACTGAGGATCGTGCATCAGCGTGGGGACCCGCAGTGCCGTCGGAAGGGTACTCGTGAAGATCCGGAGCGATTTGTTGTCGGTGGTCCGCAACATCACCTCTTCACGAAAATCGCCAAACAAGTCCGCGCTCAGGGCAGGCGTGGACTTCGTTCCGTTGTTCGATGCGCACCCATCCGCAGTCAAGAGCCGCATATCGGACGCCGTCCCGTACTTGTCGATGTGATTCCCGTCGAGAAGCTCGCGCTGCGCATCGCCATCCCACCACAACACGAAGTTGCACGAGCTCGGTTGCCGCCCGACGTTTTCACCCTTCGCGTTCCAGAGCTGCGCCGGTACGCCACCACCGTTCGCCCACATCTCCGCGCCTGGCGAGCTCGCGAGCACGTCCGCCGCGACGCCTCGCCCGGGTCCCTCTTCCCCAGTCGTGGCCTTCGCAAACAACAACTTCCCATCCGCGGCAGACAGCAGATGTGCGCCCTGCGCATCGACGCGCTCTTGAATGCGAAACACCTCGAGTCCCTCGAGACTCGGGTCGAAGTCCGAGACGTGCAACGCGTCGCCGTGCCCATAACCCGTCGACCACATACCCTTGCCGTCGTCGTCGACCGCCATACCACCGAACACGATCTCCTGCTTCCCGTCGCCATCGATGTCCGCGACGCTCAAGTTGTGGTTGCCTTGACCGGCGAACTTCGAGTTCCCGTTTGCGTCCGAGTCGAACACCCAACGCTGCACGAGCTTACCGTCGCGCAGATCCCACGCCGCGAGCACGGTCCGCGTGTAGTACCCCCGCGTCATGATCAAGCTCGGCCGCTTGCCGTCGAGGTACGCGATCGCAGCCAAAAACCGATCGACGCGATTGCCATAGTCGTCGCCCCAAGCACTGACTTGGCCGCGCGCCGGCACGTAGTCGACCGTGTCGATCGCAGCGCCAGTTCGCCCATCGAATACCGTGAGAAACTCCGGTCCACTCAGCACGTACCCGTCCGCGTTGCGATGATTCGCGTTCGCGTCGCCGATCACCTTACCGGCGCCGTCGACCGTTCCATCGCCAGTCTTGCACGCGACTTCCGCGCGCCCGTCGCCGTCCAAGTCGTAGACCATGAACTGGGTGTAGTGCGCCCCTTCGCGAATGTTGCGCCCGAGGTTGATGCGCCAGAGCAGCTTCCCATCGAGCTCGTACGCTTCCAGCAAGGTCTGGCCCGTCTCTCCGGCTTGCGAGTTGTCTCGCGGCGTCTGCTCTTGCTTGAGCACGATCTCGTACTCGCCGTCGCCATCGAGATCCGCGACACTCGCGTCGCCCGGCACGTAGCCACTCATCGTCTGTAGCGGCACGTTCACGTAGTTCTGCGCGAGCACCGCAACTTCGCTCGAGCGTTCACCCTCCTGACCACCCGTCAGCGCAGCGACGGAGTACTTCGCGTTGCGATCACCGGGCTTGTCCACGAACTGCGTCGCGCCCGTGATCGCTTCGGTGGTCGCACGCATTCCGTTGCGATAGACGTGAAACGAGACGTCCGCTGCATCGGTACCGAGCAACCGAAACGAGACGAATACGCCGCCGTCGACCGCAACTGCAACGACGCCGCGCGAAAGCTTTTCGAGAACGGGTGCGGTCGCTTCGTCGCTCGGACGTACGCAACCGGTTTGGGGAACCGGCATTCCGGCATCCGGAGTGGGCGCATCAGCCCCAGCCGCAGCGCCCGCCGCACCGGCACCGGTGCCACCGCGTCCACCAGCACTGCTTCCCGCCCGAGCGACCGCGCCGCTCCCAGCTGCAGATCCCGATTGACCGCCCGAACGGCCCGACTCGGGGACACCGAGCCCCGCTGTCGCGCTCCCTGCAGTTCCGGCCTGCGCGCCCGCATCCCCGGCGACGGGATTCAGTGTTTTTGCCGAGCTCGAACACGCTGCGAAGCCCGCAGCTGACAGTAACAACAGCGCAATTCGAGCGACTCGAGCCGCTCTTCCAGTTTCAACATGCATGAAAAAGCGTCCCGATTGCCCGGCAACGAGGTCCGAAAGCCCCTCGATGGGAACGGTGTGGAGAACTCCACGGCAGCCGTGGCGGGGGCTTTCGGACCTGCCGATCTAGTGAGACGAGCCGCCGGATCCGGGTCAGCTGAAGACCGGAACGGCAAACACACACAAAATCAGCCAACTCAGGGAAACTGCCCGTCGCTGAGAGCGGCGGCTAACGCGAGCCCTGGCTTGGCACGCGTGTTGTATGTATACCTGAGACTGCTCGCTTTCGAGCGGTGGACGTGGGATGGCCGGACCGTCGCAACGCGCGGATCGTATGAGCTTGCGTGCGCTCGCGCCCGCGAGCGGTGCCGCGTTGTACGCGGCGTTGCTCGTTACGTTGTTCGCATTCATCGGCGGCTGCACTGGCGGTCCGCATCCACTTCCGCCGGGAAGCAGTCCGATCGTATCGAACGACCCACCGACTCGCGGCACGGCTACAGCGTCGAATCCAACACCGACGGGCGGCACGCCGACGTTCGGCGACTCGCCGACGATGACTCCGCCTGCGGCCACGGGCTCGGCGGGTAGTTCCGCCGCTCAACCGCCCGCTTCGGCGCCGGACTCGGGTCCAAATCCGCAGCAAGCGGGAGCTGCCGGCTCGAGCGCAATGGCACCGAGTGCGGGAACGCCGGGCTCGGCGCCGCCACCCACATCGCCCGGGACGAGCGGAAGCGCGGGCTCTGCAGCTCCTTCGGAACCTGAGATTTGTGAAGGCACAAACGGCGCGTTGTCCGCGTCCGAGACCGCGCCGTCCACGATGCTGCTCGTGCTCGATCGCTCCGCCGACATGGCGAGCGACTTCCAAGGCGCACCGCGTTGGCAACGCTCGTCCGAAGCGTTGATGCACACGCTGACCCTGCGCGCGAACGCACTCACGCTGGGTGCAGTGCTCTATCCGAGCACGAGTGCGGCTTGCGCCGGGACCGATTGGTTGTGCCAGTTGCAAGGTCCGGCGATGTGCACGGTCACTCCGATGGCGTCGCAAGATCAGGTGGCGTTCCAACCGGCATCGCAGGCGCTCGGGACGTTGGTTGGGCCGAACGGTGTTTACGCGCCGGCCACTGCGGCGGGTGTACCGCTCGGTGAGAGTTTGCAACGCGCGGACGTGGCGCTCGCCGCGCAGCCGGCATCGGCCAAGACGAGCGTCGTGATCATCGCGAGCGGCACGCCGTCGTGCGATTGGGATTCGATTCGCGCGAGCGCGATCTTGAAACGTTGGAACGAACGCGGCGTTCGCACCTACGTGATCGCATTGCCGGGCAGCCCAGGCGCAACGTCCAACGCACTCGCTGCACTCGCCGAAGCCGGCGGCACCGCCGAGGTTCGGTCGCCCCAGAGCGTAGGCGCATTGGAAGCGATGTTACAAAGCGTCGTATTCGACTCGCTGGCGTCTTGTAGTCTCGAACTCGATCCACCCGCGGCCGATCCGAGCAGTGTGCAAGTTCGCGTAACGGAAACAGGCGTCGAACGAGCGCTGCCACGTACGTCGTCGAGCGGTGAAACGCTCTGGTCGATCACGCCCGATGGCAAGACGGTGACCTTGCTCGGAACCGCGTGCGACGCAGCCAAAGGCGGCGCCTACGACGCGATTCGGATCGTCCTCGGCTGCGCAACACCGTAGTCGGCGCAGCAGCTTTTTCCGCGCACACGGCACACGCGAGAGAGCTACGCAACTTTCATGCGTACTTTTCTTGCGACAAACGCTGATTTCTCGGCAGGCTCCGCGTCACGACGTGCCTTCGCATCCCTCGCATTTTGGTGCCGTCATGATGCAGCTCAGGTGTTCTCGCTTTTTAGTGCTCGCCGCAGTCGTGTATGCCGCGAGCGCTGTCGCCCCTGCGCGTAGTCGCGCGGACATGCCCGATGCCACTTCACTCGTGGATTATGGCTTCAAAGGCTTCACGCTCGGACTCGAGCTCGGCTTGGCCATCGGTTACATCTCGACCGGTCCACGCTGGGAGTCCGGCGAGTGGAAGGATCTCGTGCTCGGCGCCGGCATCGGCGCGCTCGGCGGAATGACGCTGGGTATCATCGTCGCAGTGGCGGATTCGACGAGTCACGGCGTGCCCGCGGGCTACTACTTGATCCGCGACTCGGGCTACGGCGTGCTGCTCGGAGCGACGATGGGCGCAGTGATCGGGGTGCTGCTCTGGGTCGACGACGGATCGTCGAAGGACGTGCTCAAAGGCGCGGCATGGGGCGGCTTGGTCGGCGCTGGAGCCGGCCTCCTCTACGGCATCATCGAAGCCACGAACGCGCGCCCTCCGAGCCGCTATCGCGACGACGATGAAGACGACGAGCGCGGTTTTCACCTCGGCCGCGACGTGCACTTGAGCATCTCGCCCACGTACACACCCGATTCACCAGGCATGGCCGCCGTGATGTGGGGACGCTTCTAAGCTCTGCCGCTGATAGCTGCGAGGTCAGTCAGAGCCGCTTCGGCATCTTGAACAGCCAGATGTGGTTGTTGATGACCACGTCCGGATCGCGCTTCGGAAGCCAGGTCAAACACTCCGGAAATCGCGCACGCTCACGTGCGTTCACGCCGACCCAAACGTTGAGCGGCGCCTTCTTCGGACACGCCAGCCTTTCGACGCGCACGTCGAAACGCGCGAGCTCGAGCCCACTCGTGAACGTATCCGTGTTGTAGCGCAGCACTTTCACGCCACGCTCTTGCAACGCGGTGCCGAGCCGCACCATGTCTTGGCCCCATTCCTCGCCCACGATGCTGATCTTCTCACCGCCGACACGGCCTCCGACCAGCGCGTTGAAGTCCGAGATGTAATCCGGATAGCACCACGCGAGCCCGAGTACATGCGCCGCGGCCAAACACGCGACGACGCCGTTCCGCAGCTGTGAGCGGCCGACCGCACGAAACGCCGCCACGGCACCTGCGCCCGACAAGATCCCGAGCACGGGCAGCACCGGCAAGATGTGCCGAATCCCGATGTTGATGCCCGAGCGCATCGCGAGGAGCAGCAAGATTCCGGCGTACGCTGCGAGCAGCCACGCGCCCAAGTTCACGCGCCCGCGCCGCCGCCAACAGATCGCACCCGCGAAGAACAAGCCCGCGAGCGACAAGAGCGGCGTCTTGATCGCGAGCAGCACCGGAAAGTACGCCGGATGGCCTTTGCGATACGTCTTGCCGAAGAACGTCGACAAGTGCCCGCCGCGATCGTGAACACTGATGCTCGTGAGCCCGTACACGTACGTGAACGGCACCGGCATTCGAAACCAACCGGGCAAATGTTTCAGCACCGAACGCCGCTCGAGCAGCGAGCCGTTGTAGCCGCGCGTGATCTGATTCATCGGCTCGGGCAACTGCAGGATCTGGTCGACGCGCAAGCCGGTGCGATCGAATCGGTAGATCGCATTGATCGACAACAACCCGGTCGCGCAAACGAGCAGGGCAAACAGCGCAGTCGAGAACAGCGCGCGCTTGCGTGGAATGCCGGCGTAGCGGCCGAGGCCGAACCACGCGCACGCGATCGCGAGCAACCCGAGCACGGGCAAGAGCGCGAGTGCGGTGTACTTCGTCGTCACCGCCGCGCCGAACATCAGCGCTGCAACGAGCGCGTGCCAGCGAGCGCGACCGATCAAGTACAAGATGGTTTCGCCGGTACAGAACAACATCGCGGCCGTCACCGGCATGTCGGTCGTCATCGAGCGGCCGTGTGCGATCAAGGTCGGATGCAGCGCGACGAAGCCCAACCCGACGAGGCCCGCGATCGGGCCGAAGAGCGCGTTGCCGAGCAGGTAGGCGTAGCCGGCCATCAGCAGCGCGATCAAAGCCACCGCGGCGCGCGCCTCGAAGAACCACTTGCGGCGATCGGGGTAGTGCTCCTCGAGCAGCGCCCGCGCGACGCGTTCGACTTGCCCGAGGTCGTAGCCGTCGGCCTTCGTGACGTCTTGGTGCGGCTCGTCGATCACGATCGGCAACGCCGTGAGCGCATTGCCGAGCGGTGGATGCGCGTAGCTCAGCGATGCAGCTTCACCCCAGTAAAACGACACACCGCGCGTGAGATGCACCGTCTCATCGGTCGTCGGCGATTCGTCGCGCATGCTGAGCAGCATCAACGCGCCCATGCCAATCAGCAGCGCGATCGCGATCAAGTGGTGAAACCAGCGCGCTCGCTCGTGTTCGGGTGTTCGAGCGTTGATGTCTGCGGCCGCCGCTTCCAGCCGCGCCGTCGTCAGGAGCCGCAGACGGGCAAGGCCGCGTGGCGGGGCGACGGGTCGCTCCGGCATGGCTGCAGGCATCGCCGAAGATGCTGATGCGCGCTTCACTGGTTTACGCGTGGTGAACAAAAGCTACGCTCTAGTCAATAGGTGCGCACGACTCGGCGCGATCTCGCATGCTACAAAAACTAGATGGAACTCGATCCGAGCACTCGTACTGAGCTCGAAGCCGCAGCGTTTCGCCGGCTCGTCGAACACCTCCGCGAGAATACGGAGGTTCAGAACATCGACCTGATGAATCTCGCGGGCTTTTGTCGGAACTGCTTGTCGAAGTGGTACCGCGCTGCCGCGGAAGAGCGCGGCGTCGCGCTGAGCGATCCCGAGGCGCGCGAGATCATCTACGGCATGCCCTATGAGGCCTGGAAAGCCAAGCATCAGAAGTAGTTACCCGGAAGTAGTTTCCTCGGTCGGGGCTTCCGCCACGTACCGCGCGCTCAGAGCGAGCCACGCACTTGAACGTTGCCGACTCCGAGGCCGACCGTCGTCGCGGTTCGCTCTTGCGAGCCCGCTGCGCGCGGCGCGGTGAACCAGAGCAGCGCGCCGCCAGAAATCCCTGCGATGCCGGTCGCGAAACCGATCGTCGAGATGAGCGCGCTCGTCTTGGCTTGCTGCGCGAGCCGCGCGCCTTCCTCGCCGCAGTACGGGAACGCTTTGCACTGCTCTTTCGTGTCGCTCCAGTCGGACGCTGCTTTGACGCCGAACAGCGTGCCGGTTGCGATGCCCGCGATTCCGAGTGCGCCCGCGACGAGCCCGAGCGTGCGTTGCACCGAATCGACGACCGGTGCGCTCACGGGCTCGGGCGGTGGCAGCGGTGCCGCGGTGAGGTCGGGACCCATGTTCACGTCATCGGGCAGAACCGGCACGGAGACCTGCACGTGGTCGCCATGACTGCCGAGCTCGATGCGCTTGGACCAACCGCGCTTGCCGGGTGCCAAAGCCAGAATCGTGTGCGAGCCCGGGTCGAGCGGGATCGCGGTGCCGAGCACGGCCTCGTCGATCGGCGAACCATCCTGCGTGACCATGACCTCTTGGCCCTTCCACGTTCGCACGGTCACGTAGGAGAGGTCGTTCTCGAGCGCCTTGGCCCGACTGCGCGCGAGTGCTTCGAGCTCAGGTGAGGCTGCCTCGTGCGCCTCAGCTGCAGCTTCGCGGTACTGCGCCCACGCGCTCGCGCTCCGACCGAGCTGCGCGTAGCACTCTGCGAGCTCGACCCGAAGCGCAGGGTGGGCCTGCTTCAGGAGGCTCGCTTCGTGCGATTCGCAACCGCCCGGCTCGCCCACCGGACGCACTTCACGCGATGGCTCACTCGCACGCGCGACACTCGCAGCTGCGAGCGTCAACACGCTCACGGCGCAGATGAACTCTCGATGGCTGCGAAACTTACGCGCGCGAGGGTTCATGGAGGACATCCTGTCTCCGTTCGGGTGTGACGTGCAAAAACCGAGCGTCTGCCTGTAGCCCGAACTTCGCGAGCGCACAAGTTGCCGCCTCGAGACTCGGTGCTCGCATTTCGCGGGCACAAGCCCGCTACGCGTCGCGTTGTTGCACAACTCACCAACCCTGCGCGACCGCCGCCATCGGCGGCTTGTCGCACGGCTCGGGGCTCGATCGGATCAGGTCAGAAGCTTGCGCACGAGCGAGACCTGTGAGGTCACGCCGACCTTGCGGTAGATCGACTTCAAGTGGTTGCGCACGGTGCTGACCGAGATTCCGAGATGCGAAGCGACAGAAGCAGTGCCGTCGCCTTTCGCGATCATCGTCAAGATCTCGCGCTCGCGCCGAGACAGCACCGCGAACTCCTCCGACTGGAGACGCGTGCGAATGGCGGTGTCTTCCTGCGGTGGGCGTTCTTCCATCGCACCGAACAGCGGTTGGCCCGCCGTCTGAAGCGTGCTCTTCACCGACTGCAACATGGCTGAGACGTTGCCGACGCGTTGCTCGATCTCTTGCACCGTGCGAAGCGCATGGCGCCGCTCCATCGCTTTTTCGACGCTGTCGAGAAACGCCTGTGGAGGCACGGGCTTCACGAAGTAGTCGACCACGGAGAGCCGCAGCGCATCGACCGCAGTGTCGACGCTCGGATGGCCGGTGATGACGATCACCGGAATCTGCAGCGCCTGCACTTCCTTCGTGCGAAGCATGTCGAGCGCTTCATTACCCGGCATGCAGATGTCCGCGATGAGCAACTCGTACTTGCCGGTCGCGAGCGCTTGGGCTGCATCCCAGCCCGTTTCCACGCACTCGACCGTGAAGCCCTTTGCGAGCAACATCTTGCGGAGGGGAGTGCTGACGATGACCTCGTCGTCGGCGATGAGGATGTTGCCTCGTGGGGATGTGACCACCGATTCGAACCGTTGTGAAATGGGTTGTTGCAGGGACGCTGTCATAGCTTGTTACTCGTCAGATCACCGAAAGCCGGCACCCGAGATTTGTCCTCCGCGAGCATCGCGAACACGCTCGGCATGAGCGCATCCACCGCAAACGGCTTCTGCAAGAAGATCGGATCGGGCCCCGTACTGCGACCGCGCTCCCCCACGAGCTCATCCGGCGCAAACCCCGACATGTAGATCACCCGCACGCCGGGGCGGATATTCGAAATCCGTTGAGCGAGCTCGTAGCCCGTCATGTTCGGCATCACGAGGTCAGTTATCATCAAATCGATCGGATAACGCTCGGCAGCAGCCAAACCTTGCTCGGGCGAGTTCGATTCGATCACTTGGTAGCCGGCGCTCGCGACGAATCGCGCGACCGCACGGCGCACGACCGGATCGTCGTCGACGACGAGCACGATGTACATGTTACGAGTGCTCGCGTCTTTCGCCGAAGCCCACGGCGGCCACGACCCGAGCTGGCGCGCGGCCGGCGTGCTCGCCGGTGGGGCGGATGCACGTGCGCCCAAGCGCTGCTCGCGCAACATGCTCGACAGATCTTGAATCAGCGTCGCGCTGCGCTCCACCGCCGCACTGATGTCGTTCGCGGCTTCGAGCACCGACGCCTGCACGTGCTCCGATTGCACCAGGAACGCATTGCAGCGGATCGCCGACAACAAATTGTTGATCTCGTGAATCGCTCGCGCAGTCGTGCGACTCGTGCGTTCTGCGTTCTCGACGCGCGTGCGTTCGCGCTCCAACAACTTTTGCGACATCGCGAGCTCCATGCGGAGCTGCAGGACTTGCTCACTTCCAGGAAGTGCAGGCCCGGCTGCATCATCTGCGTTGTCCGTGCCGTCGTGTACGATCAAACACGGACAGTCGAGACGCTCGCGCAAGGCTTCGAACTCGGACGCACGAAATGCGCTAGCGGCTACCGAGCCGATCACGACGAGATCCGGAAGCAACCGAGGTGCGAGCTCCGCTGCATCTGCCGTGGTTGCAACTGTGGCAGCTATGCTGTGCCCAAGGGCTTCCAGCCGTTGCTTCAGCACATCGGCTGGCGACGCACCCGGCCGAGTGCCTGGCTGTCCGGGCTGCTCCACCAGCACAATCCGGCCGTGTGATGTCATCGGTTATTCCCCATGGCGATCAACTGCCGCTGAATCGATGATCCTGCGCTTGGCCGAAGGGCATAGCAAGCCTGGGAATCGTTATCGGCTGAACGGCTGTCCAACCCACGTAGATGGCACGCGGTTGGTTCGTGCAGGCTCCTTGCGTCATGCGTTAGTCAGCCGAAGGGTGTGCGGAACGACCCAGCGATTTCAAGTACTGACTGAGCAAGGATGACGGAGCGCGGCATTCTTGCCATGAGCGAGCACCGTTTGGACCCGCCATAGACCCATTCAGACCTGGTCCCTGGACGCGACAGCTACACGGTGACGAGTGTGAACTGTGTCACAGAACGACAGCGATGCGCTCGCGTGCTGTCAAAGCTCGACCAACACGCCGACAAGCAAGTCCACGAACGTGCCGTCGATGAAGCGCAGGGCGAGCTCTGCGAATGGTCGGACCGTACCCGTGTCGATGAAAACACCACCGACGATGTTCAGCTTGACCACTGCATCGTCGTTGAAAATACCGACACCGAAGCCCGGCCCAACGAATGGCGAAACAATCGAGTTTGCAATCTCGAACTCGAATGGAAAGTCCGCGCAGATCAGCACGCCATCCGGACCGTCGTTGATCACGAAGGCAGCGCTCGGCCAGATCGCCAAACGCACGCTGGGCGACACGTCGGCGATCGGAAAGAAGCCGTCACCACCGAGATGAATGCTGCCTTCGTCGAGTCCGACGCCGAGGTGCCCACCGAGCTCGAACGCGGAGGCGTGTGAAGGGGTGGCAGCCGCCCCAAGCAGCAGCGCCAGGCAGAACCACGCCGCCTGGGTTATCCTCGGTGTGTGAGTGCGTTCCATTTGTTCACCATCGCCGGCATTCCGATCTCGGCCAGCCCTTTTTACTTCTTGCTTTTGTTGATGTTTTCTCGCGGCGACTGGATGAACGCCATAATTTGGGCGGTCTGCATCACGGTCAGCCTGCTGGCGCACGAGCTCGGCCACGCGTTGGTCGCGCGGCACCTTCGCCATGACCCTTCCATCATGCTTCACGGGTTCGGAGGCTTGACCTCGCGCACTCGAACCGGGCGTGACGTGGAGGAAGCGGCGATCATCGCGATGGGGCCGGCCGCGGGCCTGGCACTCGGACTTCTCATATTCGGTCTGTGGTGGTCGATGGCGCATGCGGGTCTGAGCCACCTCGCATTTTCTCAGCGGGGTGCCG
>DASRXR010000049.1:0-5741 GCA_035687405.1 Polyangiales bacterium
GAACCATCACTCGGTCGGCATGGGCTCGATCACCGAGATGGCGACGTCCGCTCCAGGCAATTGCAGCGTGCGCCCGAAGAACAAGGCGCCGCTCGCAGAGATCTTGAAGCTGAACGGCTACTCCACCGCGCAATTTGGCAAATGTCATGAGGTGCCGACCTGGGAAACCAGCCCGATGGGACCTTTTCACCAGTGGCCGACTGGCTCTGGCTTCGAATATTTCTATGGCTTCGTCGGCGGCGAAGCGAACCAGTATTACCCCGGGCTCTTCGAGGGTACGCAAGCGGTCGAGCCTCCGAAGACACCTGACGAGGGCTACACCCTGAATCAGGATCTCGCCGATAAAGCCATCGGTTGGGTGCGCCAGCAGAAAGCGCTGATGCCCGACAAACCGTTCTTCATGTACTTCGCGCCGGGCGCGACGCACGCGCCTCATCATGTGCCCGAAGAGTGGTCCGCTAAATACAAAGGCAAGTTCGACGGCGGCTGGGACAAGCTGCGCGAACAAACGTTCGCCAGGCAGAAGGAGCTCGGCGTGATTCCGCGTGAGGCCGAGCTCACTCGTCGGCCGAAAGAAATCCCGGCGTGGGACGAGATGCCGGACAAGCTCAAGCCGGTGTTGGCGCGCGAAATGGAGATCTACGCAGGCTTCCTCGAGCAGACCGACTTCCACATCGGTCGCGTTCTCGACACGCTTCAGGATCTCGACGTGATGGACGACACGTTGATCTTTTTCATCATTGGCGACAACGGCGCATCCGCCGAAGGTTCCCTGAACGGCTGCTTCAACGAGATGACTACGCTGAACGGGTTGCCCGGCATCGAAACGCCGGAGTTTCTGCTCAGCAAGATCGACGATTTCGGCACGCCGAAGGCATACAACCACTACGCGGTCGGCTGGGCTCACGCGCTCTGCACGCCATACCAATGGACGAAACAGGTCGCGTCACATTGGGGTGGCACGCGCAACGGAACCATCGTTCATTGGCCCAACGGTTTCAAAGCCACCGGCGAAGTGCGTTCGCAGTTCCATCACGTCATCGACGTAGCCCGCACGGTCTTGGAGGTCGCGGGCTTGCCGGAGCCCGAGATGGTCAACGGCATTTCACAGGCGCCGCTCGAAGGTGTCAGCATGACGTCCAGCTTCGGCGACGCGAATGCGGCCGAGCAACACGACCTTCAATACTTCGAGATGTTCGGAAACCGTGGTCTCTATCATCGAGGCTGGACCGCCGTGACCAAACACAATACTCCGTGGACTACCGATCCGTCGCCTCCGTTCGATGCGGATGTTTGGGAGCTGTACGGCCCGGACGACTGGACACAGGCGAATGACATCGTGGCCGAGAACGCGCAGCGACTCGCCGAGATGCAGCGCCTTTGGTTGATCGAGGCGGTCAAGTACAACGTCTTGCCGCTCGACGATCGACGCTATGAGCGCATCAATCCGGACTTGGCGGGCCGCCCGCAGCTCGTGACTGGCAAGAGTCAGATCTTGTTCCCCGGGATGCACATCACTGAAAGTTCGGTTGTTACAGTCAAGAACAAGTCACATTCCGTCACTGCGCAGGTGACAGTGTCCGAGCGCGGCGCCGACGGCGTACTCATCGCTCAGGGCGGAGGAGTTGGCGGTTGGTGCCTCTACGCGAAAGGGGGCAAGCTGAAATACTGTTACAACTATCTCGGTATCGAGCACTTCTTCGTCGAATCCAAGACAGCGCTCACCGCCGGTGAGCACCAGCTACGGATGGAGTTCAAATACGACGGCGGAGGAGTCGGCAGAGGTGGCAATGTCACGCTCTTCGTCGACGGCAAGTCGAGCGGAACAGGCCGCATCGACCGCAGTATCCCGATGGGTTTCTCGGCGGACGAAGCGTGCGACGTGGGCGCTGATACCGGTTCGCCGACGTCGCCGGACTACGGCCCGAGAGGCAATGCTTGGAACGGCGAGATTGCGTGGGTGCGGATCGATCTGGGAGACGACGATCACGATCACCTCGTGTCACCGAACGATCGCTTCCGCATGGCGCTGGGTCGGCATTGATTGCACGGAGAGTGTCTAGCGTCGAACCCGAGTGGTTGATCGGCGTCGCGAAAGCCTGAACGATCGTCGCGAGTGAGCTCGGGGAGCCCCTTGCAGGCACGCTTCGCTTGCTGCTGGTTCGCGGGAGATTCGCCGTAGTTGCTCGGGGAGCCCCCTGCAGCGGCGCTCGCTTGCTGCTGGTTCGCGGGAGATTCGCGGTAGTTGCTCGGGGAGCCCTTTGCAGCGGCGCTCCGCGTGCTGCTGATTTGATGATCGAATCGCACCAGATTGCGCATCTAGCCACATGCACAGGTTCCGCTCTGGCGGGTGCCGTCCTTCATTGGTGGGTAGTCGGACTCGAAGCGCCGCTTCGCGCCCGGCTCGTGGAAAGGGCGTCATCATGATTCGAATGAAGTCCCTCAGCGCTCTGGTGGCCCTCTCCGCGGTCGTCACCGCATGCGCAGGTGACACAGGCTCGCCCGAGGACAGAGCCGGCCTGGCCGGATCCGGACCCCTCGGAGGCTCGACCGCGACGGCCGGGAGCGGCGGAACAGGCACCGGCACCACGGGGCAGCCCGGCGGCACGCCGGCCGTCTGCAGCCCCGGCATCCCGATAACGACGCAGATCCCTCGGCTGTTGAACCGCCAGTACGACGCAGTCGTAAATAGCGTGCTCGGCGTCACCACCGTGGGCACCGACAACAAGCTGCCCTCTCAGCTACTGGTCGCCGACTCGGACGGCCCGATGACTCCCGACGCGTGGCGTATCTATCAAGACGTCGGCGGGCGGATCGCTCGCGCAGTGATGACCGGGCCGAACAAGTCCAAGTTCATCAGCTGCGACCCTGCCGCTGCGGGCTGCCTGGAGCAGACGATCAAGACCTTCGGGCGCAAAGCATTCCGGCGGCCGCTGACCGATCTGGAGGTCGCCCGCTTCAACAAGCTCAGCCAGACCACCCCACCAGGAACGCCTGACGAAGTTGCTGAGACCACGCTGCAAGCCTTCCTCGTCTCGCCCTCGTTCCTGCTCGTCCCCGAGCTCACGACGACGAAGGACCCCTCAGGACGGGCCATCCAACTCTCCAACTACGAAATCGCGACCAGGCTCTCGTTCCTGCTCTGGGGCTCTGTCCCGGATGACGCATTGAACGCGGCGGCCGATGCGAATCAGTTGCAGACCAAAGAACAGATCTTAGCCCAGGCGCAGCGAATGATCGCAGTGCGTGAGAACACCGGACCACTCGTGGCCGCGTTCCATCGCAACTGGGTGCAGATGGACAACGGGAACGCGCACTGGTGGAAGATCGATCACGACACCAAGACGTATCCGCTGTTCTCCGCCGCGGCGAAACCCAGCTGGCAAGCGGAGCTCGACGCATTCTTTCAGGAAGTGGCGTTCGGTGGCGGTTCGTTCAAGGACCTTCTCCTGAGCAACGTCGCCTTCGTCAACAAAGACAACGCGGCGCTCTACGGGCTCGACCCGTCGAAGTACGGCGCCGACCTGACCAAGGTGCCGCTCGACGCAATGCAGCGGCCGGGCTTCATGACGCGCGCTGGGTTCTTGAGCTCCTACGCGGGCTTCAACTCCACGAGTCCGATCCTGCGCGGCGCGTTCATCTCAGTCTACATGTTAGGCGTCAATCCAGGTCCGCCCATTCCCGGCGCGACCATGATGACGGTCAACGGCAACTTCAAGACGCAACGCGAGTACGTCGAAGCGTTGACCAAGCCGAGTGCCTGCGCCGGTTGCCACAGCGGCATCATCAATCCGCCGGGCTTCGTGCTCGAGAACTACGACGGCATCGGGAAGTGGCAGACGACCGACCCACGCGGTGGTCCCATCGACGCAGCCGTAACGACTGCAACAGTGAACTTCGGCGACGGCAACTCTAAGCCAATTTCCTCTCCCTTACAGCTCATGCAGGAGATCGCTCAGACTCCAAAAGCCAAACAGCTTTACGCTCAGGCCTGGGTTTCCTACGCGTTTGGACGGGATCCGAACGCAAACGACCAGTGCGTCGTCGATCAGCTCGATCTGAAGCTCTCACAGAATGGCTACACCATTCTCACTTTGCTCGCTGATCTCACCCAAGCGGATTCCTTCCGTTTGCGCGTCCGTGGAACTCCCTGAAGCCGAGGAAACCCGAACATGACCAAGCGCATGAACCGAAGAATCTTCCTCCGTGGCCTCGGCGGAGCGATCGTGGCTGCACCTTTTCTCAGCTCCATTGCGGAGCGCACGGCCAAGGCACAATCGGCACCGGTCGCGGGCCCGCCGAAGCGACTCATCGTGATGTTCACGCACTACGGCTGCATCACGAATCAGTGGTTTCCCCAAAAGACCCACGGCCAGCTCACCAAAGAAGACCTGATGTCGACGACGCTCGCGCCCCTCGCGCCGTTCGTCGACAAGCTTCTGATCCCGCGCGGCATTCGTTCGATGAACGAGTGGACCGCAAACATGGTGCGTGGACAGGGCAACGACTCGCATACGCAGATCGCCGGTTCGTACTTCACGTGCCAGCCGGTCACGCCGAACAGCAACAACCCTTTCAGCTTCGAGCAGGCGACGAAGTTCAACGCCAAGCCGGTCGGGCCTTCGCTCGACCACGTCATGGCGCAACAACTCAGCCCGAGCGGCACTCCGTTGCTCCTGAACACGGGTCGCCAGAACGACAGCGCCCAATCGGCGATCTCGTATTCCGCCGCTGAGACGATGTTCAAAGGCCTCAACGCGTCGCAGGCTTTCAGCGGACTGACGGGCCTCTTCAAACAAGGCGGAGGCACGACGATGATGACTCCGGACAGCTACGCAGCTGTTCGCGGCAAGAGCATCACCGACCTCGTAAAGGACGATCTCGAAACCCTCGAGAGGTTCGATATGAGCCAGACCGATCGGAACAAGCTCGAAGCTTGGAAGGCGCTCCTCAATCAAATGGGAGGCGTGGTGGCTTCCGCGCAGTGCAGCCAGGGTCTGGGCGACATGCTCGGCGCGACGCAGGCGAACGTCAGCAAGGCAGGCATGGGCGGTTTGGGCTCGGACATCCTCACGACGAAAGTCACGGACACGCTGGACGGAGCGGACATCTATTCCGCGATCGCGGTGCTCGCGGCCGCGTGCAACTCGAACCCCGTGATCTTCATGAAGTACCCCGGCAACTACGTGTTCAAGGGGCTCGGCATCAATACGGAATCTCACTCCCTCTCGCATCGGCTCGACAACGCGGGCATGCAGGGCAGCTGCTTGCCGAATGCAGTCAAGATGCTCCTGCAAGTCGACGGCTATTACACGCAGAAGTACGCCAACCTCGTGCAGATGCTCGACAGCGTCAACGAAGGTGATGGGACACTCCTCGATCACAGCGCCACGATCTGGTTCAACGAAATGTCGGACGGCAACGCGCACAACCTCAACAACACTCCCATCATTCAGGCGGGCGGTGCGGGTGGTTACTTCAAGACGGGTTGGACCATCAACGTCGACAGCAGTGCACCGGCGGCGGCCAACCTTTCGAACGGCAATAGTATGTCGGCCTGCCAGGATGGTACTGCGAGTCAGATGATCAACGGCACCACGCAATCCACTGGAACCGATCCGAAGGTCGCCAACGCGCCGATCAACAAGTACTTCTGCAACTTGATGAACGCGATGGGTGTGAAGGCGGGCGACGATGGCTTCCCCGCCAAAGGTGGTTCGGCGGAAGTGACCAAGTTCGGG
>DASRXR010000050.1:0-5285 GCA_035687405.1 Polyangiales bacterium
AGTCGACCATCGATGCGCGGAACATCGGCACCGATCCCGTCGTGAGACCGTGGATCGCGAGCTACATCGTTCACGAAACCTCCAGCTCTGCCGCCGACAGCAGCGCGTGCACGAGCGTCCTGCGACCGAGAACCGGCTTGAACGCGTTGTGTGAGTGAGTCACCGTGCCGATGAACGCCAGGTCCGCAGCGGCACGCGCCGTCGCCCCCGTCAGCGGCTTGCCTACGAGCGATGCCTCGGCCTCACGCGCGCGCCACGGCTTCGCGCTCAGCCCGCCGAGCGCGATACGCGCAGCGCCAACAACACCGTTCGCGAGGTCGAGCGCCACGGCCGCACTCACCAGGGCAAACTCGTACGATGCGCGGTCGCGAACCTTTAGATAGAGCGAGCGACGCGTGAACGGCGCGCGCGGAATCGTAAAACGCGTGATCACGTCGCCGGTCTCGAGCACGTTCTCGAGATGCGGCGTAGTCCCAGGCGATCGGTGCAGCGCTTCGACCGGTAACTCGCGCGTTCCGTTCGTCCCCACGATCGTCACCCGAGCGTCCAACGCGACGAGTGCCTGCGCAAAATCGCCCGGATAACTCGCAATACATGACGAGCTCACGCCGAGCACCGCGTGCTTGCGGTTCACTCCATCCAGCGCGGCACAACCGCTCCCGGGGAGGCGCTTGTTGCATGCGAGCTCGCCGGGATCGCGAAAGTAGTTGCAGCGCGTCCGCTGCAGCACGTTGCCGGCGAGGCTAGCCATGTTTCGCAGCTGCGGGCTCGCCGCCATCGCGAGCGACTGTGCGATCACCGGATAGTCGCGGATGATCTCCGGACGCTCGGCGGCTTCGCTCATGCGCACGAGCGCCCCGAGGTGTAGCCCTTCGTCGTCGAGCTCGATCCCGGCGTGTGCAGGTGCAAGTCCGTTGATGTCGATCAACTTGTCCGGCGCAAGCACGCCGAGCTTCATGAGATCCATGAGCTGCGTGCCGCCCGCGAGCAGATGAGCGTTGCGATCGAAGCGACTCGCGGCGACGGCCTCCTCGACGTCAGCGACCCGTTCGTAGCGAAACCAGCGCATGGGTCAAACCCCTTGCGCTTTGGCTTGTTGAATCGCAGCGAGAATATGCGGATACGCGGCGCACCGGCACAGGTTCCCGCTCATGAACTCGCGGATCTCGGCGTCGCTCTCGGCGTGCCCCTCGCGGACGCACGCGATCGCCGAAAGGATTTGCCCCGGCGTGCAGTACCCGCATTGAAACGCGTCGCAGTCGATGAATGCTTGCTGCATCGGATGCAAAGGGCCGTCGTGGGTCGCGAGGCCTTCGATCGTCTCGACCGGTTCGCGGACCGCCGCTGCGAGCGTCAAACACGAGAGCACGCGTTTGCCGTTCACGAGCACGGTGCAAGCGCCGCATTGACCTTGATCGCACCCCTTTTTCGCCCCAGTGAGGCCGAGGTGTTCGCGAAGCAAATCGAGCAGCGTCGTGCGAACGTCCGCATCGACGCGATGCTCTAGCCCGTTGATTGTAAGGCGAATCGGAACCCTGAGCAGCGCTGCGCGTCCGATCGACGCGTGCTTCGACGACCGGATCGTGAAGAGCATCTCGGTCCGGAATGCATGTCGAGTGCCAACTCGGTTCAGTAGTGCCAGCGCCAAAAACGAACAGTCACATTGACAGTCGAGATAACACCCAGCCGCGCGCCCCGTCCCCCCATCCCCCCGAGACGCGCGGCTGATGTGATCTCTTACTGCTTCGAGGCGGAACCCGGCTCTGCCATCTTTCGATGCATCTCCGCACCTGCAGTGCCGGGCAAGAGCTGTGAAATCGCGGCGCGCAGCTTGTTCTGCCAGCCGGCGATGACCTCGCTCTCCCCCTTCATCATCGCCTCGTACCCGAGCTTCGCGACCTGCTCGGGCGACATCTTCTTGCTCGATCCGACCTTCGTGTCCAGCATGTCGGCCCGCTCGAAGAAGTCAGTTTCAGTCGCGCCCGGCATGAGACATGTGACTGTCACATCCGTGCCCTTGAGCTCAGCACCCAGAGCGAACGCGAACGAATCCAAGAACGCCTTCGTGCCGTTGTACACGGCCTGATAAGTTCCTGGCATGAACCCCGCGATCGATCCCGTGATCAAGATTCGACCTTCCCTGCGCGAACGCATCTCACGACCAACCTTATGAATCAAGTAGATCGTGCCGGTGACGTTCGTATCGACGACGAGTTTTGCTTCGTCGAAATCTTGATCGAGAAAAGCGTGACCTAGGCCACGTCCTGCGTTCGCGAGCAACGCAGAAATGGGTCGACCTTCAGCGGCGCCGTATAGTTCGTCGACACCTTCGAGTGTCGACAAGTCGACTTCGACGGCTTGCACCGACGCACCATCGGTGCGCAGCTTTGTAGCGGCATCCTGGATCTGCGGCTCGTCCGCCGCGATCAATAGGTCGAAGCCACCGGCGGCACAGCACTTCGCTAGCTCGAATCCGATCCCCGAAGATGCGCCGGTGACGATTGCAAAAGGGCGTGACTGAGTTGCCATGACAGATCTCCTTTAACCTTTTCAATCCCAGGGCTTGAGAACGACCTTCGTGCAGTTCTCTTCTTTCTTGTTGAAGATGCGATAGCCGTCCGGGGCCTTATCGAGCGGCAATCGATGCGAGATGATGTCGTCGGGCTTCAGCTTCCCGCTCACGATCAGCTGCATAAGCTCGTCGATGAAGTTGTGGACCGTCGCCTGACCCGTCTGCACGCGCAGACCTTTGTCGAGCATTTGCCCGAGCGGGAAGTTGTCGTAGGTCGTGCCGTACACACCCATGATGCTCACGCGGCCTTGGCGCCGAACTGCGCTGAACGCCATCTCGACCGCGGTGATGCTCCCGCGCTGCAGGTGCGCGACATTCGCAACCTTCTGCAGGAAGCTGCGCTCGACCTCCATGCCGACGGCTTCGATCACGACATCCGCGCCGCGACCGTCCGTCAAAGCGCGAATCGCTTCGACCGCGTTCACTTCCGCCGCGTTGACGACTTCCGCACCCGCAGCCGTGCGCGCCTTCTCGAGTCGATACGGCAGGATGTCGACACCGATGACTTTGCTCGCACCCAGAATGCGCGCGAGCTTCAATGCTTGCAGACCGACCGGGCCACAGCCGATGACTGCAACGGTTTCACCCGGCTTTACATCCGCCCACTTGAGTCCCGAGTACGCCGTTGGAACGATGTCTGACAAGAACAACACTTGGTCGTCTGTCAGAGATTCTGGAACCTTGCGCGGGCCATAGTCGGCAAACGGAACACGCACGAACTGCGCTTGCCCGCCGTCGTACCCACCATACAGATCAGTGTAGCCGAAGAGCGCGCCGCCTTTTTGACTCAGCAATCCGCCCTCGGGGCCATAGTGCTCAGGATTCGAGTTCTCACACTGTGTCGGTGTTGCGTGCTCGCAAAACCAACACTTGCCACAGGCGATCGGGAACGGAACCACCACGCGATCCCCGCGCTGTAGGTTCGTCACCTCCGGTCCGACTTCCTCCACGATTCCCATGAACTCGTGTCCGAGGACCAAAGGTTTCGGCTGCGGAAACGCACCGTTGTAGATGTGGAGATCCGATCCGCAGATCGCAGTCGACGTGACGCGTAAAATCGCATCACGCGGTTGCTTGATGACGGGATCCGGCACGGTGTCTACCGTGACGTGCTTCGGGGTGTGGAAGACGAGCGCCTTCATGAGTTTTGCCTCCGGGGGTTGTGTCCCCTTGGTGCAAAACACGAGCCCAAGTCTGAGAGCTGACTCAACCCCACAGGCCGCCGACGAGCGCGCGCCCACGCACTAGATCTGGACTAAGTGCGCGGTGGCAGTTTGTCGCTCTGGGTCAGAAACGGCTGCGGGAACTGGAGGGTCGTTGGTCGGGGCAACTGGATTCGAACCAGCGACCTCACGCTCCCAAAGCGTGCGCACTACCAGGCTGTGCTATGCCCCGTACACCGAAGGCGATTCGGTGGGTATGTCATTAATCCGAACGCCGAAGGCGATTCGGTGAGTATGTCACGACTAGAACCGTCCGCACTGTAGCGGACCGACTATCTTGCCTCAAGCGACGCGCGGTTTACCTGCGGCGGCGCCTCGCGATGCGAGGTACTCACCCAAGAACTTCCGTATTTTCGTCGCAGCTTCGGCGCGATGACTGATCAGATTTTTGTCCTCGGGCGACAGCTCGGCCATCGTCTTGTCGTGGCCCTTCGGCGCAAACACGGGGTCGTAGCCGAACCCGTTGTTTCCGCGGCGCACACGTAAGATGACGCCTTCACAGACGCCGTGCTCGACGTGCACGTCCTCGCCGAGCGGCCCGCCTGGATCGGCGAGTGCCAGCACGACGCGGTAGCGAGCGCTTCGCTTTTCATCGGCGATGCCCGCGAGCTCGAGCAGCAACTTGTCGTTGTTTGCATCGTCGTCGCCGTGTCGCCCGGCATATCGCGCCGAGTACACGCCGGGTCGCCCCTGAAGTGCGTCGACTTCGAGTCCGCTGTCGTCCGCGAGAACCAGATGCCCCGTTGCGACTGCGATTTCTCGAGCCTTCTTGGTGGCGTTCTCTTCGAACGTGCGGCCGTCTTCGACGACATCGGGTGAAGCGACCTCGTCGGCCGCTTTGACGATGAGCTTAGGCAGATCCCAAAAGAGGGCGCGAAACTCGCGTATCTTGCCTGCGTTCTTGGTTGCAAGAAGAAGTGTCGTAGCCATGATCACCCGCGAAGCTTCGCGACGTCGATACCGGCAGTATCGAGCGCAGCGAGTTGCTTTTGCGTGAGGGTTGCAACGCCGCGCAGACCCACTTCGACTAGGTTGTCGTGTTCTGCGCGCGACATCGGCTCGCCTTCGGCCGTTCCCTGAACTTCGACGATGGCGCCGGAGCGAGTCGCAACCAAGTTGAGATCGACTTGGGCGTCTCGGTCTTCGACGTAACAGAGATCGAGAAGCGCCGAGCCTTCGAACAAGCCGACGCTGACGGCTGCAACTTCTTCACGCAGCACGCCTTTGCCGACCAAACCACGTTTTCGTAATCCATCGAGCGCCATCACGAGCGCAATGAAGCCGCCCGTAATCGCCGCCGTTCGTGTGCCGCCATCAGCGTCGAGCACGTCGCAATCGACCGTGATCGTCCGCTCGCCGAGTTTCTCCGGCCGCACCGCCGCGCGCAACGCGCGACCGACCAGCCGCTGAATTTCCTGCGTCCGGCCGCTGATGTTGCCGCGCTGACCTTCCCGGCGCTGCCGAGACGGGTTCGCTCGCGGATGCATCGC
>DASRXR010000051.1:0-10650 GCA_035687405.1 Polyangiales bacterium
CTTCTTGTCGAGGTCGATCGACTTCACGTCCGCGAGGAAGACCTCAGCATTCCTCTGATTGCGTAGAACACGCCGAATCGGTGCAGCGATGTCACTCGGATTCAAGCCGGCAGTTGCCACCTGGTACAGCAGCGGCTGGAACAAGTGGTGGTTGTGTCGATCCAGTACTGTGACGCGGACCGGCGCACGCTTGAGCGTCTGGGCCGCGTTCAACCCAGCAAAACCGGCCCCGACGATGACGACGTGTGGGACACGCGTTACGGCTGACGTATCAGGCTCGGTGTACATGCAGACCTCAGGACTTCACATAGGTCCCGAAGCTTGTTTGTGCCACCGCCGAAATGAAAGAGATTTGTGGGCTAGCGGAACGAGCTCACGCGCGTGCCGAGCTGGCGTGCGAGCCGGTAGAAGTCGCTCTGGCGGTCGATGAATCGCACCGTCGGCGACAGCGTTTTTTGATCCACCAGCTTTTCGAACGCGATGTAGTGCAAGTCGAGCTGGCCCGCGACGCTCACCATGTGCCCGTCGAGGCTCTCCTCCGCGAGCGCACGATACGCGCCGAAGCCCAGCTGTGTGCCCAACATCACGTCGAATGCGTGGGGCGCCGCACAGCGCGCTTCGTATCCGAGCTGCAAGCCCGTGAGCTTGATCGTACGACCGGTCTTGTCGCGATAGCGCTGCGCCGTGCGAGCCGCGAGCGAACGGCTCATGTCGAACGTCGCGAACGACACGTGCCCGTATTGATCGCGCTGCGCGCCTCCGAGCGCCTGTTCGGAGAGCAACTCGGACAAACCTTCCGCGAGCAGCACGACTCCGTAGCGTTTGCCGCGCGCTTGCCGGGCCGAGATCAACTCTACGATCAGATCCGCGAGCGCATCCAAATCGAGGTTGCCGTTTGCATCGAGCAGTGCGCCTTGCGCGTCTTCCATGCCGAGCACGAGGTGCGCTTCGCCTGCGATCGCGACGCCGTATGCAAGCCAACCCGCGCGCCGGCCCATCGTCGAAACGATGTAGTAGCTCTGCGTCGCAACCGCGTCCGCGCGCAAGTTGAGCAGCTCTTTCGCCATCACGTCGACCGCGGTGAAAAAACCGAACGTGAAGTCGATGCCGGCGTAGTCGTTGTCGATCGTCTTCGGCACGTGGACGATGCGCACGCGCGGCGCGTCCTCCGGCAAGCGCCGCTGGTACTCGTACAGCAGGTTCGCCGTGCGCAGCGTGCCATCCCCACCGATCGAGACGAGCGCGTCGAGCTCGAGGTGACGGAGCGCGGAATAAGTCGCGGCGAGTCCGCCGTTCTTCGTGGGATCCTCGAGATCGCGCACCGAATTGATGTCGCGACCGGGATTTGCGCGCGCGGTGCCTAGGAAAACACCGCGGGCGTTGCGCAGGCCGCGCAGATCGGCGTCTGTGATGGTGCGATAGTGCACGCCG
This sequence comes from Polyangiales bacterium, assembly GCA_035687405.1. Taxonomy (GTDB): domain Bacteria; phylum Myxococcota_A; class Polyangia; order Polyangiales; family JAFGIB01; genus JADGRF01. Next base: position 1,432 of record DASRXR010000051.1, read on the forward strand.
TCGTGCAGCGCAGTTTGTTGCGGGCGAAAGTTCTCGAGGTTCGTGTAGCCGTATAAAATGCCGATCACTTCAGAGCCGGTGCGCCGAAACGCACTTGCCGCTGCCGCGATCACGGCGTTGGCAGCAGGCGCAGGACCGCCCGAGAACAACAAGCCGACACGTTCGATCTTTCCCATGGATCTGCTCCGCTCCGAGCGCAGTGCGTACCACGGTCTGTCCGAATCTAGCTACGAGACATGAGCGCGCGCGTCCTGGAATCCGAGTTGTCCGGAGTTGCACACCGGCAACAAAGTAGAAAACGAGTGGAGACAGCCTACGGGCCAGCGTCGTTTCGACCTCCGCCACTCTGGAATCGGGATGGATCAAATGCACGACGCAGCGATGTCCGAAGTCAAGCGACGCCCCATCAGTCCTCCCGCCAATGCGCCGTCTCGCATCGATCCGGAGGAGTTCCGCCAGCAAGTAGTCGATCACTTGCTCTACACCTGCGTAAAAGACGCCCGCGACGCCACTCCGGCCGATTTGTATCGGGCGATGGCGCACTCGGTCCGTGACCGGCTCGTACAGCGCTGGCTCGCCACCCAGCGCACCTACGCCGAACGCGACGTGAAGTACGCGTATTACCTCTCCTCGGAGTTCTTGACCGGCCGGAGCCTCGGCTTGTGCCTCGTGAACCTCGGCCTGTACGGCGTCGCCGAAAAGCTAGCGGCGGCAGCCGGCGTCGAGATCATCGACGTGATCGAGTCCGAGGGCGACCCGGGCCTCGGCAATGGCGGCCTCGGACGGCTCGCGGCGTGTTTCATGGACTCGCTCGCGACACTCGAGCTGCCCGCCGTTGGGTACGGTATCCGCTACGAGTACGGCATCTTCGAGCAGCGTATCGAGCACGGCCAGCAGGTCGAGCATCGCGACAACTGGCTCGAATATGGAAACCCGTGGGAGCTGCCGCGCCACGACCGCCAGCAGACGGTTCGGTTCTATGGCCATACCGAGATGCGGCGCGACGACCAAGGTCGACTCTGGGTCGATTGGGTGGACACGACGACCGTGCTCGGCTTGCCGTACGACTCGTTCATCACCGGTCACGAGACCGACAACGTGAACACGCTGCGGCTCTGGTCGGCGCGCGCGTCGCGCGACTTCGACCTGCAGATGTTCAACAGCGGCGACCACCGCCGCGCGGTGCAAGAGAAGGTCGAAGTGGAGAGCATCTCGAAGGTGCTCTACCCGAACGACCACACCGACGAAGGTAAAGAGCTGCGCTTGAAGCAGCAGTACTTCTTCGTCGCCTGTTCGATCGCCGACATCATCGCCAACTTCAAGCGCCGGCATCGCGACTTCCGCTTGCTGCCCGAGCGGGCCGCGATTCAATTGAACGACACGCACCCGGCGATCGCGGTCGCGGAGCTGATGCGCGTGCTGCTCGATCAGGAGCACCTCGATTGGGACGTCGCGTGGGACATCACGCAGCGTTCGATCGGCTATACGAATCACACGCTCTTACCGGAAGCGCTCGAGAAGTGGCCGGTGCGGATGTTCGAGCGAATGCTCCCGCGCCACTTGATGATCATCTACGAGATCAACCAGCGCTTCATGCGCGAGGTGAGCACGCGCTACACGAACGATGCGGCTCGGATGGCGCGCATGTCGATCATCGAGGAAGGGCCGGTCAAACAAGTCCGGATGGCGCACCTCGCGACCCTCGGATCGCACAGCATCAACGGCGTTGCAGGGCTCCACACCGAGCTCGTCAAACACGAGCTGCTCGTGGATTTCTACGACATGTTCCCGGACCGGTTCAACAACAAGACCAACGGCGTCACGCCGCGTCGCTGGTTGTTGTACGCGAACCCGGGTTTATCGGGATTGCTCGCGGAGAAGCTCGGTTCCGGCTTCATTCACGACGACTTGCGCGCGCTCGCCCGGCTGCGCGAGTGGGCGGACGACGCGCCGTTCCTCGATGCGCTGATGCGGGTCAAGCGCGACAACAAACAAGAGCTCGCCGGCACGCTCGCGCGGATCATGGGCGTTCGTTTGAATACGGACGCGATGCTCGTCGTGCAGATCAAGCGGATCCACGAGTACAAGCGCCAGCTGCTCGCCTGTCTCGAGGTGCTCACGCACTACCTGCGTCTGAAGGACCATCCGCACCTGGAAGTGCAGCCGCGCACGTACATCTTCGCCGGCAAAGCCGCGCCGGGATACGTGATGGCGAAGCTGCACATCCGGCTGATCAACGACATCGCGGACGTGATCAATCGCGACCCGCAGACGAAGGACAAGCTGCAGGTGTTCTTCGTGCCGAACTACGGCGTGTCGCTCGCGCAGTGCATGATCCCGGCGGCCGACGTGTCGCTGCAGATCTCGCAGGCGGGCAAAGAAGCGTCGGGTACGAGCAACATGAAGCTCGCGCTGAACGGCGCGCTCACGGTCGGAACCTTGGATGGTGCGAACGTGGAGCTTCGTGATGCGGTCGGGCCCGAGAACTTCTTTTTGTTCGGGCGCACGGTCGAGCAGGTCCAAGAGTCGTATCGCAATGGGTACTGGTCGAGTGTGTTCATCGAACAGAACTTCGAGCTCGCGCGCGCGATCGCGCTGCTCGACTCGGACTTCTTCTGCCTGGGAGATGCCGGGCGCTACGCGAGCGTCGTGCACATCCTGCGGAACTTCGATCACTACATGATCTGCGCCGACTTCGCCGACTACGTGAACTCGATGAGCGAGGCAGCGACGTTGTACGAACATCCGCGCGAATGGTCGCGGCGTGCGCTGTTGAACATCGCGGGATCGAGCCGCTTTTCGAGCGACGCCACGATCCGCCAATACGCGAACGAGATTTGGAACCTGAAGCCAGTCAAAGTCGACATGGCCGAAGCAAATCGCAGAGACGCCTGATGTCGGGTGGGGCGCTTCGAGCGCCCCACGCTCGACTCAGTCGTCGTCCGCGTCTTCACTGCGGATCGCGTGAGGCGCCAGCTCCGGGAACGTCGCGCACAACTCGTCCTCGATCAGCGCGTACAACTCGTCATTGAGCTCGGACAAGTCTTCGGACGAACGCTCGGCGTTGCGCTGATACACGAACACGCGCGTCGCCTTCGGCTCTCCCACGTTCGCGACGCCCGTGGTTTGGGCGGTATCGAGGAGCACGCTCGTCCGCGGGTCGACACCGTCCGCGACGACTTCCGCGCCGGGTAGGTCGGTCACGACCATGAGCGCGCCATCGAGCGCAGCTGCAAGCGGCTTCGGCAAGCGCTCGAGCGTCTCGCGCACGCGTTCTTCGAACACATCGCGACTGAGCGCCCAAAACACCGGCGCCTGCGCCAGGTCGGCTTCGCGTGCGCGCAAGAATGCGGCCACCATCGCTCGCCCGTCGCCTAACACCTCGTGCGCGAGCGCGAGCGTGTGATGCGCATCGCCGTAGGTCGGCTCGCGAGTCACCGCGCTCTGCAACAGCGACAACGCGCCGGCTGCGTCGCCGATCTCGAAGTGCGCACGTCCAACCAGAAAGTCGACTCGCGCGCTCTCGAACGGACCCTTCGGCAACGCAGCGACCACGCGCGCCGCGTTTTCCTTGTCACCTTGGTGCATGAAGGCGTCGTACTTGAGCAGCAGCGCGTCGGCAGTCTCGTCGTCGTTCTCCGCGAAATCGAGCGCCTCTTCCACCATCCCGAGCGCCGCATCGAAGTCGTGCAACGGATGGATCAAGACCTCCGCCGCGTTCAGCATCGCTTCGACGAACGTGTCGTCGAGCGCGATCGCTTGGCGATAGTGTTCGATCGCATCCTCGGCGTTGCCTTGGGCGGCTTTCACGTACCCGAGCAGGTTGTGCGCTTCGGGCGATTGCGCATCGAGCTCGAGGCTCTTCTCCGCAGATAGCTCCGCCCCTCGCAGATCACCGCGGTGTAGGAGATCCCACCCTCGGTCCAAGTGCGCCGTGAATTGGTCCATCGGTCCGCGTGCGGACGCGTCGGTCACATTCGAGTCGCTGTCAGCCATCGTTACGAGCGCCTCTCCGAGGCTCCGGGCGCCTATAGTGCATTATGCCATGAGAATCCACTGCTTGACGTGGCAGCACCGGCCTGAGCGGTCCCCAGCGCGCGAAGCTGTACGAATGAAAAATGAAATCTCAAGGGTTTCCATCGTTCGTCCGTTTAACTCGCAGCGCATGCGAGCAATTCGGGCAGTCGACGGCAATCCGCACACATGACGCTGCCTGAACAGCGCGAAAGGCGACAGCGCGTCATCGTGATCGGTGCGTCGACGGGCGGCACCGAAGCGATCCGGGTGTTTCTGCAGCGTTGTGACGCGGACACGCCCGCCATCGTGATCGTGCAGCACATGCCGCCGGGCTTCACCGCAGCGCTCGCGGAACGGCTCGATCAAGACGTCACGGTGCGCGTGCTGGAAGCCGTGCACGGCGAGCCGCTCGCGCCGGGCGTTGCTTTGATCGCACCGGGGGACCGGCACGTCGTGCTGCGCCGCACGAATAACCGGTTGTTCGTCGACGTGGTCGAGACGCCGACGGTGAATCGCCACCGGCCGTCGGTCGACGTGTTGTTCAACTCCGCCGCTATCAGCTGCGGCGCGCAAGCGGTCGGCGTGATCCTGACTGGAATGGGCGACGACGGCGCGCGCGGGTTGAAAGCGATGCGCGACGCGGGCTGCGAGACGTTTGCCCAGGACGAGGCCAGCTGCGTCGTGTACGGCATGCCGCGCGAAGCAGTGCGGCTCGGAGCCGCGACGCACGTACTTCCGCTGCGCGCGCTCACGAACGCAGTGCTGGCCACCGTAAAGCGCTGATTCGAGGGGCGGAGCCTGAGCGGCCGCCGCGGGCCGGTTTTGGGACCTCGATCAGCCAGCATGTTACAAGGCGGCGTGCCGAGGACACCACCGTGGCTGCGCGTGATTTGGTTCGCGCTCGCGCTCTGCCTGGTCGCACTGCTGATCGTGCAGCTGCGAGCCGTGCTCTCGCCCGTCTTGTTCGCGCTATTGCTCGCGTACGTGCTCGACCCGCTCGTCGATCACTTCGAACGCATGCGAATCCCGCGCGCGCTCGGCATCGCGATCATCTTGTTCGCGGCGCTGCTCGCGCTCACGCTGTTCGTGATCTTGGTCGTGCCGCAGCTCGTGCGCGACGTGACCGAGCTCTTTCGTGCGCTCTCGAGCGGCCTCGTTCGGTTTCTTGCCGCGGTCCAGCCTTGGCTCGCCGAGCACAATGTCCCGGTGCCGAGCAGCGTGTCGTCGGCGCTCGATCAGCTCGGCGACAACCTCTTGTCCACGGCCTCGTCTGCGCTAGCGCCGGTCGGGGACGTGCTGCTCGCAGCCATCGGCGGCACGGCCACCGCGCTCGGTTCGCTCTCGAACGCGCTGTTCGTCCCGGTCTTCGCGTTCTACTTCCTGCACGACTTCGACAGGATCAAGCTGCGCGTCCAAGAGCTCCTGCCGGCTTCGATCCGGCCGAACGTCGTCGCGATGGCCACCCAGGTCGATCGTGTCCTCGGGCAGTTCATGCGCGGGCAGCTGACCGTAATGGCGATCATGGCGGCCCTGTATGCATTTGGTTACTGGATCATCGGAGTCCCACTCGCCGTCCCGATCGGCGTTCTGGCGGGCGTGCTCTCGTTCATCCCGTACGTCGGCAGCACACTCGCGCTCGTATTCGGCCTACTGATGGTCACGCTCCACTGGACCAGCGCGACCAAGCTGCTCGGGGTCGTGGCCGTCTATGGCGTGATTCAGTTGCTGGAAAGCTTCGTGATTACGCCACGGGTGGTCGGTGGTAAGCTCGGGCTCTCGCCGGTGTGGGTGCTGTTCGCGCTGCTCGCGTTCGGGCACTTGTTCGGCTTCGTCGGCGTAATGCTCGCACTTCCCGCAAGCGCGGTGATCAAAGTCTTCGTCGTGGACGCACTGGCCTATTACCAGAGCAGCGCGCTGTACCTCGCTGAACCGGACGCAATCGCGCTCGGTTCGCGTCCGGGTCGGTTGCGATTGCGGCGCGCAAACCGCGCGCGAACAGCTCGGAGGATGCCGCGGTGAACGCGAATGGGGTCGGCAGCGCGGAGATCGATCGAGTCGTGGCCTGCGTGCGCGATCACGCGCGCGCAACGGCGCTGGGTGCGTTTGCGTACGCGGTGCTCGCATCGCAAGCCGAACGCAAGCTCACGCAAATCGACGCGGCCTTCGTCCAGAGCGCAGCGAACGAGCACGGGATCGATCGGGAGGCTGCGGCCACGCCCGCCGGCAACCTACTCGCAGTCCTGGAAAACGGGCCGCGCGACAGTCAGCAGTCGCTGCTCGTCGGCGGATTTGCAGCGGCGGGCTTCGGCAACGTGTGCCTCGCAGCCAAGGGCGGCGAGCGCCGCGCGGCGGCGATCGTCCTCGTCGAGCACCTCAGCTGGCTCGAGATGGCGACGCCATATCGCGTCACACCGTTTCTCGGCGTGATGCTGCCGGGCGAGATTCGGGGCGTCGTCGAGGACGCGCTGATCGACGCGATCTTGGGCGAGGACGGCCGCATCGATCCAGCGGCGATCGATGGTGCGGCGCGTGCGCGAAACGCGGCGCGGCTCACGACGCTCGCACGTACGCAGAGCGACGCGGCTCGCACCGCGCTCGGTCGCGTATCCGATCAAGCGAACGACCCTGCGACACGCGCGGTCGCGCGAGCGCTCCTAGGCGATCACGTGCAACTCGGTCTCGCCGCGGCTCACCCACTACGGGTGCACGGTGTGGCGCACGCGCCGTCCCGGCGTTTGCCGTTCGCGATCATTCGCTGGGTGACGGGGATCGCGCTGCTCTCCGCGCTGTATCGGACCGTCTGCTTCCTGCTCGCGCTGCGGCGTGAAGCCGAGATCGAGCTCGAAGGCGGGCTTCTGCGCGTGCGCGGTCGGACTACGTTTCTCGGGAAGACCGTGCGCAGCACCGAAGCTTGCTACACGCTGGACCGCATCAACGGCGCGTTTCGCCGAGCGCGTTTCGCGCTGCTCGGGAGTGCAGTGGGCGTGATCTCGCTTTCGTGCGGTGTGCTGCTCGGTGGCCACCTGCTCTTCGATGGCGTACGAGGCGGCGCGCCGTTCTTGCTGATCGCGGGCGCTGCAGCGGTGTTGCTCGGTGCGGCACTCGATCTCGCGATCGAAGTGCTGTTGCCTGCGCGCAAAGGCCAAGTCGAGCTGCAAGTCGACGTCGTCGGCGCGCGCTCGGTTCGCGTCTCGCGCGTCCCGCTCCTGGATGCAGATCGGCTGTTGTCCGCGCTTGCGGAGCGGGTCGCCCTACAGACGGGCTGACTTCAGGCGTTTCGTGCTACGAAACGCGTCGAGATGCCCTGGATACCCATGATGTTGCGCGGAACGCGTGTCCTCGCGCGCGTATCTGCGAATGGCGAGCCAGTCGTCGGCTCGGATGGTCGCGTGGAGGTGCGCTACAAGGCGCAGGACGCAAAGGCGTATCGCGCAGCGAAGCGCAACCTCGAGCCGATCGCGGGGGAAGCGCAGATGCCGGACGACGCGGTCGTAGCCGCGACTGCGGCGAGTGCGTCGAAGACGAAAGCGGATCGGGCGCAGACCGTAGCTGCAACGAAATATCCCGAAGGCACGGTCATCGTGTACGCGGACGGCGCGTGCTCGGGCAATCCTGGCCCGGCGGGGATCGGCGTCGTGATTCAAGACGCGCAGGGCCGGCGCGAGTTATCTCAATTTCTCGGCGAGGGGACGAACAACATCGCGGAGCTGACTGCCGTGCTGGAGGCAGCGCATGCGATCGAGGATCACGACTGCCCCGTGCGCATTCATACGGACAGCAAGTACGCGATCGGCGTGCTCTCGATGGGTTGGAAGGCGAAAGCCAACACCGAGCTCATCGGCCGGGTGCGCGAAGCGCTCAAGCCGTTCAAAGACTTGCAGCTGATCCACGTGCCGGGACATGCCGGTGTGTTGTTGAACGAGCGCGCGGACGCGCTCGCGGTTCAAGCCGTGAAGACCACCGACTCGCCGGGTTGGAAATCGTACTGAGTCACACGACTGCGCCGAAGATCCGTGCGGCGTCGCGCAAAGTCACGAACTGGTAACCCTGTTCGCGCAGCGCTTCGAGCGCCGTGCGTAGGTTTTTGAGCTTGTCGCGCGCGCGCACACGCAGATCCGGTTGCTGCGGCACGATCAGGGCCTCGAGCCCGTCGTCGTGCGCATCGGCCGCATCGATCCCGTGCAACTCGAGGTTCACGAGGCTGCGACCGGCGATCAAGCGCGTGAGCAAGCGCGCGCCGCGCGTTCCAGCGACCACGATGTACGTTCCGATGAACGGCAATCGCCCGGTGAAATCGCGCGTTACGCCGATCGGCAATTCCAGCACGCCTTTGCCTTCACGATAGAACGGGCGGTCTACGCGATACGGCTCCGCCGGCGCACGCAGCACACGCGGATCGTCGACCACGCTGTGCGTCTGCCGGCCGCGCGCGAGGTAGTGCCCGATCGCCAGTGCCTTGGCAGCGTAATATGCAGGGCAGGGGAACACGCTCGAGTCGTAGGTCACGTCGAGCTCCGCGAGCACGTCGAACATCGCGTCGTTGATCGTGTACCCTGGCGCGCGAAAGCCGACCGGTTTCTGCCCGGTCGCAGACTCGATCGCACGGCTGCCCTCGAGGACCTGGGTGCGGATCTCAGCCGGCGAGCGCCGCGACAAATCGTAGAGGTGATCGAACGAGTGGTTGCCGATCTCGTAGCCGTCAGCTGCGGCAGCTCGCAGCGCCTGGGCCGCGGTCGCGTCGGTCAGGTCACGGCCGCATGCAAACAAGGTCGCCGGGATCGACATCGTGCCGAATAGCTCGAGCAAACGCGGCAGCGCCCGCCGGTACACCGCATGCGAAGCCGGCTCGGGCAGCTCGGGCAAGCCGTGAATCGCGCTGTAACAACCGATCTCGTCCAGGTCGACCGAGACGGCGCACAATCGCAGCGCATTCGAGAATCGCCCAGCCATTCAGCCCTTCAGCCGAATCGCGACAAACAGCTTCGCCAAGTTCCCGAGCACGTTCGGCACCCGCCTGAAGAGGTGGATCGAGGGAGCGCGCTTTTCCTTGATGCGCACGGGGATCTCTTTGATCGCGACGCCGGCCCGCTCGGCGCGGATCACGAACTCGCTCGCGAAGAGATCTTTGTCGACGATGCAGCTCTCGGCGACGGGCACCAGCACGACGCGCCGAAACGCCTTCAGGCCGTGGGTATCGGTGCC
>DASRXR010000052.1:0-14536 GCA_035687405.1 Polyangiales bacterium
CTTGATGCAGGAGCAGCTGGAACAGGCGCTGCAGCATCAAGCCGTCTACGGGGCGCGTCTCGGCACGAACCTGGTCGAGTTGCGGATCTTGACCGTCGAGCGGCTTGCCGAGTGTTTGTCGGAGTTTCACCGCATCCCGCTTCCGCCGCGCGCTTGGCTCGAGCGGCCGAAGCGCAACGCGGTCGAACGTGTGACGCGACCGCTCGTAGAACGCATTCGCTTCATCCCGATGCGGCTCGAGAACAACAACATTTTGCATGCAGCGGTGCTCGATCCGAACGATCCGCGCACGCTCGACGATCTGCGGTTTGCGACCGGATGCAAGATCCATCCGTACGTGCTGCCCGAGATCTGGATGCACGACTGGCTGTTCTCGTTGTTCAAGCTGCCGCGCGGCATCCGGCACATCGATCCGAACGACGATGGTCGCGAGCTCGAGAAGCCAGCGCAGGCGTATGATTTTCAAGCCGCGCAGGCCGCACAAGCGGCGCTCGCAGCGAAGGCGAATCGGATCATGGTGCCGGCGGTCGTCGGCGTAGTGGGTCCGGATGACGCGCGGCCGGCGGGCGAGCGCAAGACGTTGCAGGGCGCAGATCGCGCGGCGGTGATGGCAGCTGCGGGGTCGCCGGCACAGCGCAGCGGTCCGCCTGCGGACGTACAGGCGCGAGCGCTCGGTGAGCGAACGAGTTTTCAGGGCGCTCCGAGGGATCGAATCACGGCGCAGGGCGCGCCCGCGCGTGCGTCCGATCGCTCGACTTCGGGATCGCCGGCGCGAGCCTCAGACCGAACGACGGCGCAGCCTGCAGAACGCGAGCCTGCGCGTGTCACGGCGCAGGGTGCGGAACGGGAGCCAAGCGGTCCTGCGCGCGTCACGGCGCAAGGTGCAGAGCGCCACGTCGGGGGCCCGGCGCGCGTCACGGCGCAGGGTGCGGAGCGCCAAGTCGCGGGCCCGGCACGTGTCACGGCGCAGGGTGCAGAGCGCCAAGTTGCCGGACCCGCGCGTGTGACGGCGCAAGGTGCCGAACGACAAGCCACGCCGGTCGGGCGCGCCGGCGAGCCAGGCGCTGAACGTCAGCCGGCGGGTCCGCCCCGAACTACCTCGCGGGGCGCGGAACGTGACGCGATCTATCCAGCTCGCGTAGGCACACATGGCGCCGAGCGCCAGCCAGCGCCAGCGGCGCGCCTCGCAGCACCAGGTTCCGAAGCACAGTTCGCTGCGCCCACGCGCGTGACCGCGCAGGGGGCGGAACGTCACGCTCCCACCGCTGCCGCTGTCAGCGGCGATCCCCACGTCACATTCACCGACAAAGACGCCGAGCTATTTCCCAGTGTCGCGACCGGCGCTTCCGTTCGTCCACCGCCGATCGCGATGAAGTCACTCTCCGACCTCGGAGGTCGCACCAGTCTGCCCAACGTCAGCGGCATCTCGAGCGGCGGCTTTGCCCCGCCGATGTCCCCCATGTCCGAAGCACCGAGCATGTGGGAACCCGAAGCGCCGACCTCGCCCGCAATCGCGGCGCTGCGAGAGGCTCTGCGACCGGCACCCGAACCCGAAGTCGCCGAGCCGCCGCCGCTCACAGCAGCAACCGCGCCCGCGCCGCGCGCGACCGAGCTGTCCGAGCTGGAGCAGACGCTGCGTCAGGTCACGGATCGCGACCAGCTGATCGAGATCAGTTTCGCAATCGCCTCCCGCTTCGCCCGCGTGGTCGCCCTCTTCATGGTGCATCGCGGCATGGTGCAGGGCGTGCGCTGCCTCGAAGAGGGCGAGACTCGCGCAATCAACGGCGTCTTGATACCCCTCGAGTCGGCGTCGATGCTCACGCACGCCGCGAATCAGTTCGTCCCGTTTCGCATCGATCCGCGCGAACGCCCAATGGACTTGCGCGTGCAGCAGCTCCTCACGCCCCGCGTCGTGAACGAGGTCGGCTTGTTCCCGGTCGTCGTGAAACAGCGTGCGGTGAACTTGCTCTACGCAAGCCACGGCAGCGAACCGCTCGGCCCGATCGCGTTCGGCGCCTTGTCGCTCCTCGCCGAGCAGATGGGCGCGGCCTACGGACAGCTCATCCTGAACCGCAAAGGCAGCGGTTAAACCTAGTCCTCGAGCACGAGGACGAGGCTGTCGCCTGCTTCCTGCAAACAGCGACTGACGATCCGCACGAGCTCCCCGCGCGGCGCTCGGTACGCCGCTTCGCTCCGCCCCAGCAACGCGACGCCGACGAGACGCGGCGGCGACGCAACGCGATCGATCAGCAGCACCGGGGCGAGCGCCGTGTTGCCCGAGATCAGCTGCGCGCCACTCAGCTGATCGTTGGCGACCTCGCTCGCGGTCAGAGTGACCGTCTTGACCTCGAGCTGCGTATCCAAAAACGCCTGCGCTTTGGTCAACAATGCGTCGTCAGCCTGATTCTCGTTCACCGCCGCCGCGGCAAACAACCCCTGCTGATCGAGCAGCAGCAAGTGACCCGAGCTCGCACCACTATCCTCGAGCAGCAACGACAACGCGTGGCGCATGCGCTCCTGCTGCTTGTCGAACTGAGCGAGCCGCGTCTGCACGTGCGTGTACATGATCGATTCGTCGAAGGTCGAACGCGTCAGCGTACCGTTCACGGGCAGGCTCGGCGTAGCGTGCCCCTGGCTCGTAGCCCGCAGCGACTCGTACGCGTTGATCAGCGCCGGCGCGTCGGCGTTCTCGATCAATTTCCAAAGCTCCGTGAGCGCGTCCGTGCAGCCTTCGGCGTCCGCTTCCGCGGCGGCGATGCGGGCTTTGGTTTCGTAGAGCAGCGCGAGCGGTAAACCGTCGGACTCGAGCTCGCGCGCAACTGTGAACGCGCGCTCGAGCTTCGCGTGAGCCGCCGCCGGATCACCGAGCGCAGCGTGCGCGAGCGCTCCGATTCGCTCGGCTGCGACTTCCGCGGCTCGATCGAGCTTGAGCCGCTGCACGTCGGCTGAGATGGCCGTGGCTTCGCGCAGCGCTTCCGCCGCATCACCCGACAGCAACAAGGCTTCAGCATGCGCAGGCGCGAGCCGCGTCCAAGCGCGATGTTCACCCGGCGGCGCGAGTCGTAGCGCCGGCTCCAGCTCGGCGCGTGCCGCGGCAAACTCGCCGCGCACTCGATGCAACGCCGCGCGCGCGAATCCAAGCCACGGCCCCCAACCGGGAAACTTTTCGGTGAGCTCGGCGATCGCATCGCACGCGCCGCGCAGCAGTAACTGATCACCGGTCAACGCGTGGAGCTCCGCCTCTGCGAACAGAAATGATTTTCGGCGCCAAACGTCATCCTCGGTGATCATCTGCACCTGCTTGAATAGCTGGCGCGCGAGAGTGCCGTTGCCGCGATACGCATGACCGAGCCAACGGCCGTGCACGACGAGGAACATGTCCTCGCCCACGAAAGGCGTCAGCAGCTCGATCCGCTCGATCGCTTTCAATCGTCCGCGTCGAGCATCCTCGATGCTCTGGATGTGAAGGTTCACGCCTGAAGCGCCCATGCGTAGCACATCGGGTAAGCCGGTCGAATTGAGAAGCTTCGTTACGCCTTCCTCCAACGTTCGATCGCCGAGCTCATGGCCGGTCAGCCGCTGAGCGCTGATCTCACTGAGATCGCCGAGCAGCGCGAGTAGCGGCGACAACGCCTTCAACGGTGAGAACAGCGGCGGGATCGCGCGCGCGAGCGAGAGGTCATGGCTGTTTACCGCCGCGCCACTGAGCGCCATCGCAGCACCGGCGAGCTCGCGCAGCGCGTGCATCGGGTCGAGGCCACGTTGTGCTTCTGGCTTCGCTTCGTGCACTTCACCGGCGCGCTTCAAACACTCCAAAACTCGCTGGACGTCCGGTTGCGAAGCGTCGGTCTGATCCCAGTACACGAGCCCGCAGTCGCTGCTCAGCTGGGCGAGTTGCTCTTTGCCGAACGCTGCGAGCGACCAGTCGTAGACCGAGCACACGATCAGCATCAGCCGGCGAATCTTCACGCCTTCTGCCGGTGTGCCACCGTGCTCCTTCCAATGGGTGTACGCCGTGCGCGCCGTGTCGGCGCTGACCGAGACGCGCATGGCGCCAAAATCTGCCGGACTACTTCCGAGCTGAGTTGCAGCTTCGACCAGGAGCGCGCGTGCGCGTTCGTATTCGCCGGCCGACTGTAGTTGCCGAATCGCCACCCAGCGCGCTTGACCGCCGCGCGGCGCATACAAGTCGGCGACGCGAATGTGCAGCTGTCGGCGGACCTCGGGATCGGTGAGACGCAGCAAGGCATCGACGAGAGCCCGCTGGCCGAGCACGTAAAACTGATCGCGCTGCTGCAACGCGCCCGCGCGCAGCAGCTCGTCGAGCGCAGCAAACGCACGGCCGGAGTCGCTGTCGAGCAGCTTCGGGAAGTCCTCGATCGCCACGTGCGATTCGGGCTGCCACACGGCGCGGCTCTCGTCGCGTGCGAGGGCGAGGCACAACGCGAGTGCTCGCGCATCCGCGCTCATCGCGCGCACGCGGCGCTCGAACATGCTGCCGAGCGACTCGGGTAAGCCTTGATTGTGCAGTTGCACCGGCAGCTGCCAGTGCCCGCCCTCGTAGCGCGCGAGGCCCTGATCGACGAGGTACTGCGCGTATTGCAGACAACTCGCGGGACTGCCCTGCGAGACTTCGTGCAGCCAGCTCGCGGCTTCGTCGAGCCCGTCGACTTCGCCGAACAACGATGCCATCAGCTCGCGGGTGTGCTCCGCAGCGAGCGGCGTCAGCCGGATCGAGTGGCGCGTCTTCACGAGCTGTTCGAGCGCCGGTGGTGCATTGCCGAGCGTTCCCGCATCGCAGGTGATCACGAGGAGTAAACGCTGGTCGTTTGCGAGCATCGACAGCTTGCCCAGCACGGCGAGCGAAGCGCTGTCGGCGCGATGCGCGTCGTCCACGCCTACGACGAGCGGTTGATCTCGGCTCGCCGCCCGAAACAGCGCGAATAGCGCCGTAGTCTGCTTGCGTAGGAGATCGAGACCCACCGACTCGGACGGCTTTGGATCGCCGAGCAAGTGCTTGAGCGCGGGCGAGAGCTGGCCGAGAAACGGCGCGTGCTCGAGAACCGAGCCTGCAGCCAACGGCTGCGACTCCAACACGCGCTCCGCCAGCGCTGCCGCGAGCCCGAGCGGCCCGCTCGCGACTGCAGTTGCGCTCGCCGTGATCGCGGTGGCGCCGATCAGCTTCGCTTCGAGGATCGTATTTGCGAGCAGGCGACTGCGCCCGAGCCCACTTTCAGCGACGATTGCGAGCGTACTGCCTCGACGTGCGAGGACCCGACGCACACGCTTGCGCGCAGTCACGAGCGCCGGATCGCGTCCGACCAATTTCGGACTCGCGAGAAACGCTTGCGCCAGCGACTGTTCGTCCTCCGGCGGCAAGTCGGCGATCCGCGTCAAGCGCTCGAAGACTTCGGACGCGGACGCCGGGCGGCCGCGCGGATCGAAGCTGAGCATCGCCATCACGAGATCGGCCAATGCCTTCGGAACATCGGACCGGATCGCATCGGGCCGCTGCGGGCGGCGCTGCCAAAGCTCCGGTAACTCACTCAAGCTGCGCGCGGGAAACGCCGCGCGATCGGTAAGCATCGAATACGCGAGCGCTCCGAGCGCGTACAAGTCGCAGCGGCCGTCGAGCGGCTGCGCATTTACGGCTTCGGGCGGAACGAACGGCGGCGTGCCGGCGATGCGCGTCTGCGGCCCCATCGCGACGAGCGTGCCGAAGTCGATCAACTTTGCGCGCCCGTCCGGTGTGCACCACAAGTTGCGCGGGCTCACGTCGCGGTGAACCATTCGTCGCGAGTGGACCAGAGCGAGCGCCGAAGCGCAGTCGCGCAGCCACAAACAGATCTCGCGGATCTCGGGCTGGCGATCGTGGATCGCTTGCCGCGCATCGACGCCTTCGAGCAACTCCATGACGTAGTACGGGTCATCGCCGTCGACCCCGAAGTCGAACACGCGCACGATGCGAGGATGTGCGAGCTGAACCAGCGTGTGGTACTCGCGCTCGAACATCGCGCGCAGGGTCGCACTGCGTTCTTCGCTCACGCTCAGCTGTTTGAGCGCGAACGCTTGGCCATTGCGCTCGTCGATCACACGGTAGACGCGGGCCATGCCGCCGCGAGCGAGCTCTCCCTCGACGCGGTAACAACTGCTGATCAGTCTCGGACTCACGCTTTGAATTGACGATTCGTTGGGAGGCATGCGCGAGCGACGAACGCGTGCGAACGAGTCTCTAGTATAGCCAACCTAGCCTGCGTCGATCATGGCGAGGGCTTGTTGCGCGCGTGTGCTCTCGTGATGCGATCGATGCGCTTGCACACGTTTGGTCAGACCTGCGCGAATGCGCTGACCCGACGTTGCGCTTCGCAGCACCCGCGCGGCTGGGTCGGTCGCCGTAACAGCGCCAAACGGCTCGAGCCTGGGCCGGCTTGCCTCATGCCCCGAAGTAGACAATAGTGTATACCTGCTCACCCGCGCTGGGTATCGCGGATGTTTGCCATGAGTCGTACCGCAGAGTCACATGCGCGCCCCGCGGAGGGTGCCGAGCCTTCGGATCCGGTGCGCAGCCGTATTTTGCGCGGTGCAGCGCGCGTGTTCGGCGAGCGCGGCTACGGGGCGAGCTCCGTCGAAGCGATTCTCGAGGCCGCCCAAGTCTCGCGGCGCACGTTTTACCGCACGTTCCGCAGCAAAGAGGACGTGCTGCGCACGCTGTTCGACAACTCGGTGCAGATGCTCGTGCGCGCCGTGCGCGACGCGACGGTCGAACATCGCGCGGCTCGCGAAGCCCAAGCGCAGACCCAGGCCCACGACTTGGCGGCGCCGGCTGTCGACGCGTATCTGCGCGTGCATGCGAATGCGGGTCCGCTCGCGCGGGTGCTACTGCTCGAGCAATTCTCGCCCGGCTCGCCACTCGCGGAGCAGCGCAATCGCGCGTTCGCGACGTTCAGCAAGTTGATGACGCAAGCGTCCGCGAACGCGGGTCGAGCGCCGGCCGACCCGCTGCTCGTCGCTGCCGTCGTCGCGGGGATCAACCAAGTCTGCGTGCAAATGGCGACTGATCACCCGAGCGGGAACTGGGACGTCGGTCGAGCGAAACGCGCGATCTTGCGGATTCTCTCGGTCCTCGATGTGCCTGCCGCCGCGCCGGCCTCTGCGGAATGACCGCTTTCGCGGGGATGACTGCATGCGACTATTTGTCGCGCAGCAGCTAAGGACACTTGACGCTGCCAGCGGCCACACATGTGAGTTCTGGCTTTGTTTCGCGTTTGATGATCGATGTGGGTGAATTTCCTTCATCGATTC
Source organism: Polyangiales bacterium (assembly GCA_035687405.1). Taxonomy (GTDB): domain Bacteria; phylum Myxococcota_A; class Polyangia; order Polyangiales; family JAFGIB01; genus JADGRF01. The sequence continues at coordinate 7,303 of DASRXR010000052.1, forward strand.
CGCGGTAGAGAGCGGAGTGCATCGTATGTCAGTGAGACTATGATTGGCGGGCCGGGGAGGCAGCGACATGGTCGGACGACTGCGCACGCTGTGGATAGCGGAGTCCGATGATGACGCGAACGCGCTGGATGTTGCCGCGCGAGCGCTGAATGTCACGGTCGATCGCACACGCGCGAGCGCGGCGGAGTCCCTTACACGGCTAGCCGAAGGACACTGGGATCTCGTTGTCTGCAGTCACTCGAGCTCGTTGGCGTCGCTGGCTCGCGAATCTTTGCCGCCGGTGATCGCGATCGCGAACCAGTATCAGGACGTCGCAATGGACGCGTACGCGATCGGTGCGCTCGTGTGCGAGCGCGAACGGTCGCCCGTGCAGCTCGTAGCGGCACTGCGGAAGATTCTCGGTGACCGAGCTGCGCGAACCGACGAGCGGCAGATGGACGCGTTCGAGCAGGGCCAACGTGAAGTGTTGGAACGGATTGCGGCGGGCACGCCGTTGTGCGAAGTGCTGTCTGCGATCGTGAAGCTCGTCGAGCTCCAGTCGCCGGACATGTTGTGTTCGATCTTGTTGCTCGATCGCGACCGCGCTCGGTTGTTTCACGGCGCGAGCACGAGTTTGCCTGCGGAGTTCGTCCGTGCGATCGACGGCGTCGCGATCGGCCCGAGCGCGGGCTCTTGCGGGGCGGCTGCGTACCGCGTGGAGCGCGTAATTGTCGAAGACATCGCGACGCATCCGTACTGGGACGCGTATCGCGCGTATGCGGCGCCGCATGGGCTGCGGGCGTGTTGGTCGTCGCCGATCATGGCTCCGGAGCAGACGGTGCTCGGCACATTCGCAATGTATTACCGAACGCAGCGATCTCCGACCGCGCGCGAGATGAGTTGGGTCGGTCGCGCAACGTATCTGGCGTCGATTGCGCTCGTACGCGACCGCGCTGAGCGAGCATTGCTGCAGAGTGAGCGGCTCGAGAGCTTGAGTACGCTGGCAGGTGGTGTCGCGCACGATTTCAACAACATCTTGATGGCGATCGCCGGCAACGTGAACCTCGTGAGTGGTGACATCGCGGCGGACCATCCGTCGCATGAGTCGCTTGCGGAGATCGAACGGGCGTGCGTTCGTGCGACGGATTTGGTGAAGCAAGTGCTGATGTTCAGTCAGCATCACGAGTCGAAGCGGCAGGCGTTGCGGATCGAGCCGATCGTCGAAGAAGCGTTGCAGCAACTGCGGTCCAGCCTGCCGGGGAACGTTCGCGTGAGTGCGCGCTACGTTGCGAGCTTGCCGGAAGTATTTGCAGATCCCGAGCAGCTGAAGCAGGTCGTGCTCAATCTCGGTAGGAATGCTGCGTACGCGATCGGGGAGCGCGGTGGTGCGTTGACGGTGCATGCCGAGCGCGTGGACGTGATCGATCGGTTTCGAATCGGTGCAACCGAGCTGAGGTCTGGGCCCTACGTCCGGATCGACATCACGGATACCGGGGCGGGCATGCAGAAGGGGACGCTGGAGCGGATCTTCGACCCGTTTTTCACGACGAAGGAGCCGGGACATGGTGCGGGGCTCGGGTTGTCGGTCGTGCATGGCATCCTGAAGAGTCACGATGGAGCGATCGACGTTCGAAGCAAACCGGAAGAGGGAAGTTGCTTCTCGATGTATCTGCCCGCGGTCGCAGCAGCGCAGTTGCGAGTGCCGCGGACGGTGCGCGTCGTCGCGGTGCGCGGTGAGGGTGAACGGGTGTTGTGCATCGACGACGAGGAGTCAGTTGTGCGCGTGACGTCGCAGATGTTGCGGCGGTTGGGTTTTCACGTGGTCGGGTTGACCGATCCGGCGGATGCGCTCGCCGCGTTCGAGGCGGAGCCTTCGCAGTTCGATGTCATGCTGACGGACTTCGCGATGCCGAAGCTGACCTGTTTCGAGCTCGTGCGTGCGATCCAACGAGTGCGGCCGGCGTTGCCGATCGTGGTGACGTCGGGGCGTATGGAACCGGACGACATCGAGAAGCTGCGAGGGCTGGGGATCGGCGAGGTAGTGTTCAAGCCGAGCACGATCGCGGAGCTGACGGCTGCGTTGCGAAGGGCGTTACGGTCCGCGCGCGCGAGCTAGTGAGCTAGTGAGCTAGTGAAATAGCGCAGCACTAAGTTGCTTTTTCGTGTTTCGTTTCACTTGACGGCTTGGGGAAGCCGGACCAGGCTGCGCGGACCCACTCATTGAGGGAGGCGACAAATGCAAAAGCCCATTGTTCAAGTCATTGCGGATGCCGTCGTTTCCCCTTCGTTCGGGCCGATCGGTCAGTGCTGAGCTTTTCGGCGCGTTTGTAAGTCGCCGTTTGCTTCGCACTTCTGCGCACGGCGCTTGCTCGCCGGTGTGACTCGTCGAGTGTGACGTTAGTCGTTACGCACTGTTAGGTGCGCGGTCTGGCCGCGTGCACGACAGCAGCGTGGTGGTTGGCGCGCAGCATCGAGAGTTGTGCCGAGAGTCTGCGTAGCGCGTGGAGCGTGTTGCCGGGTCTGCGTAGCGGACCTCGTACGCGGGCTGCTTCGGTCGGTGGGATTCGTGCGGCGGTTGAACGCGCGAGCGGGCGTGTGCTCGTTCGCGTGGTGCGGATTCGTGCGCGTAGTCGTTCGCGCGTTGCGGATTCTCGCGCCGTTCGTGAGTCGAACGGACCCGCTCGAGTCTGCGCGTTCTGTCGGACGCGCAGCTCCGCTGTTCCGCGCTTGTCGCGCGTGACGGCATTGGCCTGCGCATTCCGCGCGCGCCGCTCGCAGCGAATCTTCTTCGGATGCTGCGCGAATGTTTTCGTGTCGTGGAGACTCAAATGGAACTGGAAAAACTGGGCTGGGCGGAGCCGTTCAAGACCGCTTTCGAGATCGGCAGTGACCCGAGCTGGATACCTGCGCGTGTGGTGAGCTCACAGCGCGAGCAACTTCGATTGTGGACCGAGCGCGGCCTGATCCCTGCGGCTCTGAGCGGCAGGCTGCGGCATGCAGCGGGAAAAGGCGAGCTACCCGTAGTTGGAGATTGGGTGAGTGCAGCGCTCGATCCCACGGCTGAACGTGCGGTCGTGCATACAGTGCTGCCGCGGCGAAGCATGCTCGCTCGCAAACGGCCGGAGCGCAGCTCGGAGCTGCAGTTGATCGCTTCGAATGTCGACGTGGTCTTCGCTGTGAGCGCGCTGAACTCCGATTTCAGTCCGCGGCGGCTCGAGCGCGCACTCGCGCTGACGTGGGAAGGCGGTGCACAACCCGTTGTGGTGCTCACGAAGCTCGACACTTGCGACGATCCCGAACCGTATCTGGAGCAAGCGCGAGCAGTTGCGATCGGGGTGCCCGTGCATGCGTTGTCGGCGCACACGGGCGAAGGGCTCGAGGCGCTGCGCGAATACTTGGCGCCTGGACGCACGGTTGCTCTGATCGGTTCGTCTGGTGTCGGGAAATCGACGCTCGTGAACTGGTGCCTCGGGGAGGAGCGCGCTGCGACGAATGAAGCGCGCGCGGTCGACGACAAAGGACGGCATACGACAACGGCGCGAGAGCTGTTTCTAATGCCGGACGGGGGACTGTTGATCGACACGCCGGGAATGCGTGAGCTCGGGTTGACCGAAGCGAGCACGGGATTCGAGGTGACGTTCGAGGACGTCGAAGCGCTCGTAGCGAACTGCAGGTTCGCAGATTGTCAGCATCGAAGTGAGCCGGGCTGTGCGGTGCAACATGCGATCGAGCGAGGTGAGCTCGATGGTGAACGGTACGCGGGCTATCAGAAGCTGCAGCGAGAATTGGCGTTCGAGCATCGGCGTAGGGACGAGCGGGCGAGGGTCGAACATCAGCGCGAGTTGCGGAAAGTGTTTCGGCAGCGTGCCAAGGCAACGCGTGTGCATCCAAAGCCGTAAGCGGGTATCGGAGCGCCGGCGACTTCGCTGCCTGAAGCAGTGAGCGCGCCGGCGTTCTGGCCCGGCAATTTCGTGTGGCAGTCGCACGCCGGCGGTGCACGCAGCAAAGACAGATTTCGGTAAGGCACAAGCAAAGTCGGCGGAGCGGTTCAAAGCGATGTTCGGCGATCGCTAACAACCGCAACAGCTGGGTGGGGCGCGTGAGCACCAACACATACTCGGCGGCGCGCGACGTAAAGCAACGGATGCGCGAGCTCCGTGAAGGCTGCTGAATCTTGCGTGCTGTGCCATGGCTAGAAAAATCTCCGGAAGCTCGCGAGGGATGATCCTCGCTGAGATGAGTACGTTCGAGACGCCTAGTTGTGACAACGATCTACGTCGATAGTTCATTTCGTGCGCTATCGACCTAAATCAGCTGCCGCGGCGGCCGGCATCAAAACTGTCGGCCGTGACAGCGAGCGCAAAGGGACTGTGTCGAGCAGAGTTCGCATGCCGTGTTCTCCTGGCGGACTGCGTTGTCCTGCCCGTATGAATAATCCGGAGCTCGAACACCAAAAAGACTGGTTTACGCCGACAGACTGTTCGCGCTACAGAACAATCCGATGCCCGCATCCGCGAACGACGTCCTGTCCATGGTGCTGTTCGCGCGCCTCGTCGAGGCGCGATCTTTCACCGCCGCCGCGGAAAAACTCGAAGTTTCGAAGTCAGTCGTCAGTTCGCGCCTGACCGCGCTCGAGACTCGCCTCGGCACGCGCCTCTTGAATCGCACGACGCGTCGGCTCTCGCTCACGCCGGAGGGGCTCGCCTTTTACGAGCACTGCGCGCGCATCACCGCGGAGGCCGATGCTGCGGCTGCCGTGGCGAGTGGCGCTGCGAAAGATCCGATCGGCGTCTTGCGAGTGAACGCGCCAGTAACGTTCGCGCAAATGTATCTTGCAGAGCCGATCGGAACGTTTCTCGAGAAGTATCCGAAGGCGCGCGTCGAGTTGCGAATGTCGGATCGATTCGTCGACCTGGTGGAAGAGGGAATCGACGTCGCGGTTCGGGTGAGTGCAGGCTTGCGTGATTCGAGCATGGTCGCGCGAAAGTTGGCGGTGGACCGAAGTGTGGTGTGCGCATCACCCGGCTATCTCGCCGAACACGGAACGCCGGAAGCGCCCCAGGATTTGTTGCATCACGCTTGTCTGCGCTACGCGTTGCTGAAGGCCACCGACGAGTGGCGTTTCAAAGACGGTGGCAAGTCGTTTTCAGTGCCGATCGAAGGGCGGCTCACCGTGGCGGACGGCGCCATGTTACGGGAGTCGGCGGTCGCGGGGCTCGGACTCGCAGTATTGCCGTCGTTCATGGTGATGCCGGACATCCGAGCCGGTCGCTTGGTGACAGTGCTGGAGCGCTTCTCGTTCGTGCGCCTGACAGTGCACGCGATCACGCCGGCAGCGGCCACCGCGCCCAAAGTACGCGCGTTCATCGACGTCTTGTCGGCCTACCTGAAGTCGCCGCCGTGGGCTGCGGGCGCATGACGAGCGCCTGCGCGTGAATCATCACGGCTGTCGCCGCGTGTCTTGACGCTGCTCGCGAATCCAGGAGAGCAGGCGGCTGCCGAGTGTGGACTCGCTCGTTCCGAAGCCGAAGATCAGATCGAGCGTTCTGCGACGCGAAGCCTGACGATAGCGGGCCCGGTGAATGCCCCAAGTGTCGAACACGCATGCGTCGCCAGGCTGAAGCTCGATCCGCATAGACCCGGTCGACAGTTCCGTGTTTCGAACGGCACCCCGGCGAAGCTGAAGCTCTTCCGGCGTGTCCACTCGCCGGTGTGATCCGGGAACGTAGTCGAGATGATCGTCCGGCAAAAATGCGATCCGAAACCTCAGCAAAGGAGCGCGCGGCGCGGCGGCGCGGTCATCCGCACCGTGCAATGCCGACACGAAATCTCCATCGCGGTGCCATTCGCCGTCGTAGTCCCGCGCGGACGGCTCGTGGAAGTACTGCATGGTTCGAAGCGTCAGCGGTCCTTGGTGCGGCAACCCGAGATCGCAGACCAAGCGCACGACCTCGGGTGAGCTCGGAAGAGCAGCCAGCCGTTCGAGTGCTTCCTGCCGGTCCGCATAGTGCTCGGGCGCGAGCAAGCCCGTGATATGCGTGCCGGTGTGCCCAGTCGCGGTCGAGGTCGCACGCACCTCTGCCAGTACGGGATCACAAATTGCGGCGAGCTCCGCGATTCGAGCCGCGTCGAATAGTCCCCGCACGATGAAAAAACCATCGCGATCCCAACTTTGCAGCCGAGCGTCCGCCATCGACGTTCTCCGGGTTGGACATCATCCGATGTCAGTCAACTTGAGCCTGCGTTTGCCGACTACGACCGAGATCTCCAGCTCACCACCCATCGCTTCGACGTAGCGACGCAACGTCGAGACGCGGTGATCGGTCCGGCTCTCCAGCCGCGATAGCTCGGATTGTGTCATGTCGGCTTTGTCGGCCACCTGCTGTTGCGTCAGCTCCAGCTCCTGACGCAACTCGCGCAGCGTGAGCTGCTCTAGGTCAGTTTGGACGCGCTGGTTGACGCGTGCGCGCGCTTCGGGCGAGAGGCGAGCATCACGAACCGATTGCCAAGTCTTGCTTTTCATCGGCTGCTCCCTACTGCGCTTGCTTCTGCGACGACCCGACCGCCGCGCAGAAACTCCTGCCAGATCGACAACGCTTTGCGGACCGACGGGCCGTAGGCACAGCCATCCAGCGACTCGCCGAGCACGAGCAACACTCGCTCGTGCGCCGCGTCGACGCCATACAGGACACGCATTCCCGGCGTACGCTTGGCGATGTCGATCTGGCGCAGCGCGGGCTGCGCGGGCTCCTCGTCTTTCGGCTCTTCGAGGTCCAGCGCCTCGAGCAGCGTACGATAATGGCGAAACACGGCGGATGTGATTTTCTCGTCTTTCGCCGAGTAAAAGTGACTAAAACGCGCACGCAAAAGCAGCATTCGAATCGCGTCGTGTGCGGTGCGCGCGCGGTCGCTGCTGACTTCGGCCAGCCGCTGCGCCACCGACTCGGATTCGAGGTGACGGACGATCCGGCGCATGCCACTCGTGAACTGGCCGAACTCTTCCGCGAAGCGAACCCGGAGACGATCCGCTGCAGGGCTCTGGTACCACAACAGCAGCTCAGTACTTCCGGGTGCCATGCGTGTTGGCCCGAGCGCTTCGATCAGCCCGAGGGCCACGGCGACATCTTCCGCATCCTCGTCGCTCAGCCCTCTAAACCACGCCGCGAAATCGTCGGTGGTGAGCAGCGTCAGCATGCATCGAATATGGCGCCGAGTGCATATGCTGTCAAGTGAATATAGCAGCAAGCGAAGCGCG
>DASRXR010000053.1:0-11285 GCA_035687405.1 Polyangiales bacterium
CGAGACAGCAGTTCTCTGCGATGGAATCCACAGCGGCGGAGCTCGGCCTGCTGGACGATGTTTGACCGTGCTCCTTGTGGGTGATGGTCGTAAACTCGTTATGCACCGTCGTACTCGCAGTAACGCATCGCAAAACCAGCGTCGCAGCAGGCGTACTCCACCGTCGGCGCGGGATCCACCGGCATGGACATGCTCGTGTCGCAGTGATTCTGCTTTGCCCAGAAGTCGCGCTCGTCGGTACAGCGCGCATATCCTGATCCAGACAGCTCAACAGGTGTGCGGGCGAACGGCGCCGCAGCTGAGTGCGTATTTTAGTTCCTCGGTTCGGTTGGGCTGAGTCGTGGGATCCCCAGCCACGAGTGCTCCCATGCGTCGCAGTACTCGGCGCTCGCCCAACCAGAGATTTCCTCTCCGCTGCCCTCGAAGCTCAATGCGTACTTCACCGCGATGTGCTCGTCATCCGTTTCAAACACCTCGACTGCGCCGCGTCGCGCCAAGATGTTGCTGCGGGAGAACTGTGTCGTGTCCGACAGCACTGCGACGAATCGATTGTCGCTCGGAATACCTTCTTCCATGTGCGGCTGCCAATGCGCGTACTTACCCACCACCGCAAAGCGTTCGGGAGAGGACGAAGAAAATAGCTCAAGGTAGAGCGAGCGCCCGGTGTTCGAAGTTGAGCCGCACCCGTGTGCATAGTCGGACACCATGATCTCGGTATGGGGCACAGCTAAATCGGCGAACTGCTGAGACGTTGATGCGGCTTGGCGTATTTGAGCAGCCAACGCGGTCTCGCTGAGGGCGCCTTCTTCCTCGGACGCCAGTGCCGCGGAGACGCCACTGTCCATCGCGGCGTCTGCCTCGCTTGCCAGAACGTTTTTCTCCGCACATCCACTCAACAGCGCTGCGAACCACCAGAGTGCGCTGAGGACCGCGAACCAAATCGGCGCGCATGATTTCGGCTTGCAACCACTATCAGAGTACATGTCGGGACCCCCCGGTCCGCTACCATTCCTGAGCGGACGCGCCACAGTCATATGTAGCATCGAAGCTGCCACACTGACAGGTATCCTTGCGCACGTTCGAAGACCCATAATCCGCGTCAAACGTCAGACATGGCGGACAGGCATAGCCCTGAACTGGGGAGTGGTTCTGACTATGCGTGAGCCCAAGATGCTCACAGACTCACCGCCCGCAGGCAGCTCACAGGTTTCGATCAGCTTCGGTTCGAATGCCTCTCGGCGGCGCAGCTACTCCGCGCCTCATCTTCCCGTGAGCCACTCCACTCTCATTCATCAATCCCCTGCCGTTCGGGCCGCATCGAGCGACACGTCTGATATGTGGGTTGCACTTGCCCAATAGAGGCAATCGTTCTCGATCTCGAGACTGGTCAGGCCTGATTCACCATAGGCCGCCACCAAGTTTCCGCCGTCCGCTCCAACACGCGAGATCGCGCCGCGCCCGCCTGCTATAAAAAACGTGCTCCCGTCGAAAGCGATGTCGTGAGGTTGGACTACGCCGCGCGCAAGCGTTGCCGGCGTGAGTCCGGGCGCAAGCCTCATCAGCGAGGCCATGAGCGCCGAGCTGCCGCCTACCCAACAAATCGCATCGCCGCAGGCAACGAGAGCGACACCGCCCATTCCAGCTTCGTTCGCTTTATCTCCCCCATCAAGCGCTACCGAAAGCAGGGCGTCCGACAGCGCGAGATATAAACGATCATCGACAATAGCTAGCGCTAACGCGCCGACATTGGACGCTAAAACACGAGGCTTGCCACCGCTTAGGGCGACCGCTTTCACGCCTTCTGCGTCCGCGAAGTACGCATTTCGATCGTCGACCACGACTGCATTTGCAAAGCCCTCGGCCTCGGCTAGGACGTTGATTGCGCCTCCATCCAGCGGCATCGCAGCGATTGTCGCGTTGCCGTCTTCGGCTTCTGGAGCCTGAATGAAAACCACGCGTGAGTCGGTCAGAGCCAAGCCTTGCGTCATGCGTGCACTGCCGCGAGACAGTGGTGCGAGGCGTTCCACGGCACCTCCTCCGATGGGAGCCCGCATGAGATAACCCCGCCAATCCTCGGTGACCGATCCCGCAACCGTCCACTGAAGAATGAAATATACGTGCTTGGCATTCACCGCGATCAGCGGCGCGGTGTGACCCTCATCGCCGCTGTTTTCCGGAATGACGTTCACTGCGTCAACCAGAACACGCGGCATCGCTCCGCACTTCATTCCAGAGCGCGGAGCGACGCCTTCCGCGTCGCTGCAGGCCGCCGAACACAAGCTGCTCGCAAACAGCAGAACGACGCAAGTCTTGAAGAAAACACCGAGCTCCTCAAAACCGAGCGCGCGCATTTCATTCATGCCGCTCTGCCCTGTCATTCGCAGTGGCATCAGGCACACCGCAGCCAACAGCGGCATCGCGATATCGGTACGTTGCTCATGCCAGCCGCCGAGCTACGAGGTCGCGATGAAGTTGCGCGAACACGCGATTGACGGTTCGTTCCCGCCAAAACTGTACACGCGCTCGCAGCGAGTTCGCAGCGCGTGCAACATGCGCTCACACGCACCAAGCCTGGCAGACATGATCGTGGCATTGAGCCTGAACATCACCTCTGCAATGCCCGCCAGGCTCGCGCCAGCGCGGACAAGTTCGAACACAGCCACATCGGCATCGCCGACCTCCTGGCACAAACCGGCACGACTGCGGGCATTGCCCGCAATGCAGCAAGCCTCATGCCGACGTCGCTTCGGGCATGAGGCCGCGAAACGAGTTTCTACCGGAAGAACTTCAAGCAGATGATGGAGATGGCGCAGGGTGAAGAACGGACGGCCGGGGCGTTGGCACAGATTGGCAAGGTCTCTGCGCGGCCACGACTCGCGAAATTCCAAGCGAAATACACTCGGCGTGGGTGGCATCGTTCGTGCAGCAAGAGCTCGCGTGGAAGTATCTACTCTCGCGCGGGTTTCGCTCTACGTTGTGTCGCTCACTGCAGCCATCGGCGGCTGCAGCGGGTCTCCTCCTTTGGGGCACGAACCGACCAGCCCTCAGCTCGAGCGGTCGTCGCGCGACGATCAACGCACGAACGAAACGGCGCCGGTCAACGCCGGTGCCGCCGGTGCCGGGCCGATCGGCGTGGCTGGGATCGCGACTCCAGAGTATCGCGACGGCGCTGATGTCGAGTGTCCTGTCGAGCTGCCGATCGTGGGGGCATCCTGCCGCGGCGGAGCTGTCTGCACGTATCGCCGTGACGGGCCTTGCGGCGCGATTCCGGACCAAATCCGAATCTGCCAGCAAGGTGCGTGGGTCGCGTCGGCGCCAGCGATTGCATGCCCGGGAACCTTTCCGGCCATCGACTGTACGGCACCGACGCTCGATCAATATTGCTCAGCGCAGCAGTGTCCGATCAACCTATACCAAGCTCGCTCGCTCGCATGCGGTGGTGCTTCTTGGCTGCGCCCCTCGGAACAGTCGAACCAATGCGGTGGCATCAGCGTTCGTCTGCTCGCCGGACTGGGCGGTTCGATCTACCACTACGATGCGACGAAGACGTTGGTCGGCATCGCGCAGTTCAACGACGTATCCGGGCCGCCGTGTTACAAAACCGAATACGTGTACGGGCGGGACTGCCTGCCCGACGCATTGTTTTGTCAGGAATCAGCATGCACGCCACCCGTGTGTGACATGGGCGCGGATGACGACGTGGACGCAGGCGCTCAATAAACCTGTGGCCATCGTTTCCAGATGGCACTGGTAAGGCGCCACGCCGCGATTCGCCAGGTCGCCACGCGTCTGGCAGCGAAGCCGAAAAGTCTCCGACGCCAAACGATGTCGACCCCCCTACCGCGCCGAATGGCACGGAGGAGGTTCGTTCGTCGTCTCGATTAACGCGTCAGCTGCGCTGTCGGGCACCCTGAGGGCTCGATCATCCTGTGGATGACGGGGCGCCCGCGGCAAGGCTGTTCAGCTCAGAGAACCTTGACGTCGTTGGCCTGTGGGCCCTTCTTACCCTGGACCTCGTTGAACTGAACCTTGGAGCCCTCCTGAATCGTGGCGCCCCCAAGGTCGTTGGCGTGGACGAAAAGGTCCTTGCCGCCGCCATCGGGCGTGATGAAACCGAAACCCTTGGACGTGTTAAAGAACTTGACCGTACCTGTTTTCATCTGATTTTTCCTATCGCCTGCGAACGAAGCTGGAGCCACCAAAGCTCCGGACAAGTTCCGCGAGTGGGTATACCCGCCCGCCGTCGCCATGGCATCTGAAATGGTTCCGAACAAGGATAGACCGTCCATCGTGCGATTGCTCGGTTTCCCACGGCGCTTGGACACCGGCGCGCCTGGGGCCCTACGCCGGGTAGTCGCGATGCAGCCAGCGCACCTTGACCCACCATCAATCCGAGCAATCTGGCCAGCCACTTGCTGCGTCAGAGCAGTCTGGTGCTTCCAGCGAGCACCCGAACGCGTCATTCGAATGCCGACGGGCGATTTGCGCGTCGCCTCAACCGCGACGCTGCCGATCGGGACGCCGTGAAGGCGTGCTTCCGCGTGACACATCCGTGCGCACAGGGACCTGAACCGCGGATCGTTCCGCCGGCGTGCGCTGCCCGCTTCCATGGACCGAGAACGCGCGTGGTTTCTGACCACCTTGCTGCGGCGCTCGTGGCCGCGCTTGCGGCTGGGCTCCAGCGGGTCCCGCGGGTCCGCGCATGTTGCCTCCCTGCCTCGAGCGTCGCTTGTGCTCGTCCCACTCGGCATCCGCGATCAGTCCGAGCACTGCATCGGTGTCCACCTTGTGCGCGGCCTGTCGATAGCGACCGAGCAGACGGGTGTCGGGAGTCAACTCTCCACGCTCGTATAGCTGCCACATCTCTTCCGCATACGGCAGCGATTTCAACTCGGGGACGAAGCGCGCAAGGAAACGGTGCAAGTTGTCGACGTCGCGCAACAACAAGCGTCGCGCATTCTGATTGCTCGCTGCGTTCACGGCCTGCGGGAAATCGATGATCACCGGACCGTCGGGCGCAAGCAGCACGTTGAAATCGGAGAGGTCGCCATGCACGATTCCGGCGCACAGCATTCGCACCACTTCGCGCAGAAGCTGCTCGTAAATCTGTTTGGCGCTCTCGCGATCCAAGCTCACATCGCCCAGCCTCGGTGCTGGCAGGCCTTCCGCGTCGGAGACTAGCTCCATGATCAGCACGCCATCGATGAACTGATAGGGCACCGGAACGCGCACGCCCGCAGCGTGCAAGCGCTGGATCACTTCGACTTCGGTCGTGCGCCACGCCGCTTCGTCCTGGTCGCGGCCATGGCGCGAGCGACTGTTGATCGCGCGCTGGTCCCGACTGTTTCGGACCTTGCGTCCTTCCGTATACTGGGCCCGCTGCTTGAACGTCCGATCTTGAGCGAGCTTGTAGACCTTGGCGACCCGCAGCTCAGCGCCGCAGCGCAGCAGGTAAACTTGAGCCTCTTTGCCGCTCATCAGTGGTCGCACCACCTCGTCGAAAATGCCTTCGTCGATCAATGCGCAAAGATGGTCTGGTATCCGCATGCCTGTCGGTTGGCCCTCGCCGCTGCGGGTCTGCAGCGGTGGATGCGCCACCCAAGATGTACGATCCAGGCTCGCTACATGACCCAAGTACGGCCCGACCGCAACCCGGAGGGCACCACGAAGCCTGCACTCGGCGGTGGGATTGGCCAGGCCAGCCGCTCGCGCCGGCCGAGAGCAAGGTCTGCGCGTCATCGCGCGCTGGTCGCGGGCCAGCAGAGCGGCGCGAGTTCCAGGAGGCGGTGGGCACGCCAGATTCGAAGATCGCACACCCGCTTATCAGGTATACGCACGTGCTCGTGGAAGACGACGGGTACGATCGTACAACCGATTGCATCACGCGATCAGAACCGCGCGCCACGTAACGAAAGGAAGTGGGTATGGCTAAGCTGGTGTTCGGAATGAACCAGTCTCTGGACGGCTACGTCGATCATATGGCGTTTGGGCCAAGCCCCACGCTCTTTCGCCACTTCATCGAGCAGGCTCAGGGGCAGACGGGCAGCGTGTACGGCCGCCAAATGTATGAGGTGATGCGTTACTGGGACGACGAGCATCCTGAATGGGATGCAGAGGAACAAGCCTTCGCGGCGGCGTGGCGGAAGCAGGCGAAATGGGTCGTCTCGCGCTCGCTGAAGTCGGTCGGCCCCAACGCCACGCTTGTTGAAGATGACCTTGAGGGCGCGATCCGCCGGCTGAAGGCCGAGCGCGACGGGGAGATCGAAGTTGCTGGCCCGGCCTTAGCGAACAGCCTCACCGAGCTTGGCCTGATCGATGAGTATCGGATCTACCTGCACCCCGTCGTGCTTGGTCACGGCAAGCCATACTTCGCCGGACCTCGGCCGCCGCTCCGCCTTATCGCGAATGATCGGATTGGCGAGGATGTGATCAGGTTGATCTACGTTCCTGCTTGATCGCCGAAGCGAGTAGAAAGTGTCCGTACGGCGGACCGCGTCAGTGCGACGCGGGCACAAGAGATCGAGCTCGTGGGGTGGTCTGCGACTCTGTTGATCGTCGCGAACGGCCTCACAAGACAACTTACAGTCAGCATGACACATGCCATCGAGGCAGTAGATGTCTTTCCTAAGCAGCGGCATCGCGATATCGGTCAGCTGCTCATGCGAGCTACCCAGCTACGAGATCGCGCTAAGTTGCCGATCGCGCATCGTCAGTCCGCGAGATGGTGCAGGAACTTTCGCAATATCCCGTCGAACGACGCGAGCTCGCGCGCGCTGAGCGGGGACAACAGCCGGGTCACGTTCGCCGTGTGCTTCGTCATCGCGAGGTCTACGACCTTCAAGCCCGCCTTGGTCAGTTGGATCCGGAAGCTGCGCCGATCGTCGGAGTCGAGCGCGCGCTCTAGGAACCCGGCGGACTCAAGACGGTCCAGCCGACTCGTCATGCCGGCACGCGAGAGCAGCAACGACTCGGACAACTGGGACGGCGTCAGCGTGTAGGGCTTGCCCGCTCGTCTCAGCGCGGCGAGCACGTCGAAACCACCGTTCTGCAGCTCGAACTCGCCGAGGACGTCGTCCTGCGCCCGCGCGAGCCGGAGCGCCAGCCGGCCGAGGCGACCGGCGACCGCGATGGCAGAGAGGTCTAGATCCGGTCGCTCGCGCCTCCACGCCGCGACGATGTTGTCCATCGGGTCCCCGGTAGAGGCTTTGTCGGTCATGGGCCCAAGCATATCGCGCGCGACCGGCAATTGGTTCGCGAACAAATAGTTCGACATCGAACTATCGGCCGGTGTACTATCTGTGTACGAACGATATGCAGCGGGCCTCCCCTGCCCGCCACTCGTCGTGGCGCAGCACGAGGCAGCGAGTCCTGGGCGCGCCGCACACGAGCGCGCGCTGGCGCAGGTTCGGGCAAACCTGACCAACCTTCGAACCTCACATTTAAAAGGGCACGCCATGCGCAAGATTCTCAGCTCGACCTACGCCACGCTCGATGGCTTCATCGACGACCCGCACCTGTGGTCGATGCAGTATTCCGACGGGCGCTCCCAGAGCTACGCCTTCACCATGACGCTGGCGGCCGACGCGCTGCTGCTCGGCCGCACGACCTACGAGGGCATGGCCCAGGCTTGGCCGGCCATGGGGGGCAACCCGTACGCCGACCACGTCAACACGATCACCAAGTACGTAGTCGCATCAGCCCGTCGACACGATCGCAAGGCCAGCGCCCGCAAAGTCGAGCTCGTCGACACCACCGCGTTCGCCACGGGTGCCGTCGTCCACACCTACCGTCCCTTGGCCCGCTGAGCCGAGTTCTCCACCACCCCGTAAGGAGCAACCGTGAACAAAGAAATCGCCGCCTACTTCGCACAGGGGAACGCCTGGCAGAAGAAAGCCTTAAAGACGCTGCGAGCCGCAATCCTGACCGCCACTCCCGAGGCCACCGAGTCACTCGAGTACGGCAAGCCCCACTACTCGGTCGACGGTGCCTTTGTTGCAGCGCTCCACCTCTCGAAGACGAAGGTCTCCCTGCTCATCCTCAACGCGCAGTCGGTCGCGGCTGAAAAGGGCTTCCTCAGAAGCCTCGGTGGCGGCGAACGAAAGGTCGTGGACGTGGCAGAGGGCCAGGAGGTAGACGACGACAGGGTCGTCGCAACCCTTCGCGCGGTACGCGAGACCGTGTGAGCCGGACAGCCTTCCTCGATTTGCGGCGTCTGGATGAGCGTGCGTTCGGCGCGTGACAAGCGACAGCACTCGCTGCCGTCAGCTGCACCCATTATCGTTCCCGCGCGACATCGGCTGCCAAACCAACGCATCACGTAAGGGCGATCGAGATCGGGCGTCTATCGAGACGGTCGTGCGGCAACTCGCCCGGTTTCCAGTCGAAGCTGGTGCGCGCGTGTAGGCGAATCACGCCCTCGTTCAACTTGATCCTTACCACGCGCTTCGCGCCAGAATCGATCCATGGCGCGCACCAGCGGTCTGGCCTCCGCCTCACGCGTCATCGCTGACCGCTATCGCGTCGAAGCGTTACTCGGCCAAGGTGGGATGGGCGCCGTGTATGCCGCCGTCGATACGACGAGCGGCAAACGCCTCGCGATCAAGACGACTCGCCACACCGAATCCGCAAAAGTACTCGAGCTGTTCAAACGCGAGTTCCACACACTTCACGGGCTTCGTCACCCGAACATCATCGAGGTCTACGACTACGGGAGCGATAGCAACGGGCCGTTTTACACGATGGAGCTGCTGGAGGGTGGCGATCTCGGGCGCGCCGCACCACTTCCCTGGCGACAAGTTTGCAACTACGTGCGGCAGGTTGCGACGTTGCTCGGGCTGCTGCACGCGCGACGGTTGCTGCATCGCGACGTCACGCCTCGCAACCTGTGGGTCTTGCCGGATGGTCGTCTGAAACTGATCGATTTCGGGGCACTGTGTCCATTCGGAGTACCGACCGAAGTGGTCGGCACACCGCCGTTCATCGCGCCCGAGTGGTTGTTCGATCGCGCCCTCGCTGTTCGGGTGGATCAACGCGCCGACCTATATGCTCTCGGCGCGCTGGCGTATTGGCTGCTGACCAGCGTGCACGCGTATCCAGCGCGCACGATGAACGATCTGCCGCGGGCGTGGTCTCGCGAGCCTGCACGACCTTCGAGTCTCGCGAAGTTGGTCGAAAACCGGGCGCTCGAACCGATCCCGGAGGAGCTCGACGGGTTGATTCTGTCACTGCTGCGGAGCGATCCAGAGGCTCGGCCGCCGACGACGGAGTTGCTGATCGATCGCATCGATGCGATCGCGGGGCCGACCCACGAATCGACTGATCACGCGGTGCGCGGTTACGTGCGGAGTAAAGTCTTCGTCGGACGAGACACGGAACGGAAGCTGATCGCGGGGTCGCTGAAGCGCGGGGAAGGCTGCGCGATCGCGGTCGAGGCGGTGCCGGGCATGGGGCGCACGCGACTTCTCGAGGAGCTGTCTCTGCTCGGACGATTGTCCGGTGCGACGACCGTGCTCGTGCGCGGTGATGAACAAGCTTCGGCGTACAGCGTCGCGAATCGAATCGCGCTCGGACTCCTGGACGGTTCGCAGGGAGATGCTGCCACCGCCGCGGGGCCGCATGCCTACGTCCTCGCGCAACTTTCGGGCGACGTGCAGCGCCGGTTTGGCGTGAGCGGTCCAATTGCCCGCGACGAGACGCGCAATGGCCGCGCCCTGCTGCAACAGGCGCTGACCGAGTGGGTGTTCGCGGTCGCAGCGTCGCGACGCGTATTGCTGTTAGTCGATGACCTGGAGCACTGCGACGAGGAGTCGGCGACTTGGTTGGCTGCACTCGCGCTGCAGTCCAACCAGCACTTGCTGCTGGTGGCGGCACTCGTCGCGGAGCCGAGTCTGACACCGGCGCTTCATCTACAGATATTTCGCAACGCCGCGCAGCGCCTGACCCTCGCGCCGCTCACGGCGACGGAGATTCACCAGCTACTCGAGTCGGTGTTCGGAGGTGCGGCGTACCTCGCGCGCGTCGCAGAGAGCTTGCATCGGGTCTCGCAGGGTAGCCCGGCGCACTGCCTCGAGCTCGTGGAACATCTCGTGGAGCATGGGCTCGCTCGTTACTCCGAAGGTACATGGACGCTCCCCGGTCAGCTCTCCGATGCGGAGCTGCCCCGCAACCGGACCCAGATGCACCTGGCGCGGCTCGAGCAGCTCGATGAGGCGGCGCAACGACTGGCCGAACTGTTGAGCGTTCACGAGGGCCGCTTGAGCCGGTCTGACTGTCAGGCCCTGTCCGACGCGAGCGAGGCGGATACCGACGCCGCGATCGTCGAGCTGACATTGCGCGGTGTGCTGATGGAGTCTGACGAGGGCTATAACTTCGCCCATGCGAGCGTGCGCGAAAGTCTGCTCGGTCGGCTCGCTCCGAACCGGCGCAGGTGGGCGCATGCGAGGTTGGGAGAATCACTTTTAGCCGGTGCGAAAGATCCGATCGATGGGCTGCGCGCGGGGCTGCATCTCTATCGATCCGGTGATGCCGAGCGTTGTGAGCAGCTCGTGAGCGCGGCCGCGCTGCACTTGTTGGAAAACCATCGTGCCCGCATGCAAGTCGCGCTTCCGATGCTCGAGCAAGCGGTGGAGCTGTATCGCGCGGCGGGCTGCGGACCGGAGATACTCGCGACACCGCTGGCCGCGCTCGCTGCTGCTAGCTTCTTCGTCGATCGGCGACTCGCCGATCGCTACGGCGTCGCTGCGATCGAAGCGCTGGAACGGGTCCTGCGGTTCGACCTCGCGCGCAGTTTACACCCCGTTTTAGGCCGTAAGCTCGCGTTTTACGTCTCGTTGACCGCAGCCAGCCTCGCGCATCGCCGAGGTCGGTCGCGCGGTCCGAGCGTGGCGCAAACGCTGCGGATGTTCGTCGGTTGCGTCGTCGCGATGAACGCCGTCGCGACATCGGGTGTCGACCTCGACATGACTGCTCGTTGCAAGCGTGCGTTCGAGCCGCTCGCTGGGCTCGGTGATCGCAACATCGCCGGTTTCGTGCGGCGTTGTACGCTCGCGGTCGCTGCGATCTTGACCGAGGACCACGCCGGCGCGCTCGCGGAACTAAAAGCGCTCCGGGACTTGATGGACAGCGGCGCCCGTATCCGCAGACTGCCCGATCACCTGCGTCTCGAGTTCTTAGGCGGTTGTATGTTCTCGATCGGCATCATGGAGTGCTGGAGGCAAAGTCCGGTCGCGCTCGAGTTCGCGGACCGCATCGAATCGTTCAGCCCGATGTACGCGATGAACGCGGAT
>DASRXR010000054.1:0-8760 GCA_035687405.1 Polyangiales bacterium
TGTCCTTGAGCATGATCAGACCCATCGCGACGCCGGCAACCGGCGCCTTGATCTGAATGCCCGCATCCATCATCGAAAGCGCACCGCCGCAGACCGTTGCCATCGACGACGAGCCGTTCGACTCCGTGATCTCGGAGACGAGACGCATCGTGTACGGGAACGCTTCCTTGTCCGGCAGCATTCGCGCGAGCGCGCGCTCGGCCAAGTGACCGTGACCAATCTCACGCCGGCCAGCACCACGGAGCGGCTTCACTTCACCGACGGAGAAGGGCGGGAAGTTGTAGTGGAGCAAAAAGCGCTTCCACTGCTCTTCCACCAAACCGTCGATGCGCTGCTCGTCTCGCGACGTACCCAGCGTGACCGTGCAGATCGCTTGCGTCTCACCGCGCGTGAACAACGTCGAGCCGTGTGTACGCGGGAGGAATCCCACTTCGATCGTGATCGGCCGCACCGTCGTCAGGTCGCGCCCGTCGACACGCGTGCCCGAGTACACCACCTGCTCGCGCATCGTGTCGTAGCGCAGGTCTTCGTAGGCTTCTTTGATGAACGGCTCGTGCAGCGGGAACTCGCTGAGGAGCTGCGAAACCGTCGCCTTCTTGACCTCTTTGAACTTCAAGTAGCGGACGTGTTTCTCGCGCGTGTTGCAGGCTTCGCGGATGCCGCTCTCGGCGATCGTCTTCACGCGCTCGGCCAACCCTGCGGGCGCCTCCACCTTCGTGAACGACCACTTCTGCTCGCCGACTGCTTCGCGCAGCTTCTCTTGCAGCTCGATCATCGGCTGCACCGCGTCTTTGCCGAAGAAGATCGCGTCCGCGAAATCAGCCTCGCTAATCTCGTTACACTCGCCTTCCACCATCACGATGGCGTCGCGCGTGGCCGAGACCACGATGTTGACGTCGCCGCTCTCCATCTCTGCGTAGGTCGGGTTCGCGATGAACTTGCCGTCGATGCGGCCGACGCGAACGCTCGCGATCGGGCCCGCCCAGGGAATCGGTGAGATGTGCAGCGCAGCGGACGCACCGAACATGCCGAGCACGTCCGACGGGTTCTGCTTGTCGACCGAAAGCACGGTCGCGATGACCTGCACTTCGTTGCGATAGCCCTCTGGGAATAGCGGGCGGCACGGGCGGTCGATCAAACGCGAGACGAGAATTTCGTCGTCGCGCAGACGGCCTTCACGCTTGAAGAAGCCACCCGGAATGCGGCCGGCGGCATACGTCTTTTCGACGTAGTCGACGCTCAGCGGCAGAAAGTCGATGCCGGGCCGAGGCTCCATCGTGCCGCACACTGTGACCAGGACGATGGTCTCGCCGCAGGTGACGAGCACTGCGCCTTGCGCCTGCTTCGCGATGCGGCCCGTTTCCAGCGTAATCGTTTTGTCGCCAACTCGAACGTTTTCTCTGATGATCATGTCTGCTCCGAACTGCCGCAGCCTGCAGCGGATGGCGGCGGCGCGGGGCGCTCGACATCCAAACCCGCGCTACTCGAGACGCGGTTACTGATGGATGCGAGACGTTGCGCAGACGCTCCCGCTCGGGGGTGCGGCTACATGCGCCGGGCGCTCGTGAGACAACGCGTGCGCCGACAGCCCAG
Organism: Polyangiales bacterium; assembly: GCA_035687405.1. Taxonomy (GTDB): domain Bacteria; phylum Myxococcota_A; class Polyangia; order Polyangiales; family JAFGIB01; genus JADGRF01. Next base: position 1,594 of record DASRXR010000054.1, read on the forward strand.
CCGTACGACTACGTCAACTGAGCCTAGAGCGCCGCGCGCCGCCAGTGAGACTTGGAGTGCACGATGCGACTCCCGGCGACGTCTTCGGGCGGTGGACTCGGTCCTCGGTTCCAAGGCACGAGGACTTTCCCTCGTGGCGTTCGAATCGAAGATCGAAGAGCCAACCGCTCCGATGACAACTTTTCAAGGAACGCGGCCCCTGGGACCATTCCCAGTGCCGATTGTGAGTATAGAACGCGCCCGCAGACTGCGGGCGCTCGAAATTACTTACGGATGCCCAACTCGCCGATCAACACACGGTACCGGCCGACATCGCGTGAACGCAAATAGTCGAGCAACCGGCGGCGCTGGCTGACCAACATCAGCAGGCCACGGCGCGAATGAAAGTCCTTCGCGTGGACCTTGAAGTGCTCGGTCAGCTGCTTGATGCGCTCCGTGAGCAGTGCGATCTGCACCTCCGGGGAGCCAGTGTCGCCATCGCGAGTCTGGAACTTCTTGATGACTTCGGACTTGATCTGCTGAGAGAGCGCCATGGTCATTCGCTGAGTGGCCTTATCGTACAAACGTCTGCTTGCGCCGCGTTCTTTTGAGTTGGACGGCGGAGTATGCAGAGGCAGTTCCACAGCGTCAAGCCGTAGAACCACGTCCTTTTAACTCCTTTTAAGTCCCGCTCGAGCTCACCGGCCGAGCAGAGAGTCGACCTTATCCGCCGCTTCCGGGGTGAGCTCGATTTGGGAAGGAAGCCCCTCCCGCTCCGTTACGAGCGGATAACGGACGACCACCCGGCCGCTGAACCGCGGGACCGCGAGATCATCGATCGCGGACAATAGGCAATCTCGGAGCGCATCCGTAATCTTTCCGGAGACCTCCGCGGACACGACCTCGCGCTCCGCGAGCTCGAACGTGAAGACGGCTCGAACCTGATAATCGGGGCGGCCCGCGCGATCCTTGCGAAAGCAGCCGCGGGCGACCGGAATGATCCGCTGGCGGAGCATGCCCAATAGAGGTGAGCTCGGCATGCCGGTGCCGGCCTCGTTGTTGGGGGTCTCGGCCTCGTCGATCGCAGCCTTCTTCGTCGGCTTTTTGGCGGGCGCGGCGCAGGTGGTGCGTTCGGCCGCGAGCGAGACTGGCTTTGCGTCGCTGCTCAAGCCGCCTTGTCGTAGCGCCGGACCGCGTCGATCGCAGCTGCCTTTCGCGCCGGCGCCCGGCCGATCGCGGCCCGCGCGACCGAGGTCGTGCGAGTCGACTGCGAGCAGCGCTGTTAAAGGAGCGTCGAGCACGCCGCCGGTCGCGGTGTGATTTCGCTCTTGGCCACGCAGCCCCATCGCGAGCAGTACGCGCGCCGGAGGAGCACTCGCGCGGGCGCTTCCAACTGCCTGCAACGTCCAGGTCGCGCGACTCACGCCTTCGATCGTCAGACTCTCGCCCGCACGCAAGGCTGGCAGCTTTCGTGCGCTTCCGGACAGCCCCGACAAGCTCGGCCGCGGAACTGCGATCGGCGCAAACAGCGCAGCCACGCGTTCCTCGAGACGATCGGCCGAGCCCCCGCGAATGGCCTCATCCGCTTCCGCGCCTGCGTCGATCACCGTGCCGCCCGTGAGTTGTGCGCCGTCCGCGAGCGCTGGCACCGATGCGCGATCGGCGACGTTCACGACCGAGACTTCGTAGCCCGCACGACGTGCGGCATCGAACGGCTTTGCTTTGCCGCGCGTCACGCCGCCGTCGCCCACGATCGCGATCAACGCATTCGATTTTGCGGGGCCCCAACTCTTGATCACGTCCCACGCCGCTTCGAAGCGCGTCGCCGAACCCAGCTCTGCTTCGAAGGCGACCGATCCAAACGCCGAGAGCTGGACTTGCGCGGCGTCTTTACGCTCGGCAATCAGCGGCTCGACCTTCGAAGCAAAGCGCAGCGCACGCACGCGAGTTCCTTGTGGCGCTCGAGCCAAGATCGCGGAGATCGCTTGCACCATGCGCGAACGCGCGACGCCTTCGGTGGAGGGCGACGCATCGAGCGCCAAGATCAGATCCACCGCCGCAGCCGTCCGCGGCGGGGCGCTCGCATACGCCCGCGCGCACGTCTGGGAGCCGCACGGGAACTGCCACACGCTGCGGGTTGCGACGCCGCCGGCGTTTGCGCGAATGTCGATCGGTTGCCACGGGTCGCTTCGCACAGCCGGCGCACCGCTCGCGAGGGCCTGCACCCCGACTTGAACTGCCGTCAAATCGCTCGCGCGTAGACTCAGCTCGAGTGGTGCCGCGCGCGGATCCATGCCGCGCGCGGGAAGGCGCAAGCGAGCGACGCCACCGTGTACGGGAGCCGCAGTTGCATAGCGGAGCCGGACAGTCAGCGGCAGGTCCCGCTCCACCGCCGCTGCCCGCACGATCAGCGCGGCGCCGCGCGCATCTCGAACCTTGTACGCGTGGGCGAGCGGGAGTTGTTGCTGCAACGGCTTCGCGCCACGGGCTCGGATCGCGTCGTCGTAGGCCGCGCCCCGCTCGGTCGCGGGCGCGAGAGTGCCGTTGCGGCAACCCCGCAGGTTGCACGCGTCCAGTCCCGCGAGCGCTGCGTCGTCCGGCACTGCGAGGCGGTATTCGACCTCGGCGGGTTTGTCCGCGGAGTTCTCGAAGCTCAGCTCGGTCTCGAGCAGCGCGAGGCCGGCGTACAGCTCCAGGTTCGTGCGGTGGGTGAGCTCTCGAACGCTCGGAACCGCGGTCAACGCTTCGCCGCTCTTGGCTGCAAAGGGTGGTGGTGTAGGTCCGAAGCGGGCGCGGTCCTCGGGTGTACTCGGAGCTGTGCTGGCGGTTTGCCGCGTATTTACGGCTGCAGCGCGGTCGAATCCGGGATCACGTTCGAGGCCAATCGGGTCGTTCGGATCGTTCGCGAGTGGCAAGATGTCTTCGACGTTGCCGCTGTCGGCGGTGGCGATACGAACCGCGGTAAAGCCTTGCAGCACGCAGCAGCAACACAGGATGCGGGCGAGACGCGCTGCGCAAAAACCAGTGTGGTGCTTCATCCTGGGACTCGCGCACTGCCGTCGCACCGGTGCTGCACGACGCGCGACCGAAGGCAGGGTCATGACGCTTCTCTCGCACGTCTGCTACAAGCGCGACAGACTACTCGGGGTGAGGGTGCGCGCTGCGGCGCGTGCGAGGAACGTGGGGGTTTCGGTTCACGCATGCAGATGAAGCTCATCGTGTCACTGACGCTTTGCTGGCTCATGAGTTCCGCCTGCTGCGACTCGGATTTTGGCAGTAAGTCATCCGGCCAAGCCTGCACGCGCTCCTCACAATGCTCGAAAGGCCTACGGTGCCTGGAAGGCCTGTGCCACGCGAACCGTAAGCCAGGCGAGCCGAGTTCGCCCGACGCGGGCGAACCGGACGCGGAGACTGCGCCAGAGGCCGGTGAACCTCCCGCGGACGTCGAGGGAAAGTAACTTTTTGCAGCGGCGTTCGTCGTTCGACCGCATGCGCCACAAAAGTGATCTCCCCCGAGCCCGCCGTTACACTGCCGGCGTGACCTTCCCGTTGCGCGTCACAGCGCTGTTCGTTTGTCTTGTGATCACCGCCTGCGCTCATCCAAAAGCGCAGACGAAGCTCTGGCTCGCGCCGGGTACGCGCGCGCCGAACTATGAAGCCATGGGCACGGGCGAGCCGGCATACGTCGAGCGGGTGCGAAGTCCGGAGTTGCGCGCGGCGATCGAGAGTGGTGCTCGCTCGCAGGGCGTGGACCTTCGCGGCGATGGACGGCTGGCACTGCTCGCGACGTACGCCGCCGAGCACGCGAGTCAGGGCAAGCTGCCGCCGCGGCTCGTGGAAGAATTGGCGCGTCACTTCGGGTTGTTCGATCCGGTCGTGGAGCTCGTCGTGTTGGACGTGCCGCGCGAGTCGCCGTCCGAGCCGCTGGTAGCTGCACTCGGCGAGACGCTGTCGGGCCGCGAGTTCACGCACTACGGTGCTTCGCTTCACAGCGATGGGGACCACACTTGGGTCGCAGTCGCGATGTCGGAGCGCCAACTCGAGCTCGAGCCTGTGCCGAGCGTGCTCGCCGTCAACGCGCCGTTGCGTCTGCGCGGTGTGCTGCCGGAAGGCTTCAATCAACCTCGAATCGACGTGATGGCAGAAGATTCACCGCGCCTCCTCGTGCCGGCCGGGTCGGAGCGCGAGTTCAACGTGGTCGTGCCGACTGCGAAGAAGGGCACGTATCGCGTCGAAGTGCTCGGGGACGGGCCGAGTGGAACGGTCGTGCTCGCGAAGTTGCCGGTCTACGTCGGGACGAAAGCGCCGTCGGCGTTCGAACAGCTGAAGACCGACTCGGACCTGGATGCGACTGCGGTGCGCAAGCAGCTCTTCGATGCGATCAACGCGCAGCGGACGGCGGCGGGTTTGCCGGCGCTGCTGCCGCACGCGGGCCTCGACGCGATCGCCGAGCGCCACTGTCTCGACATGCGCGATCACGGTTTCGTCGCGCACACCTCGCAGCGAACGGGCAGTCCGGTCGATCGCGTCAAGGCTGGAGGGCTCACGTCGAGCCTGGTGCTCGAGAACCTCTTGCGCGGGCGCGATCTGCGCGCGTTGCAGCCGGGATCGCAGTCGGCCGAACAGCAGAACATGATGCACCGGGGTGTGACACACGTCGGGATCGGTGTAGCGGAAGCATCGGACGTGCACGGGCCGTTGTTGATCGTGACCGAGTTGTTCGTGCGGCTCGATCAGAGCGTCGATGCGAGTTTGGCCGAGCCGAGTCTGTTGTCGCAGCTGAATGCGGCGCGTTCACAGCGTGGTTACGCGCCGCTGATGCTCGATACGGATCTGTCGCAGGTCGCGAGAGCGGCAGCGCAGTCGTTCTTCGACGACTCCAATTCGACCGAGCAGAGCGTGGTCGACAAGGCGCAGGAAAAACTGGCGCGCTTCTCAGTCGCGTATTCGAGAGTGAACGCGGTGCTCGCGGTAACCCGTGAGCTCGAGCAGGTAGGAACGTTGGAGCCGACGCTCGATCCAGTCGCAACTGGAGTCGGAATCGGAATCGCCCAGGGCGAACGAACGGGCGGCCGCGTACTCGCCGTGATGGTCGTCCTCGCGTACCCGCGTTAGCGCCGCACTAGCGCGTCATCCGCTTGCACTCGGCGAGGTAGGGGCCTTTGGCGATCTCGGCGCACTTTCGATAGGCATCTTTTGCCGCCTTACGATCGCCGAGCTGAAACTTGCCTGCACCCAACACGATCCAACCTTCGGAGTTGGTCGGATCCAGGTCGACCGCCTTTTCTGCCGCCTGCACTGCCTCGGCATCACGGCCGCGATTCAAATACGCAAACCCGAGCCTGCCGATCACCGTCGAGTTCACGGGCAAGCGCTGCGCCGCTTCCTCGTACATCGCGAGCGCCTGCTTCGCCTTACCCTGATCATCGAGCTTGCGCGCAGTCTCGAGCACGGCGGCTGCGTCGATCGCATCGCCTGCAGCTTGCATGCCCGGTTCCGCAGGCTCGGCAGCCGGCTCTGGACTAGGTTCACTCGGCGCAGTCGCAGCGAACGCTGGGTCTGCAACGGGCGGCTCGCCCGCAGCAGCGGATGGCGGCGGCTCGGGCGAAATCGTCGGCTTTTGATTCGATGCCGCGGCTGGTTCCTGAGTCGGAGTCACCGCGTCCGGGTGATTTGCGTGCGGGCCAGGTGTGGCGCTCGGACTCGAACCGCCGCGAAGCAGCGCAATGAGCAACACGAGCGCAGCCACACCGAGCCCCGCATACAGCGCGACCGGACGCTTTCCCGAGCTCGGGCGCAGTGTCGGCGAGCGCCAGTCATCGTTGTTGTTTCGGCCCGATGCCTCGCGCACGTTGATCAGCGCAGGCGAGTCTTCGATGCGCCCGCTCGCAGCCTTTTTAGCCTGCGCAGCGGCCGGCGGCTTCACTTCGATCGGTCGCGGCCGATCGGAATCCGGGTCTGGAACGCTCGCCGCGGGCGGTTGCGCACGCACCGCACGAATCGCCTCGGGCGGCGGCTTCGGACGCGCCGGCTTCGCAGAAGTTGCAGCTGTTGCAGTGCGCGGCGCAGGCGAGACGCTGTTCTTCGCGGGACTCGGATCGCTTCGCGTAAATGGTGCGTCGACTGCGAGCAGCGCTGCATCCGGCCGCACCGATGAGCTCGCAGGCGGTTTCTCCGGACTCGTCGCTGGGCTGATCGGTAGCGGCCGCTCCGCCGCAACGCGGTGCACCAGATCCGGAACGCCGTCCGCGCGATCACGTCGTAGCGCTTTCACTGGCTCCGGCACTTCCATGTCGATCGTATCGCGCGGGTCCAGCTCGTCCGCATCGGCGAGCTCGGCGAGCGCGGCCGGATCGATTGCCGACAGCATGCCCGGTGACGTCGTCAGCGAAAGGCGCTTCTTACGCTTGCGCGCGCGCCGTACGCGCATGACAGGCGGCGAAGTCTCGTCATCGCCCCCGTCGTCAGACGCGTGCGTGCCTTTTCCGTTCGCATCGGCCGCGCGCATACTTGTCGTGGACGAGTGCGAATGCGTGTGCGAATGCGAGTGCGAATCATCGAAGCTCCGCGGCAGATCGGCTGCGCGCGTCCCCGTGCTCGCCCGCCGCGAATCGTCGAGTGGCCGGCTCGCGGGCAACGCCGTCGAACTCTCGACCGCACGCATGTTCGTGACCGACATGCTGCGATCCCCCGGGCGATCGGAGCTGGAGCTAGAGTTGATGTTGGTGGTCGAGGGCCGTTGTGAGGATGGCAGGAGCTCGTCGTGTGTGCTCGCCGGCATTCTGCTGGTGTCGCCACGCGCACTCGAACCGTTGCTCTGCAAGCCCGACAGCGTGGTCGGTCCGAGCGTTCCGCTTTCACCGCGCCTGCGCTGCTTACCCTTGCGCGGCCGGGCACTCGCGCTGCTCGAATCCAGCGCATAGTCCGCGGTCGAACGCTCTTCGTGCTCGCCGTGGTCGCTCTGCCGCGCAGGCTGGGAATGATTCGGTGGAGGCAACGCCGACATCATGTGCGCCGGCACGACTTCGCTGCCGTCGAACTCCGGCCGATACGCGCCGAGCTCGCGCGACTCTGCCGCTTCCTCGGCCTTGTTGCTGTCCGCGGTATCGTCATCCGACGATTGCTCGAGCTTGCGTCCGGTGTTGAAGATCAATCCTTCGAAGTACAGCTTCGAGATCGCAGTGAGTG
>DASRXR010000055.1:0-16980 GCA_035687405.1 Polyangiales bacterium
CGCGACCGCAACCCGCACGCCGTGCGCGACTAACACCGACGCAAAATGTTTCCCGAGGCCGCCGGATGCACCAGTGATCAACGCCGTTTTACCGCTCAAATCCTCGAACAAGTTCGTCATGCTGCCCAGCCTAGCCTAGCCGAGCCACGCCGTCTCGACTACGAGCCCAACACCTGGAACGCGCGCGACTCGATCAAGATGTAGATGCCGAGCCCGATCAGAACGAACGGTGTGATCGGCCCAGCAAAGCGCCGGATCGGCGGCCCGAGTCGCGGGTGCCGGATCAGCGCGTATGCGACCCAGCACAGCCCAGCGGTCGACACGAGCATTGTCACTGCGTAGATCGTCACGTTCACCCGACCCGATGTCGCAAACACGGGAACGTACACGCCGATGTTGTCAGATCCGTTCGCGACGGTGATCGCGGTGACCGCCAGCACGCGCAGTGCGCCGCTCGCAGCGTCAGGCGTCGCCGTCTCGTCCTCGTCTTTGTCTTTGCGCACGAGCTTCACGATGCCGAGCGAGAGCGGCACCAAGCCGAGCAGTCCGACGTACTGCGGTGCGACCACGAGCGCCAGGAGTGCTCCTGCGATGCTCAGCGCGATCACGAGCGCCATCCCGATCATTTGTCCGGTGACCACGTGCACCGGCCGAAAGCTCGGGTTCGAGAACAGCGCGAGCAAGATGAAGATATCGTCGATGTTCGTCGCGACGAACAGCGCGGCGGCGATGCCGATCGCGGCGGCGAGTTGTTCGACCGTTCCAGTGCTGCTCACTAGGCCGGGCTTATCATGAACCCGTGGGCACGGCGCCATTCGTTGCGCTACGGTCGCGGCCGTCGCTAGGAAGGCCGCCGTGACCGACCCTCTGTGAGCCTGTCGGCAGCTGAGCTACTGCGCCGTCACGGAGACCACGTCCAAACGCAGCATCTGCCCGAGGCTCGGCTTCGTATCGTACGGCGGCAAGCCTTCGAAGAAATCCTTGGTCCAGTTCGTGATCTCGTGATCGTTGCCGTCGTTCATCGCGACGACGATCATCGCTCCACCCGAGACTTGGATCGTGGCTTGATAGTCTTCTTTGTGAATGTCGTGCGCGACGTACTGGTGATCGTTCAACCAAAACGTCTGCTTCGGGGCCGAGACAGCGATCGAATACTGTTGGTAGTTGATCGCGTCGCTCGAAGCGCTGCCCGGCGGGATCATGCCGCCGATCGTGAACGGCACTTTGCTGTCCGGATGCATCCCGCCGTCGATCTTCGTCGGCTCCCAAACCCCGCGCACGCGAAGCACGACCGAGTACGTCTTGCTCGGCTCACCCCCGAACGTCACTTTCTTTTCGATGTGCTGCGTGTTCGCGGGATGCATGCACGTCGCCATCATCGCGAGGGGCGTCGGAGTCGCGGGAGCACACGGCACGTCGATGAAGAGGCCGTTCAAATCTTTTGCGAATGTGGTGACATCGGTCGCCGGCGAACCAGCCGCGCCTGCACCACCTGCGCCCGCAACCACGCCGGCACCACCCGCGCTTGCGCCTGCTGCACCCGAAGCGCCACCCGCGCCGCCCGCTGCGCTTCCAGCACCACTTGCGCCTGCTCCGCCCAGTCCACTTCCCGCTTGGCTGGTGCTCGCGCCAGCCCCCGCACCGCTCACGCCCGCGCCGCCCGAACCTGCGGCCCGCGCCCCCGCAGCGCTCTGCGCCGGTGTGCCCGCGCTCGCGCCTGCAGCCGGCGGCGGCAGCGTGTTACCGCCTGTGCCGGCCTCGGCCGAAGGGTTGGTAGTCGAGCCATCAGAGCCACACGCGACGAGACCGGTAAGCAGCACTGCGAGACCCAGCCCAGGACACACGGCACAGCGCATTCGGCGATCTCCATGAGCGGGAAGTACCCGCCCGCCGCTGTAACGTGAGCCAAGCCTAGGTTCGCGGGTCACGTTACCGCGGCGGCCGCCGCGCCGCCCATCCCCCAAATTGAAACTGCCCCGGCGCTAACTGAGCGCCGAGGCAGCGGTTCTGCTTTCAAATCGCGTCTACCAGCAGGTGTTCGAGGCACCGACCAAGCTCGGCACGCCGTTGTTCAATGCGCCCACCGGATACGAGAACGCGAACTGGTAACACATCTCTTGATCCGTCGAAGGCCCGAACGCGACGCTCAAGTCCGACGTGTTCATGAACGTGCAGGTCGAAGTGATCGTGTCACCCGGCTGCAGATCGATCACCGTGTCGTACGTGATCTGATAGTTGAAATCGAACGGCTTATCGAACACTTGTTCGACCGTCCCGTTGACGCGATTCACGACCGAGTTCATGTGCCGCCCGTAGTTGTGCATGTGCGGCCAGAACGTGAAGATGCGAATCGGATCCGTCGCGTTCATGCCCGTGCGACTCGGATCACACGTACCGCTGAAGTCGCTCTTCTGCTTCGGCGGCATGCCGAGCGGACCGTTGAAGAACTCGGTGCCGAGCCAGGTCATGCCGGCGGTGTGCTTCAGTGAACCGGCGGGCACGGTGCAGATCTCGATTGCAGAGCTGTCCATCGTCTGCTCGCCCGGATTGTAGAAGTGCCACTCGAGCAACAATCCCGCGCCCGGCGCCGGCAACTGCAAGCCGACGTCTTGCGGCATGTGCACGTCATTTCCACCGACGGCCCAACCTGCGACGAGCTCTGCTGCATCACCGACATGTGTACCAATCGACGGAGCAAACGCTCCATCCATCTCCGCGCCGAGCGTGGAGTACAGCAACCAGTGGTGCATCACTTTTTGGTTGTCGTAGATGGTCCTCCAACTCACGAGCTCGGACGGCTCTTTCCACGGCGCCGTGTAGTAGAACGACACGTAGTGCTCGCCGGGGATCACACCGTACGGCGATGTGTCGCCGGGCTGTGGCGCACCGTGATTGCGGAACTGATAGCAAACCGTTCCATCCGGGTTCTTCACCGTTTCGGTAGGTTTCATCGGTTGCTGCATCGGCGTAGCGCACGTCGGCTCACCGGCCGCAGCTTGCGGATGTCCCCGGTCGAGCCACGTGTTGATCATCGTGCGCTCGTTCTCCGGCAACAGCGCGCCGGGCGGCATCGGCTTCGCTTCGTCGTTGATGCGGAGCTTCGCGAGCTTCGCAACTTCCATCGTCTGACCCGGCGCCGTCTTCAGCGACTTGAGGGGCGCGGACCAGTCTTCCGGCTTCACGAGCGGCATCGGTGCTCCACCGATCGGCATGGCGCCGTGACAACCGGCGCACTTCGTCGCGACCACGGTGCCGACATCGCACGGCAACGTTGCGCTCGCGATCGGCGCAACATCGGGGCCTGCACCCGCGAGGCCCATCATGCCGGTGGGCGTAACGGGGACGATCCCTGGTGTGCCCGCGGATCCTTGAATCGGATTCATTCCGGTCGGACCTGCCGTCGGCGGCGCCACGCTCACGCTGCCTGCGGCACCGAGCGAGGGCGGCGCTTCGGGATCGTTCGAGCAGCCGGCACAGCACAACAAGAGCGCGGTCGCGTTCACCCAGTGGTGTATCGAGATCCGGCCGCTGTGGTTCCTCATCCTGACCTCCAAGAGCCGCGTGTCACTGCACGGCTATCCGTATTGCCCGAGTGCACGGCAATTCACAGAACGGCTCGCAGCCATCGGCGGCTTTGTGACTTACCAATGCGTCGCAACGATCCGGAAGCGGCAGAGGTGGAAATCCGCTGTAGGTCTGATCGGCACGGCGCCTGCTAGATTCCCGGAATGGCTAAGATTTGGATCCGTGGTGGCCACGTCCGGCCGGTGTGGGCCGGCCACCCATGGGTGTACGCGCAAGCCGTCGGAAAGGTGGAGGGAAAGCCCGAAGCGGGCGACCTCGTCGACGTGCTCGACCCGCAAGACAACTGGATGGGTGCGGGCTTTTACTCGCCTTCGTCTGCCATCGCGGTGCGGGTGTTGAGCCGGGTGCCGGGCGAGGCGGTCGATCTCAACTTCTTTCGCGAGCGGTTTGCGCGCGCGCTCGCGTTTCGTCGCGAGTCGATCGGTTTGCCGGACGCGCAGACGAACGGCTATCGCCTGATTCACTCCGAGGGCGATGGGCTGTCGGGGTTGGTCGTGGATCTCTACGGCGGCGTCGCAGTCGTGCAGGTGTTGTCGGCCGGCATGAAGCGTCGTGAACGCGAGGTCTTCGATGCACTGCGCGAAGTGACCGGCGTGCGTACCATCGTGGAGTTTCCGAGCAGTGAGCACCTCGAAAAGGAAGGGTTGCCGGCTCAGCCGGGCGCAGTCCACGGCGATCCGGTCGAACAGCTCGAGTTTCGAGAGCGAGGTTTCGAGTATCGGTTGCCGATCGAATCCGCGCAGAAGACCGGCTACTACTTCGACCAACGCGACAACCGCGCGCGTCTGGAGACGTTGTGCGCGGGACGGCGCGTGCTCGACGCGTGCAGCTACGTCGGTGCGTTTTCGCTCGCTGCAGCGCGTGGCGGCGCACGCGAAGTGGTCGCGCTCGATCGCTCCGAGGCCGCGCTCGCCGTCGCGCAAGAGAGCGCAGCCAGGAACGGCGTGGCCGACAAGATCAAATTTCAACGCGGTGACATCAAGCGGGCGCTCCCGGAGATGATCGCGGCGGGCGAACGGTTCGACGTGGTCGTGCTCGATCCGCCGAAGCTCGCGAGCTCGGTCAAACATCTGGATAAAGCGCGCAAAGCTTACCGCGCTTGGAACGCGTTCGCGTTTTCGCTGTGTGCCGAGAACGCCGTGCTCGTGACGTGCTCGTGTTCGGCGGCGATGCAAGCGCACGACTTTCTGCGAACGCTCGCGCTCGCGTCCGCCGATGCGCGCCGCGACACTGCGCTGTTCGCGTTGGGCCAGCAGGCTGCGGACCACCCGACTCCAGCCGCGTTCGAGGAAGGCCGCTACCTGAAGGCTGCGTTCATGCGCGTATCGTGAAGCGTCGACTCGTGAGCTAGACTAACAACCGTGGATCGATACCCGAAGCGCATCGTCTGCCTCACCGAGGAGACCACCGAAACGCTCTACTTGCTCGGTGCGCAAGATCGCATCGTGGGCATTTCGGGGTTCACGCAGCGCCCACCGCAAGCACGCCGTGAGAAACCGATCGTGAGTGCGTTTACGAGCGCCGACATCGCGAAGATCGAAGCCCAGTCGCCCGATCTGGTGCTCGCCTTCTCGGATCTCCAGGCCGATCTCGTGCGCGACCTGATCGCGCGCGGCCACCAAGTGCTGGCGTGGAACCAGCGCAGCCTCGAGGAAATCTTGAACATGATCGTCGTGCTCGGCGCGATCGTGGGCAAGTCGCGCGAGGGTCTGGAGCTCGCAGGCAGGCTCGAGCGCGAACTCGACAGCGTGCGTGCGAAGGGCGCCGCGCTACCGCGGCGCCCGAAGGTCTACTTCGAAGAGTGGCCCGATCCGATGATCAGCGGCATTCGTTGGGTCAGTGAGTTGATCGAAGTTGCGGGCGGGGAGGACGTGTTCAGCGAGCTTCAAACGGGAGGCCTCGCGCGCGAACGCATCGTGACTCCGGAGCAGGTGATCGAGCGCGACCCCGAGCTGATCGTCGCATCGTGGTGCGGAAAGATGCTGAAGCCCGAGCGTATTCTGAGTCGGCCAGGCTTCGAGAACATTCGTGCCGTCCGCGCACAGCGCATCCACGAGATCAAGAGCACGCTGATCTTACAGCCAGGCCCCGCGAGTCTGACCGACGGCCTGCGTGAGTTGCATCAGCACATCGCGGCGGCCGCGCACGATAACGACTAGTGCTGCCCTAGTGCAGGAAGTCGAAGTAGCCGTGATGAATGTCGTCACCGCGATCCGGTGCGGGGGTGAAGCGCATGAAGATCTCGCCGTGACAGGTCGCGGGATCGACCTCCCCGAAGTCGCGGCTGTCGTCCCACGAATCCATGCGGTTGTCTCCGAGCAAGAAGATCCCGCGCTCGACCGTGCGTGACGGCATGTCGAACGAACCGCCTTGCTCGACGAAGAACTCATGCCGGTGCTTGCGCTTGTAGTTGATCGTCCCGAGGGTCATCGTGAACATCTTCTCGCGCGTCAGATCGTAAAAGCGCACTTCGCCTTCGCCTTCGACCGTTGCAATATCGTCGTCGACCGTGAGCTGCCCGCGCGAGTCGACGTCGATCGTGTGGCCCGAAAACGCGACCGCACGCCCGATCACGCTCGCGTCGGGTTTGCTCGGGTGCTGGCAGAGCATGATGTCGCCCATGTCCGGCTTCGCGCGTCGCCACACGAGGATCCGATCGCCGTAGACGAGTGTGGGCGCCATGCCGTTATGCGGCATCACGAAAGCGTCGACGAAGAACACCTTCAGCACGAATGCGATCAACGCGATGAAAGACGCGAGCTTCAGGATCGCCTGCAGGAGGCCACGGAGCGCGCGCATCGAGCTAGCGTCAGTCGGCTGCCTCGCGCTGTCAAAGTTTGCGTGGGCTTGGTCGCCGGGTTGACTGCGCAGCAGCTCCGGCCCTTGATTATCTCGTGAAAAAGACCGCCCGACCCCAGCGCATCCTGTCCCGCGTCTGGGCCATCCAGCTCGTGCTGTCCTGTGCCTTTTCGCTCGCTCCGGCGCGCGCCGCCGAGCAACCGCTCATCCTTCACCTCGAGCTGCACGGAGTCGTGAACCCGATCAAGACGCGGCACGTGAAGCAAGCGCTCGAGCGAGCGGAGCGGGAGCACGCAGACTTCGTGCTGCTCTCGATCGATACACCGGGCGGGCTCGTCAGCTCGATGCAAGACATCGTGTCGATCATCACGAACTCACCGGTGCCGGTCGTCGGCTTCGTGGAACCAAACTCGGCGCAAGCGACTTCGGCCGGCGCGTTGATCCTGCTCGCGACCGACGTCGCCGCGATGCAACCAGGCACGCGCATGGGCGCAGCGCATCCAGTCGGTGCCGGCCAGCCGCTCGAAGGTGCGGTCGAGGAAAAAGCCACCAACACCATCGCTGCGCTCGCGAAGTCGCTCGCCGCTCGCCGCGGCAGGCCTGAGGACCTCGCTGCAGCGTTGGTCGTGGAGTCGACCAGTCACACCGCGCAAGAGGCGCTCGACAAGAAGCTGGTCGAGCTCGTCGCGAACGACGAAGCGGATCTGCTGCGGCAGCTCGAAGGCCGCACGTTCGAGCACGCAGGTAAGCCGAGGACGCTTCACACGCACGCGGCCAATCGGATCGAAGTCGAGCTGTCGTGGTCGAACGAGCTTCTCGACACATTTGCGAACCCGACACTCGCGTCGATCCTCCTCAGCATCGGCGTGCTCGGAATCACCTATGAGCTCGCAGCACCGGGCATCGGCATGGGCGGAATTATCGGCCTGATCTCGCTATGCCTAGGCCTGCTCGGTATGTCGGTGCTGCCGATTCAGCTCGCGGGCTTGTTGCTGCTCGCCGCCGGCTTGATTGCGATCGGGCTCGAGCTCGCGTTACCGACCCACGGCGTCCTCGGGCTCGGGGGCGTGCTTGCGCTCGGTTTTGCGGCGGTCATCCTGATCGACGAGGCCGGCTATTTCGGCGCAGTTCAGCGCGTCGACCTCTCGTTGTTTCTGCCCATAGTCGTAGCGCTGTCGCTCGGCTTGCTCGCGCTCGCCACGGTCACGCGCAAAGCGCTGCGAGCGCCGTTTCAGCTCGGCCCGGCCGCGATGCAGGGCAAATCGGGCACGGCAAAGAGTTCTTTCGAGCAAAACGGAACAGACTTCACTGGCAGCGTGTTCGTCGACGGAGCACTGTGGCAGGCGATCGCCAACGCTGACGTCAGCAATGGGGACGCGATCGAAGTAGTGGAGGTGTTGTCTCAACCCATGCGGCTCAAGGTTCGCCGCAAAGGAGCGCTGTGATGGTTACGCTTCCCTTCTTTTCGTTGCTCATCTTGGCACTGGTCATCATCGCGTCGTCGGTACGCATCGTGACCGAGTACGAACGCGGCGTGTTGTTTCGGCTCGGTCGCGTCGATCCGAAGAACCTCAAGGGCCCGGGCCTGCGCATCATTTGGCCCATGATCGACCGCATGCAGAAGGTCGATCTGCGCACGATCACGATGGATGTGCCGCCGCAGGAAGTCATCACGAAGGACAACGTCACGATCAAAGTGAACGCGGTCGTGTACTTCAACGTGATGAATCCGGTCGACGCCGTCATCAAGATTGCGAACCACTTCATGGCGACGTCGCTCTACGCGCAAACCACGCTGCGCAACATTCTCGGTCAACACGAGCTGGACGAGATCCTCGCCGAGCGCGACAAGATCGGTCAGGCGCTGCAGCGGATCATCGACGAGGCGACGGACGCTTGGGGCGTCAAGGTGTCGGCGGTCGAGATCAAGGATATCGAGCTGCCGGAGGAAATGCGGCGTGCGATGGCGCGGCAGGCGGAAGCCGAGCGCGAGCGGCGTGCGAAGATCATCGCGGCGGAAGGCGAGCAGCAGGCCGCGCAGAAGCTTCATGAAGCGGCGGTGATCCTCGAGCAGTCGTCGGCCGCGCTTCAGCTGCGCTACCTGCAGACGTTGGTCGAGATCGGCGTCGAGCAGAACACGACGATCGTGTTTCCACTGCCGATCGACATGTTCACCGCGTTCGCGAAGGCCAAGCCGGCAGCTGACAGCGGCACGCCGTAAGCTTCGCGTCATTTTCGAGGACTCGAGCAACCGCTCGATCGCTGCGCGCCGGACCGCGATGGTCTGGAGGTCCGGGTGTCGCCAAGCGCGGTACGGACCGGGCAGCCAACTGTCGACGAATGACCGCACGGGGCCGTACGCGTCGATCCGCGTACGCGAGCGCCGGGGAATTCCCCGCACCGAGATCCGATAGTCGATCTGCGCGCCTTCGCGTATCTCGATCGGCCGTGCGTGTACGGTAGTCATCAGCAGTGCTAGACATAGAGCGACAAGCAACTCGTGCCAAACTGCTGTACCTAGTTCGGGTTGCTCGGAGTTGTAACGGGCTTATAGGTTCGAGGGGTCATCGATATGACACGCATCGAGCTTCCCGAAGACTACGCGCAACCAGCGCGCGTCACCGTCGGGCACACGCTGCTGCGGATCGCGATCGGCGGGATTTTGATCGCCCATGGCACGCAGCGCTTGCTCGGTTTCGATGCCTGGCAAGACGAGCTGGCCGTGCAGTTCGCGCTGCTCGAGCCGACGACGCCTGCGCAACTCCTGATCGGGATCGAGCTAGCGGGTGGTGTCGGTTTGGTTTTCGGCTGGTTTACGCGGCTTTCTTCGCTCGCGTTGATCTGCAGCATCGGCGTTTCGGTCGCGCTCGAGCTCTCGCATTCGGCCACTCCGAATCTCCGCACGTTCGAGCTTCCAGCGCTGCTCGCCATCTCGGCGGTCTACTTCTTACTCGCGGGCGGTGGTCCGGCCTCGTTCGACGAGTGGCTGCGCGCACGCCGGCGCCGGAAGGCGATTCAAAACGACGAGACGTGGCTGAAGCATCCGTACGTTCCACTGCCGGAAGAGCAGCGCTACCGCGAATCTCCGGCCCTTGGTTACGGTGACGAGTCGCGCGTGTTCCGCCAGTCCTACGATCACGAGCCGCGGTCGTTCGAGCACGAGCAGACCTACGAACGCGAGGCTGAGCCGTATCAGCCCGAGCGGTCCTACGAACGCGAGGTTGAGTCGCGCGAGCCCGAGCAGTCCTACGAACGCGAGGTCGCGCGTGTCCACGATTCCTACGATCGCGATCCGCGGCCGTACGAGCACGCCGACCAGCACGACCAGCACGACCAGCACGACCACGAAGAGTCGTACAATCGCGAGCCGCAATCAGAGCGCGACGAGCAAGAAGCGCTCGAGGAACCGCCGAATCCGCGGGTCGCGGGCACTACGCGTCGCTGAGCCGGCTCACTCCGCCGGAGCTGGGCGATCCGAAGCGCGCGGAGGCCTCTGCGAATCCCTCGGCACCAAGACCGGATCCGGCCGGGACTCGAGCCGAAACAGTTTTGCGACCAGCCGCCGCGATCCCTGGCGGAAGCTCTCGATGCCGAGGTACACGACCGGCACGACGAGCAGGGTCAAAAACGTCGACGAGATTACGCCGCCGATCACGGCGATCGCCATCGGCGCGCGAAACTCGGATCCAAGACCTTTACCCATCGCCGTCGGCAACATGCCGAGCACCATCGCGGCCGTCGTCATCAAGATGGGCCGCAAGCGCCGAGGCCCTGCCTGCAGCATCGCGGCTTGGGGAGCGAGCCCGTCGCGCTGGAACTGGATCGCCGAATCCACGAGTAGAATCGCGTTCTTCGTGACCAGGCCCATCAGCAAGATGATGCCGATCTGCGAGCCGAGCGAGATCGCGCTGCCGTGTAAGTACAAACCCAAAAACGCGCCGATCATCGCGAGCGGTAGCGACAGCATGATCGTGACCGGGTGGATGAAGCTCTCGAACTGCGACGCGAGCACGATGTAAATGAACAGCGCTGCGACGCCGAACGCGAGCCCGAAGGCCGCGTTGCTGTCGTTCATGTCGCGCACCATGCCCATCCACTTCGCTTGATAGCCGTCGGGAATCAGCCCGGGTAGGATCTTGTCCACGTCCGCGACGACGTTGCCCATCGGCCGTCCCGCCGCACCGGCCGTCACCGTGATTTGCCGGACGCGATCGAGCCGCTGAATCTGCGTCTCGCCTTTACCGGACACGATCTGCGCGACGTCGCCGAGGAGCACGGGGCTTCCCTGCGAAGTCAGCGGCAATCGCGTCAACACTTCGGCGTTCTTGCGATCGCGCTCGCTGAAGCGCACGCGAATGTCGGTCTCGTCTTCTTCACCGCGGAAGTTTCTGCCGCGGAGCTTACCCGCGAGCTCCCCATCGAGCGCCGTCCGGAGCGAGAGCCCGATCAGCGACATCGGCAAACCGTGTTGCGCTGCGAGCGGTCGGTCGACCATCACGCGCATCTCTTCCTTCGGCTCGGTGTGCTTGATCCAAACGTCGGTCGCGCCTGGGATCTTCTTCATCGCATCCGCGACCTTTTGCGCGGTCGGCACGAGCACGTCGTAGCTCGGGCCTTGGATCGTCAGCATGATCGGATTATCGCCTTCGGGGGCGCCCTCCATCGGCGGCGGCTGCGCGATCGTCACGCGTGCACCTTCGGCTCGTTCCGCGATCTTGCGCGCGACTTCCTGCATCTCCCACACGCTTTCCTTGCGCGCGGTTTTCGATCCGAGATCGATGCGGTACTTCGCTTTGTAGACGTCCCCGTCCGGACCGAGCGTCGCGAACACGAGCTTGAACCGCGGGTCTTCGGTGAGCTTCTTCTCGATCACCAGACTTCGCCGGCCCGTCTCCTCGAGCGAAGTGTCCGACGGGAACTCGAGCGACGCGATGAACTGGCCGCGATCTTCCGGCGCGATGAACTCGCCGCCGACTGCCGATGCCAACTTCACGCTGCCGTACAAGCTCGCGATCGCGAGGATGATCACGATCAAGCGATGCCGCACCGCGAAGCCGAGCAGCTTGGCGTACCCCGCGTCCTGCTTGTCGAACAGCCAGCCGAGCCCACGCGAAATCGGTGCAAACAGGCCGCGCGGCTCGTTCTTTTCGCCGGGCCTCAGCTGCTTGGCGAGCCGTGCCGAAAGCATCGGGTCGAGCGTGAACGCGACGAACATCGACAGCAGCACCGCGCAGGTGATCGTGAGGCCGAACTGCTTGAAGAACTGGCCGACCATGCCGCTCATGAACGCGACCGGCACGAACACTGCGACGATAGTCATCGTGGTCGCAAACACGGCGAGCGCGATCTCTTGCGTACCTTTCGAAGCCGCGACGAGTGGGTCTTCGCCGCGTTCCAAATGCCGGAAGATGTTTTCACGCACGACGACGGCGTCGTCGATGAGTAAGCCGATCGCGAGCGACAGCGCGAGCAGCGTGACCATGTTCAAGCTGAAGCCGAGCCACCACATCATCAAGAACGTGCCGATGACCGCGGTCGGAAGCGCGAGGGCTGAGATGAACGTCGAGCGCCAGTCGCGCATGAAGAACAAGATGACGAGGATCGCCATCGCGCCGCCGAACAGGATCGCGATCTCGACTTCGTGCGCGTTGGCTTCGATGTAGATCGATTGATCGATCAGCAAGCTCGTCTCGACGCCTTTCGGCAAGGTGCTCTTCAGCTGTTCGAGCTTTGCCTTCACGCCTTCGGCGACGCGCACCGTGTTCGACTTGCTGGCCTTTACGACCTGAAAGGCCACTGCTTCTTGAGCATTCGCGCGAACCTTAGTGCGTTGCTCCTTGAAGCCATCGTGCACGTCTGCGACGTCGCGCACGCGGACCAAGCTGCCGTCCGGGCCGGCGAACAGGACCGTGTTGCGGATGTCTTCGACGTCTTCGAACTGACCGAGCGTGCGCACCGCGACTTCGCGCCCATTGCGCGTGTAGTGTCCGGCCGGCACGGTCGCGTTCTCGGCCGTGAGCTGTTTCACCACTGCCGCCGGCGTCAGATGCATCGACGCCATGCGGACGGGATCGAGCTCGACGTGCACTTCGCGTTCGGCGCCACCGATCACATCGACGCGCGCGACGCCCGGCACTTGCTCGAGCGTCGGCTTGATCAAGTCTTCGACGATGTCGCGCACTTGGTGCGACGGCAGCGCCGCTTGGGCGGTGTAGACGAGCACCGGCGCAGCGGCGACGTCGAACTTCTGGATCACCGGCTCTTCGATGTCGTCCGGGAGCTCGTTGCGGATCGCGGCGACTTTGTCGCGCACGTCGCTCGCGGCTTTATCGAAGTCGGCCGCGAGCTTGAAGACGATGAACAACGTGCCGAGGTTGTCGCGCGAGGTCGACTGCACGTAGTCGATGTGGTTGATCGCGACGACCGCTTCTTCGAGCGGCTTGATCACTTCACGCTCGACGTCTTCGGGTGAAGCGCCGGGGTAGGGCACCGAGACGCTGACGAGCGGCAGCGTCACGTCCGGATACAGATCGGTGTCGAGGCGCTGGTACCCGAGCCAACCGAGCGAGACGATGCCCAAGGTCACCATCGTCGTGAAGACCGGGCGCCGAATCGCGATGTCGGAGATGTTCATGACGGCTCCTGCCTCGTGCGCGCTTCAGCGCGGCTGATACGTCGCACGCACGTAGCTGCCCGCGATCAAAGCGCGCTGCTCGTTGAGAATGACCACCTCGACCGGAGCGCGCCGGCTCGAAGCTTCGAGCGAGCGCAACACTAGGCGGACGGTGCCTTTGACCTTCTTGCCGTGGCTCTCGATCCAGATCTCGTCGCCGACCTTGATGCGGTCGACTTCGTTTTCATTGACGGTCGCGCGCAACACGAGCTTGTCGAGCGACTCGAGCCGGAACAGGAGCGTGCCCGGCGTCACTATCTGTCCGACGCCATCCGGAACCTTCACTACTTCGCCGTCAAAAGGTGCGAGTAGGTCGTGATTGTTCAGCGTAGCGTTGGCGAGGTCGCGCATCGCCATCGTTTGCGCGTAGGCCGCTTCTGCGATTCGCGACTGGAGCCGAACTGCCGTCGCTTGGCTGCCGGGTGCCGCGTTTGCCGCCACGAGTGACGCCGCGCGGGCTTCGTTGTCGTGCGCGAGTTCGACTTGTGCTTTCGCCTGCTGCACTGCCGCTTCGGTTTGGGCGAGCTGCGCGCGGGCTTCGACAGCGCCGAGCGTCGCGATCACTTGCCCGCGCTTCACGCGTTCGCCGCGCTTCACCCGAACGGAGAGCAACTGCCCGCCGATCTTGAAACCGAGATCGGCCGATTGATCGGGCCGGAGATCGCCGGCGAGCTCGAGGACGCCACTCGTGTGCTCGTCGCTCGGGGCGGCAGAACGCGAATCACTCTTGGGCGCGGCCACGTTTTGCGCCGCGTTCTGTGCTGCGGAGACCGGTTGGGCTGTGGGCTTGGCCGGGTCTTTCTCACGGGCCTCGGCCACACAGCCGAGCGCACCTACGACGAACACCCACGCGGCCAGCGATCTAGGTTTTGGATAGAGGATACGGAAAGACATTCGGTACTCCGAACGGGTCATCGGGCCGCTCAACGAGCAGGAGTCGTGCCAGCTGCCAGGCTACTGACTTGATTAGAGCCAGGAAGTTCCGTCTGGCAAGAGTGAGGTCTCGTGTTATTTTGGATAGGCGTCCAAACCATAGGTCGCGGTCGATCGATGCGAACGGAAGATATCCAAACGGGCACACCGGACACGACGAAGGATGCGACCGGGGCGGTCTCGGGTGCTCCAGCAACTTCGGTCGGGTTCAGCGCGGCGCAGATCCGCGCGCTCCGCGGTGAGTTGAGCCGTGCGGCGTTCGCGCGACGGGTCGGTGTTACGGCTTTGACGGTTTACCGTTGGGAGCTTCCGGATTCTGCCAGTGAAGCGCGCCGGCCGCGAGGGCGAGTCCTCTCGCGATTGCGTGCTTATGTGGCCGCGCCGCTACGAGCGGCGAGCGAAAGCGCCCGCAGCCGGCCCAAACAGACTGCCTTGCAGCCGATGGCGGCCGAGATCGAGCGCGGCGAGTACGAGCGGCTCTTACCAGTGCTCGAGCGTGTGGCGAAGGGCGAGATGCGGCGCGCGGAGAACGATCTTCTGCAGCTGTTGGCTTCGGGGGAGCTGCGCACGCGGGCTGCGCGAGCACTCGCGACGCAGGCGCTCGCACGGGTCTGCGTGCTGGCGCGCGGCGATGGTCGGGCCGCCTTTTCGATGCTCTTGCCGCTCTTGCACGAGCTCGAGCAAACAGCACTGCCGCCGCCAGTCGCGCTCGCGCTGCATCTGACTGCGGCGCTCGTGTTCGCGAGTCCGGACGGGCGGTTGTTCGATGCCGGTAAAGTGATGGTGCACGCCGACCACGCGGAGCGGCTGCTCGATGCGCACGGCTCGGCCGAAGATCGCTTGCTGCTGTGGATCTCGCAGTTCGCGGTCGCGTTCATCTTGAACGATCGGCAATTGTTCGAGCGGATCAGCAGTCGTGGCAGTGAAGTGCTGCAGGGACACGAGCAGCCGGTGCCGCGTGCGATCGCGCTGTATGCGACTGCGATCGATGCGTTCCTCAATGGGCGTTCTGGCCTGGCATCGCGGCGCTTGGAAGAGCTCGCGCAATTCTCGGAAGCGCATGACCTGACCTTGTTTCGGGCGCGTGCGCTGTCGCATCTCGCTGACACGATGCTCGAGGAAGCGGCAGATCCGCGCGAAGTGTTGTCGCTGACCGAGCGCGCGCGCCGGCTCGCGCAGGAGCACCGGCACGGCATCAGTATTCAAGGTTTGGTCGCGATCTGGGCGGAGGGCGAGGCGCTCTTGCGGATGGGGCGGTTTGCGGAAGCCGAAGAGCGGCTGCTGCAAGCGTTCACGCAGTCCGAGGAGCTGGTGTGGACGCCGATCGCGGTCGCACTGTCGCTCGCGCGTTTGTACGCGTTTATGGGTCGCAGCCAGCAGCTGCGGGTGCTCGCGGATCGGATGAGTCGCTACGCGTCGCCGGTGCAGCGCGCGATCACCCACGCCGAGGCGACGTGTTTTCGTGCGCTCGCGGGGCTGCTCGAGGGCGCGGATCCGCGCGCGGCGTTCGAGACGCTCGATCGGGTGGATCAACTCCACTACGACGGTGCGAGTTGGGGTTTTCTCGCGCGATCGTGTGGCCTGTTGCATCTCTCGGCGCGCGTGTTGTTCGGCGAGCTGGATTCCGCACAGACCGCGCTCGGGCGGCTCGAGCGCGTGTTGGACGTCGCGCCTTCGGCGTTTGCGAACGTTCAGCTGCAGCATCACAAGGGCCTGCTGCTGTGTCGGCAGGGTCGCGTGCAGGAAGGTCGCAAGGCGATCGAAGGGTCGCTCGCATCGTTCGAGCTCGCAGGGCTCGTGCCCGAGGCCGCGTGTGCGCGCGCGTTGCTCGCGGAGTTGGCGGAACGGTTCGACGAGCCGGATGCTGCGCTTCTGCGGGAGCGAAGTCGGAACGAGTTGGCTCGGATCGGGATCAGCGTGCCGGCGGTCCTGCGGTTCACGAGCTCGCCGGAGCCCGCGCTGCTAGCGGCGAATCGTCAGCTCGATCCGGGTGAAGTCGCGCGACTGATCGTGCCGATCCAGCGCTTGTCGGTGCGCGGGATGTCGCCGGCGAAGATTCAGCGCGAGCTCGTGGCGGTGCTCGAGGTGTTGTTCCCGTCGGCGTCGATTCGGCTCGAGGAGATCGATAGCAAGGGTGCGGCGCTGCTGTTGGCGCAGGTCGAAGCCGCTACCGGCGGCAAGCAGATCTCGCTCGAGCTGGGCGATGGTAGTGGGCGGCGGTTGCGGGTGACGGTGTCGGGCGCGCTGCCGGAAAACGCGCAGCACGTGCTGACGAGCGTGGGCAGTGTAGCGTCGCTCGCGCTCGAGGTTGCGACGCTGCGTGGGTTTGCGGAGCAGCGCGGTCCGAACGGAATCGATTCGGATCGCGTGCTCGAGTTGCCTGGGTTCGTCGCGGCTTCAGCGGCGATGCGTGCGTTGAAGCAGGATTTGGGTCGGCTTTCGCGCTCGCGGTCGACCGTGATCGTGAGTGGTGAGAGCGGGTCGGGGAAAGAGATCGTGGCGCGTGCGCTTCACGATTTGTCGGCGCGTGCGGCGCAACCGTTCGTGGCGTTCAACTGTGCCGCGGTACCGTTCGATCTCTTCGAAGGTCAGCTGTTTGGATACAAGCGTGGCGCGTACACCGGTGCGACCTCGGATTCGCCGGGCGTGATTCGGTCGGCGCGTGGCGGCACGTTGTTCTTGGACGAGGTCGGCGAGTTGCCGCTCGACGTGCAGCCGAAGCTGCTGCGGTTTTTGGAGAACGGTGAAATCTTTCCGCTCGGTGAGCGGCGTGCGGTCCAGGTCGATGTGCGCGTGATCGCCGCGACCCATCGCGATTTGGAAGTGTTGGTGCGGGAGGGTTTGTTCCGCGAGGATTTGTTCTATCGCTTGCAGGTGGTGCCGGTGCGGATTCCGCCGTTGCGGGAGCGTCGTGAAGACGTGGTGGCGTTGGCGAGGCATTTTTTGAGGCGGTTGACGCCGCCGGATCACGAGCCCCCGGTGTTGTCGCC
>DASRXR010000056.1:0-7732 GCA_035687405.1 Polyangiales bacterium
GGAGACGAAGGCCCCCGCCGATGCCGGCTTCGATGCTGCGAAGCTCGAAACCGCAGCGGCGAATCTCCTCACGTCACTGCCAGGGCGCCAGTGTTTCGCGGTGTTCCGCGACGGGTATCTCGTCTACGAGAAGTACTTCACCGGCGACGAGCACACGCTGAATGCGGGGTATTCGACGAGCAAGTCGTTCGGATCGACGTTAGTCGGCATGGCCGTGACGCAAGGCTTGTTCAAGACCGACGACCTCGTGAAGACACTACTGCCGGATTCGACTGTCCTGCCAGACGTACAGATCAAACACTTGCTGTCGATGAGTGGGCACGTCGATCCACCCGACACGAAATTCGACTACGCGATGGGCCAGATGCTGCTCGGCAACCTCGCAAACGCGATCACCGCGAAGTCGGGAATGCCGGTTGCACAGTTCTTCGAGAAGAACCTACGCGCGCCGCTCGAGATGCAAGACATCGACTGGGGCGGCGGTCGATTCATCTCGTTTGCCGGCAACGTTTCGACGACGTGCCGTGATGGTGCCCGGCTCGGCCACCTCTGGGCGAACAACGGAACGTGGAAAGGTCAGCGTCTGATCTCCGAACAGTATTACAACGAAGCAACGAGCGCGCCGTTCCCGGTGGCGAACGCTGGCTATGGCTATAACTTGTGGTTGAACGTCGCGTTTTCGCGCACGAAGCGCGTCGGCAAGTCGTTTGCAGCGATCGGCGCGAACGCTCAGTACATCGTGATCATCCCCGAGTTGCAGCTCGTGATCACGAGTTATGGCAACGACCCTGACGACATGATGAGTGGCGGACCGAGCATCGCGGGAGGGGTGCTCGACGCGATGCTATAGTCCGCGCATGCGATTCTTCACCAGCGTCGTTCTCGCAAGTGTGATCGTAACGATGGGCCTGGCGTGCGGAGACGACGACTCCGGCAGCGATCCGAACACTGCAGCTGGCAGCGACGGCGGAACGAGCGGGAACGGCGCTGCGGGAGCAGGGCGGTCGGGCTCGAGCGGACAATCTGGAAGCATTGCAACGGCAGGTCGCAGCAGTGCCGGCGCAGGCGCTTCGGGTGCTGCCGGCAAAGCCGGGACCGCAGCTGGAGCCGGTGCTGCCGGCGCCTCCGGAATGATGGCCTCGGGGTTGGATGCGGGCCTCGACGACGACGCCACGATGCCAGCTGAGCCAGGTGAGCCTGAAGTCCAATCGGGCGAGCTCGTCGCGCTCACGTACAACGTCGCCGGCCTTCCCGAAGGGTTGTCGCAGTCGATGCCGCTCACCTACACGCCGCTGATCGCGCCGCTGTTGAACAACTACGATCTCGTGTTCCTTCAAGAGAGCTGGCAGACGCCCGATCCAAATCCGGTCGCGCCGCTTCGCGTCTACCACGAGATTTTGGTCGCGGGCTCGACCCTTCCTTACAAGACGGTGCCGGCGGAACAACCGCTCGGCAACGATCCCTCTCGGCCTACCGCGCTTCTCGGGGATGGGATCAACATCTTCTCGAAGTTCCCGCTCGGCGACACGACCCGCGTTGCGTGGAGCACGTGCGTCGATACTGCGAGCGACTGTCTAGCGTTCAAAGGTTTCAGCATGACGCCGGCGCAACTCGCCGACGGCACGACCGTGCACTTCTACGATCTGCACATGGAAGCTGGTTCATCCGCTGCGGATGACATGGCGCGCGACATGGGGATCGATCAGCTGATCGCGTTCATGGCAGCAAACTCCGAAGGCCAAGCACTGATCGTCGGCGGCGACTTCAACCTCGCGACGGACACCGAGCCCGCCAAATCACAACTCGAGCGCTTGTTGCAAACTGCGAGCTTGACCGACGCATGCACCGCACTCATGTGTCCACGTCCTGGCAACATCGACAAGCTGCTCTACCGCAGTAGCGATCGCGTCGAGCTCGAGGCGAAGTCGTGGCATCTCGAGAGTGAGGTATTCGTTTCACCGGATGGCATGCCGCTCAGCGACCACGAGCCGCTCGCGGTCCGCTTCGCCTATCGAGTGCAGCGTTAGTCGGGTGACTGTGAGGCGCACGCGGAGTGTGGCAAGCACGCAGGCGCGCAGCACGTCACACTTGCGCATGGCGCTCTGAGCCATAACACTACGAGCGGTGTTACTCTTCGCGACTGACCTCGATGGAACTTTGGTAGACCGAGAGGACGGTATTCATCCTCGCGACGCAGCTGCAATTGCGGCTGCCCGGGCGCGCGGTGTCGTCGTCACGATCGCGACGGGGCGGCTCACCAGCCGCACACATCCGATCGCAAAAGCGCTGCAGCTCGACACTCCGCTCGTCTGTGCGGATGGCGGTGTGCTCGCCTGTGGAGCGACGCAGCGCGTGTTGCGCCGGCACTTCGTACACTCCGAGATCGCCGAACACGTGCTCGAGACCTTTCGAACGGCCGCGCTCGCGAGCTGCGTGATGACGGACGACGTCATTCACGTCTGCCGCGACGACGAGGTCCATCATCGGTATTTGCGCGGCTGGTCGCACAGCCTCACGTTGCATCACGACGTGCGATCGGCCGTGATCTGGAGCGAAGAGCCTGAAGCGGCGATCATGCTGGTCGGGATCGGT
Source organism: Polyangiales bacterium (assembly GCA_035687405.1). Taxonomy (GTDB): domain Bacteria; phylum Myxococcota_A; class Polyangia; order Polyangiales; family JAFGIB01; genus JADGRF01. The sequence goes on from DASRXR010000056.1 coordinate 2,593, forward strand.
GACCCGGCTACTGCCGATGCGGTCGTCCAAACGTTGGCGCCGCACGTGCCGAAGGTCGACATCATCAGCTTCGACACGAGCACGGGTGCGCGCGTCGTCCGCGTGATGGCGCGCGGCGCGAGCAAAGGTGCAGCCCTGTCGGACCTCGCGAACGACCTCGAGATCGACGCGGCTCACGTCGCGGTCGCAGGGGACTGGCTGAACGACCTGTCGATGTTCGCCTTCGCGGGACGCTCGTTCGCGATGCCGCACGCACCACCGGAGGTCCGCGCAGCTGCGACGCATGCGCTCGAGCACGACGTCGCGCGACATGGAGCGTTCGCGGATGCGCTCGAGCAGTGGCTGCTCGAGATGGGCTGACCTGCGCCCGCCTTCGAAGTCGGTCCCGCAGTGGCGGCTGCGCGCTCGGAGGCTACAGTTCGGGGGTGCCGAGCCGCATCGAGGACTACGCGCTAATTGGAGATTGTCGCACCGCAGCGCTCGTGGGCCGCGATGGATCGATCGATTGGTTTTGCCCGTCGCGTTTTGATTCAGGGGCGTGTTTTGCGGCGCTGCTCGGGACACCCGAACACGGGCGCTGGTTGCTCGCGCCCGTCGAAAAACCGAAGAACGTCACGCGCCGGTACCGCGACGAGAGCCTGGTGCTCGAGACTGAGTTCGAGACGAGCGAAGGCGTCGTCGCCGTGATCGATTGCATGCCGCTGTCGGCGGATGCGGCGTGCCCCCAGATCACGCGCATCGTCGAAGGCCGTGCTGGCGCCGTGCAGATGCAGATGGAGCTGGTGATCCGCTTCGAGTACGGCACAGTTGTTCCCTGGGTGACGCGCGAGCCTGGCGGTCTGCGCGCGACTGCGGGGCCGGACGCGCTGTACTTGCACGCCGAGGTTCCAGTCCACGGGGAGAACCTTCGAACTGTCGCGCAGTTCGTGATCGAGGAAGGCGTTCGGCTCCCGTTCACGCTCTCGTACACCGTGTCGCACCATTCACGGCCGGCGCCGCTCGCAGCGTCGTACGTCCTCGACCGCACGGATGCGGCGTGGGCGCTCTGGTCCGCCAAGTCGCGCTACAAAGACCGGTATCGCGCGCAGGTGCAGCGTTCGCTCCTCACGCTCAAAGCACTCACGTACGAGCCGACCGGTGGCATCGTGGCCGCGCCCACGACCTCACTGCCTGAAGCTCTCGGCGGCACGCGCAACTGGGACTATCGGTTCTGCTGGGTGCGAGACGCGGCGATCACGCTCACGTCGCTCTTGGCTGCAGGCTACAGTGATGAAGCGTGCGCTTGGCGCGAGTGGCTGCTGCGTGCGGTCGCGGGCACGCCCGATCAGCTGCAAGTCATGTATGGCATCAGCGGCGAGCGGAGGCTGACCGAGTTCGAGCTGCCGTGGCTCCCCGGCTACGAAGGCTCGGCGCCCGTGCGAATCGGCAACGACGCGCACCATCAGCTGCAGCTCGACGTATTCGGCGAGTTGATGGAGGCGATGCACCAGGCCCGCCTGGCCAAGGTCGAGAACCTCGCGAGCTGGGCGGTCGAGCTGCGCTTGCTCGACTTTCTCGAGCAGCACTGGCAGGCGCCGGATGCTGGAATTTGGGAAGTCCGCGGGCGGTTTCGGAACTTCACGTTTTCGAAGGTCATGGCGTGGGTCGCGTTCGACCGCGCGATTCAAGCGGTCGAACACATGGGCTACGACGGGCCGGTCGAGCGCTGGCGAGCGGTCCGCGATCAGATCCATGCGGACGTCTGCGAGCGCGCATTCTCGACGACGAAGCAGGCGTTTGTGCAGGCCTATGACACGGATCAGCTCGACGCGAGCTTGCTGCGTATGCCGCTGGTCGGGTTTCTGCCGGCGGACGATCCGCGCGTGCGAGGCACGCTCGCTGCGATCGAACGAGAGCTGTTGATCGACGACACGTTCGTTCTTCGCTATCGAACGCGGCCCGAGATCGACGGCCTTCCGCCGGGCGAAGGCGCGTTCCTGCCGTGTAGCTTTTGGCTCGTGAACAACTGGGTGCTCCAAGGCCGGCACGACGAAGCACGAGCGTTGTTCGAGCGGCTCCTGGCGTTGTGCAACGACGTAGGCCTCTTGTCGGAGGAGTACTTGCCGGAACAGAAGCGACTCCTCGGAAATTTTCCGCAGGCATTTTCGCACCTAGCGCTCGTCGACGCGGCGCTGGCACTAGACCCGATCACCGCTTCGCCGTGACCAGAACTACGACTACCACCACTACGATCACCAGCGACACGAGTGCAGCCGCCAACGAGCGGCCCTTCGTTTTCGGAGCGGTTGCTGTCTGCGGCCGCGGGATCGGAAACGCCAACGTCGTGATCAGAGAACGTTCGGGATCGACGAGCAGCACGCGTTTGGTGCCGAGCACGAGCTGATACTCGAGCAGCTGGCGCCGTGTGTCGGCACGCTCGATCCCGGCGGCCGCACCGCCACTCTTCACTTCTGCCGCGAAACGCTCGCCGCCTTTCTCGACGACGAAGTCGAGAATGAGCTCGACCCTTTGGTCCGTCTCTCCCTGCCGAACGACGTACGTCTTGCGGTCTTGCCGCCCCACGATTCGATAGCCGTTCGATTCGAGCAGCTTTGCTGCTGCGTTTTCGGCACGCCTGCCGCGCGCATTATGGGCGCGCGCTCGCAAGGTCTCGCGCGTACGGCGCAGCGCGAGTGCGAGCCAAGCACCGAGCGCCAGCCCGAGGACGGACGCCACGATCGCGGCGGTGGTCGGGCTCACTTGCTGCATGTTCGCCGATCGCACTCTCCGCTCTTCCGCGCAAGTTTCCAGTCGTTCGGCCGCGTCGTTCGCCGCCGTTTCGCCGAACGCGCGCAGCCTTTGGCCACGCTGCCGAAGCACCCGATCTCACATGTCAGACATGTCATCACCACGCCCGGAACGTGCGGACAGGCTGCTAGTACTGACCACCTAGCTGACGACTGACATTGGGGCCGCTGCGATTCGCAAAGACAGCCGCAAGTGGAAAACCGCAAGCGGGCTCACTGCACATGGTGTCCAATCAATTTGTCAGTCACAGCCACAGGGCTGGAGCTACACCGGTTTTGTCAGACCCCCTGTTGACACAGTCACTCAACTCGACAAGCTACGAAGTGATGCATGCGACGGCCGCACCTGTCGCATGGAGAGGCCGCCTCGTGGAAGAACCGATCGAGCGGACCAGCCGCGAGACCCAGCACATCGCCGCCGAGTTCCTCTCGCAACCCGCCGCGCGTAGCCACGCCATTCAGTTCTACGAGGACGAGGCGTTTCTGGTCGACTCGGCGTATCAGTTCATCGGCGCAGGCTTACGGGCGGGTGATCAAGTGCTGGCGATCGCGACGCGCGCACACCTGCGGGCGATCAACGCGCGGTTGAGCGAATCGGGCATCGATGTCGACGACGCAAATGCGCGCGGCCAGCTGCTGGCGCTCGACGCACAGCAGATGCTCTCGCAGCTCATGGCGTCCGAGTCGTCACCCGACCGAGTGCGGTTTCGCGAGCAGGTCGCGCGCACTTTCAACGCGCTCTATGCAGCCCCACACCGCCAGGATGCCGCGGCGCATTCGCACGAGGGCGTAGTTCGCTTGCGGGTGTACGGGGAGATGGTCGACTTGCTCACGCAGACCGGCAACATGCCTGCGGCGATCTTGCTCGAACAGCTCTGGGACGAAGTCTGCCAGCACCACGCGTTCGCGCTGTTGTGTCCTTGCGACCTCGCTCGTTTTCAACACGCGGGAGACGCCGATCGGTTCGCCGACTTCTGCAAGCTCCACACTCACGTCTTGCCGGCCGAGCGCTTTGCCACGTGCGGCGACCGCGTCGAACGCCTGCGCGAAGTGACTCGCCTCCAGCAATCCGCGCGCGCGCTCGAGCAGGAAGTACGGCAACGCATCGAGCTCGAAGGCATGCTGCGGACCGCGCTCCGTGCGCACAGCCGGATGCAAGACGAGTTTCTGGCTGCAGTGAAGCGCGAACGTGAAGCACGCGCGCGCGCCGATGCCAGCGTCGCGTTCAAGGAAGTCTTTCTCGGGGTGCTCGGGCACGACCTCCGCAATCCGTTGAACACCATCCTGACGACGACGCGCTTGATGCTGATGCGGGGCGAACTCGAGCCGGAGTCGCACAAGCGACTCGGCCGCGTCGTGGCGAGCGGCGAGCGGATGCATCGCATGATCGAACAGATCCTGGATGCGACGCGCCTGCGCCTCACCGCTGGCATCGTGGTGCAGCTGGGAGAGGCGGCCGACATCGTGCCACTCGTCAGCGAGGTCGTCTCTGACACGCGAGCGGCACATCCGTCGGTGTCGCTCGAGTTGGTCGCGCCCGTGCCATGCATCGCTCGCTTCGATCCACAGCGGATGGAGCAGGTCGTCGCGAACCTGATCGAAAACGCATTCGCGCACGGTGACCCCGCGTACAGCGTCCGGGTGTCTGCAGTCCTGCGCGATGGTACCGTCTGCGTCAGTGTCCACAACTACGGCGCTCCGATCGATGCCGAAGCGCAGTCACTCTTGTTCGAACCTTTCAAGCGCGGTGGCCGGCCTCAAGGCCGCTCGTCGGGCCTAGGCCTCGGTTTGTACATCTCACAAAACGTCGTGCGCGCCCACGGCGGGAACATCGCCGTCGACTCCTCCGAACGAACGGGCACGCGATTCGAAATTCGTTTGCCTCTCCCATGACGCCTCAGGCTGACGCAAGAGAAGGTTTCGTCTTGATCGTCGACGATCAGGAAGACATCCGCGAAACGCTGCGCGAGGTCATCGAGATGGCGGGTTGCCAGTCCATCACTGCAGCCAACGGCGTCGAAGCGCTCAAGTTGCTCGAGCATCACCGGCCGTGTCTGATCGTGCTCGACTTGCTGATGCCGGTGATGTCCGGACAAGAAATGTTGGAGGAGCTTCGCAACCGACCTGAGCTCGCAACACTGCCGGTCGTGGTGTCGACTTCGGCACCACACCTGGCCCCAAGCGGCGTGCCGGTACTGCCGAAGCCGATCGAAATCGCGGGGTTGTGGGCCTGGCTGCGGCGCACGTGTCGATGTGCGGCCGATCATCCGCTGCCAATCTGAGGTAGGCTCGCGAGGCAGTCGTGCGCTCGGGTCCGCCCGAGCGTGTGCGCGCTTGTCTCATGCCGAGTATGT
>DASRXR010000057.1:0-4898 GCA_035687405.1 Polyangiales bacterium
CGCGTGCACGCCGAGCGCTTCGACCGACAAGACGTGCTTCGGGCAAGTGACGCAGAGCCTGCTCGCGCGCGCATTCCGCCGCCCACTGCTCGCGGATGAATCGACTGCTTACGCAACACTGCTCGACCTCGCGAACGAACCGGACGCAGAGCTGATCGGCGGTTCGGCGTTCAACACTGCAGTCGCACTGCTCGTGCGGTCGGTGATCCAAGACCCCGAGTTCCTGTATCGAGTCGAAGCCGGCACCGCGACCGGCTCACCGCGCGTCTTCGCGTTGAACGACCACGAGATCGCAGCCCGCCTGAGTTTTTTGCTCTGGGGCAGCAGCCCGGACGCCGCACTTCGCACCGCAGCCGACAACGGCGACCTCCGCGATCCAACGAAACGCCGCACCCAAGCCGAGCGACTCCTCGGTGATGCCCACGCACGCGAACAACTCCACCGCTTCCATGCGATGTGGCTCGGCTACCGTGCGATCCCTCAGACACCCGAGCTCGCCGCTGCATTCGCCCGCGAGACGAACTCGCTCCTCGATCGCGTGATCTTCGACGAGCGCCAGAGCTACTTGAACCTGTTCTCGTTCGACGAGACGTACCTCGACGCCACGCTCGCCGACCACTACGGCCTACCGCATCCGAGCGGCAATACGGGCTGGGTGAAGTACGGCGACAGCGGTCGCGCCGGCATTCTCTCGCACGGCGCGGTGCTCTCCGCGTTCGGAAAGTTCAGCGACACGAGCCCAACCCAGCGCGGCATCTTCGTTCGCACACGGCTGATGTGCCAAGAGCTCGCGCCGCCGCCTCCGAGCGTGATGGCGGACAAACCTCCGACCGGCGATCAAAACGCTGTCTGCAAGTACGACCGCTATGCCGCGCATCGCACGAGCAGCTCGTGTGCGGGTTGCCATAGCCTCACCGACGGCATCGGCTTTGGGCTCGAGAACTACGACCTCGCCGGGCGCTACCGCACGCATGACGACGGTCTGACGCAGTGCACGATCGAAGGCCAAGGCGAGATCGTCGGCGTCGGCTCGTTCCGTGGGCCGGCCGAACTCGGCGCCATGCTCGTCGACAAGGGCTTACTCGATGCGTGTGTCGTCCAGCAGTACCTGCAGTTCGCGCTCGGCCACAAGCCGACGGATGACGATGCAGCTGCGGTCGAGCAGCTCGCGAGCAGATTCGCGAGCGCGGACCACGACCTTACGGACTTGATCTTGAGCTTCGTCGAGAGCGACGCATTTGCACGCCGCGTCGAACCGGAGAAACCTTGATGCGTAGTACCAAGCTGCACCGGCGCACGCTGTTGCGCGGACTCGGCGGCGCTGTCGTCGGTCTACCCGTGCTCGAATGCATGTTGAACGGCAACGGCACCGCGTTCGCGCAGTCGGCCGATCCGCTTCCGAAGCGCTACGCGATCGTCTTCGCGGGCCAAGCGCTCGGCGGCGACGACTGGGCGAAGGATCAGCAGCGCATCAACGGACAGAACCTCACGCAGGCCGGTCACCACATCACGCCGCCCGAAGCTGGCAGCGGCTACACGATCACGACACCGCTTCGTCCGCTTCGCGACCTGCAAGGCGAGTTCACGTTGGTGTCCGGGATGCGCATCCCGTACAGCACCACATCGGCAGAAGCCGCGGATGTGCCCGCCGGTGGCGCGTTTCGCGACTTTCACGGCGGCGGAAGTAGCCCGCTCCTCTCCGGTATGCGCTCGAAGAGCAGCACGTTCAGCGCGCAAGGCGTCACGTCCGATCAAGTGATCGCAGCGCTGCAAGCGGGGAAGACTGCGCTGGCCTCGCTCGTCCTCCGCGCGCAACCGTCGTTCTACTTGAGCGGCTACAGCTTCTCGGGCCGGCATCGCATCTCGTACAAAGGTGCGAACGACCCGATCGAAGCTCAAGACAGCCCGCACACTGCGTTTCAAAGCGTCTTCGGGAACTTCACGCCGGCTGATACCGGTGCGAAAGCCCAGTTCGAGTGGGCGCAACGCAGCCGGCGATCGGTGCTCGACTTGATCACGCAAAAGCGCCAGCGCTTGCTCGGCAAGCTCGGTGCAGCAGATCAACAACGCCTCGGGCGCCACTTCGACGAGATCCGCGCGCTCGAGCAACGCATCTCGGAACTGCCGCAGACGGCTACAGGCACGTGCCAGAAGCCGGCTGATCCCGGCGCCGATCCAGCCGTCGGTGGAGACAACGCGGGTGCGGGTTCGGACGCGATCGCCACAAACACTGGCTACAGCGGCGAGGAAGAACGTGCGCGCGTGCTCATCGATCTGATCCATATGGCGTTCGTCTGCGACCTCACGCGCGCAGCCACGCTGCAGATCACCGCATTTCAATCGCACATGAACGTCTTCCCGGTGACCGGCATGTTGGACTCGCCCGTGCCGCTGACGCGGCCGATCCGCGCGGACTTACACGAAGTCGGGCACAACGGCGACGCCGAGTTCCGCGGCCAGCTCGCAGTCAGCCTCTGCTTGCAGTGGCACATTCGGCACTACGCGTACCTGATCGACAAGCTCCGCTCGAGCCCGGAAGGCGCAGGTACGGTCCTCGATAACTCAGCGGTCATCTTCATGCCCGAAGCTGGGCACGGCCGCCACCTCAACACGCCGAGCGATACCGCGCCGAAGACACACTCCGTAGAGGAGATGGTCTTGCTCGTCGCGGGACGCGCAGGCGGCTTGAAGCCAGGCCGGCACATTCCAACCTCGGGCGCTCACCCCGCTCAGTGTTTACTGAGCGCGATGCGCGCGGTCGGCTTCGCTGGCGACACCTTCGGTGAAGTGTCAGGTCATCTCCCCGAGCTGTTCGCCTGACGCCCCCGCGCCAGAATACTAAGAACTAATCGCGTTCAGGCCGAAGCGACCATAATCACTTCGTGCTTGCCGATCACTCGGCGCAACCGCGACAAGGTCCACGGCGAGACCTCCACTGGCTTCGCGCTGCGAATCGCGCGCGTCAAACGTTCGGCGCCGCCGCGGCTCAGCAGCACGCAATGCACGTGCGGGAACCGGCGCAGGATGAGCTTTACGATGTCGCGCGCACTGCTGGTGCCAACCACGGGCGCGACGATCGCCATGTGAATGCGATCGGCTGAAGTCTCGAGCACGGACAGCGCATCGCGCGGCGTTCGCGCAGACACGACGCACTGGCCGATCCCACGGATCGACTCGAGGAGTTTCGTCACGCGCTCCGGTTGCGCGTGCACCACGAGGATTTCGCTCTGCTGATCGCGTTCGATCGAACGCATCACGAGATCTTGAATGCGATCTTCGAATCGCGGATCGGCATCCGTGAAACACAGACCGATCGTGGCGCCTGTCCCCTCGCCCTCGTGCCGCACGACCTTCGCGGCCAGCTCGAGTTCGTCCTCGCCATCTACGTGTAACGTCAAGGCGACTTTGTCTCCGAGTGCGCAGTCGGGTCCGTGACTGAGCATGCAACCTCCAATCGAGAGGTTCTCGAGACAGTACAACCCGTCGCATCGTTCACCGTGCTGAAGCAAAGCTTTTCCCGAGAGTGGGATCCGAAAGAATTTGCGCCTCTCCCAGAGCATGGCACCCATGGATGCCCCCTTTCTTGCCGTGTTCTCGTTTTCGCTGATTCACCTTCCGTGCGCCGCAAAGAGCTGCGACGCGGGCAATGTGACTGCGCGTCTCGCTGTCGCGAGTTCGTCACATTCACTCCACTCTAGCCGCAAGGCATGCCGGTAGAAACGACCCACGAGCGTCAATTCGTTGTGTCCCGTGAGAAGAGTGAGATGACACAACCGCTGCGTTTCACCGCGTGGAGTGGCTCAGATTCGATTGTGATCGTGAGCGTGCGGCAAATACCTACCTTGTGTGCAGCGCAGTAGCGAGCTGTCATTCACGCTCTGCCGTATGGCACGTCGTTAGATCGCGTCCTAGAGTGTGGTGAGTCGGGGAGAGCGCGAGTCGTCGCTAGCGCTGCGAGTTGTCGCGCGTACACCCATGGGGAGGGACCAAACCATGGTAACGATCAGTGAAACGGGAAGGGACGAACCACCCAAGATCCTCGCAGATGACGAGGAGGATGTTCACGACGGTTGGGGGCCCATTCGCCCGCGGCGTTCGAGCATGCCACCCGATCATCCGGACGCATCACACGAGCACGTATCGATTCCGCGGATCTGTGCGCCCGAGAAAAAGGACTGAGACAGCCTAGAACAAGCTACTTCGTGCGCCGCGGGGGCAACCCTGTGTGCTGCGTGAGGATGCGACCGCGCTCCGGTCGTGCGGGTCGAATCGAACGAGCGCCGGTTTCGGCGCGCGTGGCCAGCCAACCGAGCGGTTGCTTCCACGGAATGAGACACTGCGCACCGGCGCCGATCAGATCCTGACGGCCCATCCGCTGGAGCGCTTCACGCAAGAGCGGCCAGTTGTCCGCGTCGTGGTAGCGCAAGAACGCTTTGTGAAGCTTGCGTTGCTTCGGGCCCTTCGGAGTTCGAACGTCGCCGCCTTCGCGATGCACCTTCCGAAGTGGGTTCTTGCCGCTGTGGTACATCGCGGTCGCGCTCGCCATCGGTGAAGGTAGAAACGCTTGCACTTGATCGGCGCGGAAGCCGTTGCGTTTCAACCACAGCGCGAGCTCGAGCATGTCTTCGTCGGTCGTGCCTGGATGCGCTGCGATGAAGTACGGGATCAAGTACTGCTCTTTGCCGGCTTCGCGGGAGTAGCGATCGAACAGTTCCTTGAAGCGATCGTACGTGCCGATGCCGGGCTTCATCATCATCGACAGGGGGCCGTCACTGATGTGCTCGGGCGCGATCTTCAAGTAGCCGCCCACGTGATGCGTGACGAGCTCCTTCACGTACTCGGGTGAGCGCACCGCCAAGTCGTAGCGCACGCCCGAGCCGATGGTGATGCGCTTGACG
>DASRXR010000058.1:0-2941 GCA_035687405.1 Polyangiales bacterium
CGCGAGGCGACGGTCCACGCGACTGCACCCATGAGCGCCACTGCGAGCGCGGCAAGCCCAACCCAATATCGGCGTCGTTTCGGTGGCGGCGCGGCATGACCATTCGAAGGCGACGCGAGCTCGCGGCTATCGCGCGCAAACGTCGAGCTGATCACGCCCGGCTTCACGCTCGGAACATCGCTCGGCGCGCCAAAGTTCGTGAGGACCTCGTCCTCCGGAACATCGAGGTGATCGATCGAGTCGCGCACGCCATCGACGATTCGCCGAATCCTCGCGACGTGCTCGCGGCTCGAATCCGCTGCATACGGTTCGAGCGCTTCAGCGAGCTCCGCGACGTTCGCATAGCGCTTCGCGCGCTCGCGCGTCAGACACGTCGCGATCACGTTCTCGAGGCCTTCGGGTAACTCGCGCACCAAGCTTCGAAGCTTCGGAATCGGCTGGTGCATCACCGCCGTGTAGATCTGCGGCAGGCTCGCCCCCGTGAACGGAGGTGTACCTGTGAGCAACTCGAACAGCGTCGCTCCAACCCCCCAAATGTCCGTGCGCGCATCGGCATCTTGCGCGTCGACGAACTGCTCGGGTGACATGTAACTCGGGGTCCCGAGGACAGCCCCGCGTTCTGTTACCCCGGGGTCCAACGTGTCGAGCGCGAGGCTCGTCTTCGCGAGCCCGAAGTCGACGACTTTGATCGAAGTCTCGCCCGCGAGCGCGCGCGTCGCGAACAAGTTTCCGGGTTTGATGTCGCGATGAATGATCTGCAGCGAGTGCGCTTCTGCGATCGCCTCGAGCGCTTGCAGCACGAAGCCGACCGCTTGCTCGACCTGCAGCCGACCCCGCAACGCGACCATGTTCGCGAGGTCCTGACCCTGCAGGTACTCCATCACGATGTACGGCTGGCCATTGCGCAGAATGCCGGCGTCCATCACGTGTGCGACGTGGACGCTTCGGATGTGGGCAGCAGCTCTCGCCTCGCGCAGGAAACGGGTGACCGCTTCGGACGCTTTGAGGTCGTGCTGCAGCAACTTGATGGCGACTAAACGTTTGAGCTGACGGTGCCGCGCACGCAGGACGCGACCCATGCCTCCGCCACCGAGCACGTCGATGATCTCGTACTTGCTCTCTAGATCCTCGTCGAATTGCCAGCGCTGCGGATTCGTAACGCTCATGAGCGTCTGCTTGGCCCCGGTGTGTACTCTGACATGTGCGGCTAGATGCCTCTGTGATTCGGTTCACATGGATCCGAAGCGGCGCAGCGCAGTGTTCGCACAGCGAATGAGGCTGAGGTGTCACCAGGCCGGAAGCCGGGCGGGCCCGAGTGATCCGCCTGCGTCGAATTCGGAAAGATCGGGAGGTTGGTTGAGTCCTCTGGATCACGCCTCGCCACGGCCGAGCCATTTAGTGCCTGGCCCGACACACAAGGATCCGAAAGTGGGAACGCGCTTTCGACGCCTTTTCTCCATGACCGCGATGGACCTCGTCGCGGGCCGCGCTCGCACAGCTGCATTCGGACCTGACCCGTGGATGACCTGACTCAAGATCTCACGACGTTGCGGGACAAAATCGTGCCCGCCTGGGGGCCAGCGCGGAGTGATCGCGCGTACCTCGAGCTCGCGCGCAGCCGTAAGCGCCGGTATGTGCGGAAGGTAGGCGTGACCGCCAGCTTCGGGGCGCTCGTGCTCGTGCTCGGCTTGGCGTACGGCGTGCCGCATCTGGGGCTCGAGCCCGGCTATTTGCTCGGTGGTTCCCACGCGGCCGCACGCCGGACCGACGCTGAAAGTGTCCAGACCGAGGCGGCCGAAGTTGCAGTGCAACCCGGCGAAGTCTTGCGCGCAGGGCGGCGAGTCAAGCTTGCGGATGGATCCACTGCCGAGCTGACGAATCCGAATAGTCAGCTGACAGTCGACATCAACCAGTCAGATCACGTGTCACTTCATCTCGAAGCAGGCACCGCGCATTTCGAGGTCGTGCCGAACACCTTGCGCCGGTTTTCGATCTTTGCGGACACGGTCGAAATCGTCGTCATTGGAACGGCCTTCGACGTCGAGCGCGACCACGGTCGTGTTCGCGTCGCGGTGACACACGGCAAGGTGCGCGTACGCAACGCGAACGGAACGACGTTCGTGCGAAGCGGTGAGGCGCGTTGGTTCGAACAGGTCGCGCCGCGCGAAAGCACACCGGAACAACCGGTGGCGACTCCAACTCCGAGCCCGAGTGCGCCACCCGCTCTGAAACCTGTCCCTCGAAAAGCGGGTCGACGAGCGCAGCGCGCAGCGGCACCTCAGGCTTCGACCGCGGAGTCATCTCGCACGGAGTGGCGCAGCTTGAGTCAGAGTGGGGACCCCGAGGGCGCGTATCGCCTGCTCGAGGAGGGCGCGCCGGTCCCGAATGATCCGGAAGCGCTGATGGAGGCCGCGGATGCTGCGCGCCTGACGAACCACTCCGAGACTGCTGTCTTGTACTTGCGCAAGGTGCTGAGCGCGCACCGGGACAGCCCGGCGACGCCGCTTGCCGCGTTCACGTTGGGGCGTGTGCTGCTCGAGCGGCTTGGCCGGCCGGCAGAAGCTGCCGAGGCCTTCGCGACGGCACGCGAGCTCGCGCCGCGCGGCTCACTCGCACAGGATGCGTTGGCGCGGGAGGTCGAGTCTTGGTCGAAGGCCGGCCACGCGAAAGAAGCGTATGCGCGCTCGCGGCTCTTCACCCAGCTCTACCCGGATAGTCGCCGCGCGCGCGGCGTCCAGCGTTACGGTGGAATGCTGCCGCCGTGAGCGGCGAGCGTCCGGTCACTCGCAGCGCACGGGGTCGACGTTCGCGCAGCTCTCAGCTTCGCAGCAGTCGATCTCGCCGATCGGCCGGCTCTTGTCGCCCGCGTTCCAGATCGGTGTGAGCTCGTCGCGATTCAGGCGATACAAGCCGTCGAGTTGAACCGCTCCAGCGACCGAAG
>DASRXR010000059.1:0-2045 GCA_035687405.1 Polyangiales bacterium
GGAATCGATGACGTCTTCTTCGAGCTGAAGTGGGCGTATTGGCTGAAGGACACAATCCCCGGCGTCGTTCGCGTGATCGAGGTTCCCGACGCCAAGCTGTTCTTTCCGGAGGATCGCCCGCAAGCGCTGATCATTCCGCTGCGTGACTTCCTGACTGAGCGCAGTAACGACGCTGCGGGCTCGGGGCAACCGGAGCTGAACGCAGCTCAACCGTTTGCATCGAGCCGGAGCACCACCGCTTTGAACCGGTCGCCGTTGTAGCGGAAGTTCCCGTCGCACTGCCTCTCCGCTGATGACTCGTCGAAGATCGCAGTGTCCCGCGCGAACGCCGCCCACACACTGCCATCCGGCGCGAAACTCACTCCCACAAACTCGATCGGCTCGCTGATACGGTTCGGTTGAATCGGCGCTTCTGGAGATGTCTGCACCGAAATCCAACTGGGGCTCGGCTCGTGCGCGTCGTGACTCACGCTGAGCATTCCGTCGAACGTTTCACCGCCGTCGCGCGAGGCGTAATACGCGATCGCGACCTGCCCGGGCCGATCTACGACGATCGCGCTGATGCAGGCCATGTTCACACCGGGAGCCGCGACGCAGAGCGGCTCGCTCCAGCTCTTCGCGCCATCACGCGAGATCGAGAGGTACGGCAAGTCGTCACGCGCAGAGACCCAGCTCAAGTAGAGCGTTCCTTCTGCATCGATCGTCAACTGTTGTGACCAGAGCGAAGACATCGCCGTCGAGCCGTACAGAGCATGGAACGGTTGCTGGGGGCGAATCGGGCGGCCACCGTTGGGCGGTTGCTGGAAGCCGGTGATGTCGCCATAGGAATGTTTGCCGCGGACGGCAGCCACCGGAATCGGTCGATCCGTCCAGCTGTCGCCTTCGTCCCAGCTGACGTAAATGCGAGCAAAGCCGTTGATGTTGGCTGGGATGTAGATCGTGCCGTCGTTCGCCACGACGCCGACGCCTGACAGCGTGTGTTGATCGTCTCGCGGCGCACCCCCGAGCTCGGCCGGCGGCTCTCCGTACGGAAGCGGCGTGCGCCCGCGGTAGTCGCAAAACACGGGCCGTGCAGTGCGCTCGAACGTTGCTCCGCCATCGAAGGAACGGAAACAATACGACGTACAGGAAAACGTCGCGCCCGCGCAGTGATAGATCACGTTTGGATAGCCGCTGCGCTCGAGCCGTTCGCGGGTGGCCGCGCGTGCAGGAGGGCCGAGAAACGTCTTGCCCCAATCGCCCGCGTCGCGGAACTGACCGCGTACTACGGTCCAACTTGCTCCGCTGTCGTCGGAGTAGGCGAGGGTATCCGACCAGGTCTTTCGGCTGCGGACCAAACGCGCGATTTTCTCGGCCCACTCGCCCTCTACGGGGCAGCTCGGGTCACCCATGCTGGAGGCAAAGATGCGCTGCGTGAGCGGGTCGATTGCGATCGACCCCATCGCCGCGTTGAGCACCAGGTCTTGCTCACCGGGAAGTGTGGGGATGACGTGCGTCCAGTTCCGGCCGTTGTCGCGCGTCAGAAGAAAGCCGCCGCTAGGCCCTGGACTGGCCGCTGTGATTCCGACGTAGACGCTTCCGTCGGCGCCGATTCGCAGCGTGCACTCGGTGACGGGCTCAGCCGAGAAGTAGGCGCGAGCATGCGCCGCTGAGGGCTGCGGCGCGTCGCCGTGGCTTCGATGAGTGATGACCTCGCGCTCTAGACTGCGAATGTCCTCGGGAGCGCAAGTGCGTTGTTGTCCCTTCGCTTGAAGCAGCATCTTCTCTCCTCGCGCCTTCGCTCTTGAGTCATTCCGCGACAGACAGGCGAGCGACGATTCCCCCAGCCGCAGCGCTCAGAAAACCGGCCCAGACACTGCCATCGGGCGCAAACGACGGAGCCCCGATGTACTCGCCCGAGTGAAAAGCCGACTCGCCCTTCGGCAGCAGTGGCTCGTCACCATCGCGAACCACACCCGTCACGAGCTCGAGCCGCGGCGCCAATATGTCGCGACACAACACGACATAACCATTGTAAGGGCGGCGGTCCGGCCGGAGCCAGCCAT
>DASRXR010000060.1:0-10742 GCA_035687405.1 Polyangiales bacterium
TCCAACATCAGCTCGAATCCGCCTCGGTCGTGCAACCAGGCTACCAACGCAACGGACGCGCCCGCCGCGGTGAAGCCCAAGAAGTATCGCGCCGCAAACGCCCGCGCGCGCCACTGATCGCTCGTGTACTTCGCGACCATCGCGTCGTTGATCGTCACTTGACCGAAGATACCTATCACGATGCCGATCGAGACCAGAATGAGGAGCCAACCGCTCGAGAACGCCGCTGCCGCTAGCAGCGGCGCGAGCAGAAACGCCATCGGTAGGAACACGCTCTTGAGCGAGTGTCGATCGAGCAAGTGTCCAATCGTGTACTGCGCGAGCGCGCCGAACACGTAGACCGCTGCTGCGATGACGCCGATCCACGCCGTGCTGTGCGTGAGCGTCGTGAGGCGCTCGGCGAATAGCTTGGGAATCGCGACCGTGATCGCGTTGAACGTCGTCGAGCTCGCGACGATCGTGACGACGAGCGCGAGGATGACGCGTTTCATCGCGCCCGGATCGACGCGCACGGCAGCGGCACTGGAGCTCATAACGCGCTTTTCGTGGGCGACCGCGCGCGTGAACGCCAACCCCAACCCAATTGCGATCGCACCTGGCACGACGAACGCTGACTGCCATCCGAAGTATTGCGTCAAAATGCCAGTGACGAGCGCGGCCGACGCGACCCCGAGGTTTCCCCAGACGCCGTTGATCCCGACTTCACGGCCAACCTCAGCCGCGTAGGCGACTAACATCGCGGTGCCGACCGGGTGGTAGATCGATCCGAACGCGCCGATCGCGAAGAGCGCGAGACTGAGCTGTTGTGGAGTGCGCGCGAATCCAGTCGCGATGAGCGCCGCGCCGAGGCCTACGAAGTAGATCGCCAGCATGTGCCGGCGGCTCCATCGATCGCCGAGCCAACCCGTCAGAAGCGAGCCAGCACCAAACGCGACGAAGCCAGGCGTGGCGTACGGCAGGAACTCCGAATACGTCATCCCGAAGATGGGCGCCATCACGACGACCGCTGCCGCGAAGATGAGCATCGCGTAGTGGTCGAGGAAGTGCGCCGCGTTGACGAAACTGATGACCGTACGCGGGTTATTCATGGGCGTGCTTTCGAGTGCGCGAAAGGCCACTATAAGTGCGCCGTCCATCGACGAGCGGCCAATGAACATCGACGAGATGCCAGCTCAGCGCCCGCCCGCCGAACGAAGCAATTCCAAAGACATGCCCACTAGTGTTCTGTCGCGCTCGTACCCGCGCGGGACGTGTATCGGGCTGCATGTTCATCCCGAGGCGCAGCTGCTCTTCGCCTCGAAAGGGATCATGCAGGTGACTACGCCGCAAGGTCGCTGGTTCGTGCCGCCCGAGCGCGCGGTGTGGATTCCGCCGCGCTTGGAGCACTCGGTGGACGTGCTCGCAGACATCGAGATGCGTTCGCTGCTGATTCCGCGTGAACGGCTCGAAGCACATCCGGAAGCGCAGCGGTTGTCGCGCGAGTTCGTCGTGGTGGTGGGGCCGCTGCTCCGGCAAGCGATCCTCGGGTCGTTCGAGGAGAACGTGCATCCGCAACTACGCAGCTTGCTCGCAGAAGTCGCGATGTTTCAGCTGGCGGAAGCAGAAGACCCTGGCACGTTCATTCCACTTCCGATCGAGCCTCGCGCGCGCATTGTGGCCGAGCTCGTGTTGGGAGATCCGAGTGGCGAGCGAGAACTGGGTGAGCTGGCCCGCGAAGCTGGCGCGTCGGCGCGGACGATCACGCGCCTGTTTCCCGCGGAGACCGGGCTGACGTTCAAGGCGTGGCGACAGCGCGCGCGCATCATGATCGCGCTGACGATGCTGGGGGAAGGCGGCGCATCGATCAAACAGGTTGCGGTAAAGTTGGGCTTCTCGAGCGTCGCGGCGTTTAGTTATGCGTTTCGTCAGGTCATGAACATTCAGCCAACGGCTTTGTACCGTGCGATCGAACCTCGAGGTCGGCGATTGACTGGCCGGCGCTCTAGATCCGCTCGATGAGCCAGCGGGGCGTGTAGTCGGACTCGACTCCGGTAATCAGACCCAAGTCATGTGCGAACGCCGCGATCGCAAGGGGCGCGAGCGCGAGCTGCCCGAGGAAGTCGTCTTTGCCATCGCCCGCGTAGTATTCGTGGTGGCGCTCCAACGCGTGCAGCATCGCGACGTCGAATTTTTCGACGTCGGACTGAAGCGCCCGTGCGCCGAGCTCCAGCTCCGGAGCCACGATATCGCGCGGCCAGTCCTGGTCCATGCGCTCGGATCCTGCGAGTTGGACCGCCTCGAGCAATCGATCGGCAGCGTCGACTTCGCGCCTGAACAGACAGCTGAGGGCGCGTGTCTCGACATCGAACCACGCGGGTGGAGGATTTCGCGAGATCCGCAGCAGATCCTCCGGGCGCATCGCGGTCAGCATGTGTAGGGCATCGGCGTTGCGCGATACGACGGCAGCGAGCACGCCGGTGCGCCACTGACTTGCCGGCTGCAACTCCCGCGGCCGCGCTGTTCGCACGACATCCACCTGACGACCGCCCGGCGCGGGAGCTTTGATCGGATCAGTTCCCGGAGTGAGTGCCGCTGCATGTGCCGCTGCAGCGGCACATGCGACGAGCTCGAGCGCGTGCGCGATCCCAGGATCAGCAGGATTCACGTACGCACGGATCGCGCTGTGGTTCAACGCGGTGCGATGGAAGCTCGGCATCCATTCGGCGTCCCACGTCGGTCCTCCGAGCTCGAGCTCCAGCTCTGCCGCATCGCTTTCGATCGAGTCCGCAAAGCTTTCACGCGAGCTCGGGAGCTCATGACGAGGTGGTGTTTTCATGGGTTCGTACTCGGGTCCGTCCGCGGACTTAGATCGAACTCGGACACTTGACCAGCTTGGGCCTTGCCGTCGCCATCGACCGGCGCCTTGACGACGACGTAGCGAACGCTAGGCGCGCTCTTCTTTCCTGCTGCGATGTCGAGCCACATCTTCTTCAACGTGGGGTCCGTTTCCTTCGATGCCATCTTGCGAGCGGTCTCTCGCAAGTACTCCGGCGAGCCCTGTGAGGCTTTGCCTGCATCGGTGTTCGCTGAGCCTAAGTCGCTCGAAGCACCCTTGGCTTCGACGATGATGATCTCCGACGGGGGTTGGCCCTTGGTATACACATAGTCGAACTCACCGGATTTGCCAGGCGTATACGTGGAGGTCTTGGGATACGTCTTGTCGTACCCGGCTGCGATGTCTCCATTTTCGCCGAAGTGCGCATCCATGTATTCTTCGGCCATCTGATTGCCGAGTTGTTCGCTCGCTTGCGTGAGCTTGGCGCGTTCTGCCGTCAGCTTGTTGCGTGCCGTGGCGAGGTCTTGAAGCTGTTTGAGCTTCACTGGATCGCCGGCAGCAGCTTTGATCTGATCCTCGATGTATTTGTTGCCGTCGGCACTCTTGACGTCGACTTCGGGCGGAATCTTCGCGACGCGAGCCAAACGGTCGACTTCCTCTCGCGCGTCTTGGACGTCGGTCACTGCCTGCTGCCGCGCCAATGCTTTCGCTTCGATGTCTGCCGATGTGGCGGGGTGAGTTCCGTTGATCGCGTTCTTATCGTCGCGATACCGCGGTGGGATCGGGTTATCGGGGCGCACCGGGAACGTGCGCGTCTTCGAGTCGTATTGCCGAGGCGGGATCTCTTGCCCGTCCACTTGCACACGGTCGCGGACGACGATCGGATCGCCGTTGTTGTCGATCGACCAGTGATAGCCCTCTGGAGGATCGGGAACGGTGCGGCCGTCTTTGCCGTATTCACGCTGCGCGACATCCCGAGCCGATTCGCCCGCGGATTTCGCCGCGACGTAGCCGCGGCCAGGCTCGTTCGTGACGTCCTCGAGAACCTTTTCGTGCTCGGCGAGTTGCCGCTCGTACGAGTCGAGCTCTTTCTCGAGCTCTTTGCGCTCTGCGTCGGTGAGGTTCGGGTCGTCGAGCTGACGCTGGCGATTCTCGATGATCGCGGTGAGCTTCTCGACCTCGCGCTTGGTTTCCCACGCGAGTGTTCCGGGACCTGCTTTCGGATTGCCGGAGAGCCAGGCGGTGAAGCGGTTGACGAGTGCGCGGGCTTTGCCTGCAACGCCTTGGTAGCGCTGCATGGTCTTGATCGTCGCGGCGTGATCCGCGATGTGACGCGCCTTCGCGTCGGGTCCGACTCGGACCTCTATGCCTGTGATTCGACCCTTGTCGTCGTGCGTGTAATGAACTCGAACGGTCGAACCCGGAAGGTCGGGGTCGATCTTGATCGGGACGTCACGCAGCTTCGGAGGCAGCGCCGTTCGAAGATCGTCGACCTTCTTCTGGTTCGCCTCGTCGTTCTTGTCGTTGTCGTTGTCGTCGTCGTCAGGCTTGGTTGTGTCGTCGTCCGGTTTAGTCGTCTCGTCGTCGGGCTTGGTGGTGTCGTCGTCTTTGGCCTTGTCGTCGCCGGTCTGCTTGCCGTTGTTTTGCTGCTCCTGCCGCTTCTTTTCTTTGTACTCGCCAACTTTCTTCCGAATGTTGTCGAGCCCATGATTCGCCGCATTCGACGCCCAACCGGTGCTCGGCTCGTACTTGTAGTGCGCGCCCTGATAGATCAGCTGCGCGTTCGCGGTAATCGTCAGCCCACCCGGACAAAACACCGCTACTAAGCAGTGGTACGGAGCGCTGACGTTCGCCGTGACGACCTCGCGCTCTTCATATTTGGGCTTGTCGAGTAAAACGTTCGCGAAGCTGCGATCGAGCCGCGGGTTCGCTTCTAAGATCGTATCGGCCGCGCGCTCGACATCCGACTGCCGATAGTCGCGAAACTCGTCGATGTTCGCGTTGTCTTCGTCTTTGTAATAAGCGCCATCATCCGGCAGCACGACGACCGCGGCTCGCGCGGCAGTGGTAGCCGCGTGCTCCACGACCAAGTGCGCGATGCTCGCGTCGGCGACCTGTAAGGTGCCGAGGAAGAACATGAATACGGGTAGAAACCCGATCAACATCTCCAAATAGACGACACCGCGCTCATTTTTCACGTCGCACCCCGTGGCTCCGAGCTTCTGCGAACAGGCGTAGTCGGCCGTTCACGGATACTCGGAATAGAGAATCTGAAGCGAAGGACCCACAGCATTGACGATGGCAACACCGAGCCCGACTAACGCCGTCGCAGTCATGATGCCGACCATCGCGACGACGACGTATTCCAAGACCAGCGCGCCGCGTTCGTCGTTCGAGAGCTTGCGCGCGTGTGCCAAAGTTCGTGTGGTTGTGAACATGAACATTCCTCAGAGCTGCACGACGCTCAGGTAACTGCCCGTGCCATCCGGCATGCTGGTCGCGATCAACATCTGGCCGTCCTTGCGCAGCACGCGCAGATCGACACCCGCTTCGAGCCCGAGTGACTTCTCCCCGCCACCCAGAGCTGCGAAGTCGAGCACCTCGTAGCCGCCGGCCCGCACCTGCTGTGCGTAGTCGCGCAAGGACTCTGCCGCCGGCCGCGTCGAGCGATACGCGGTCAGCCCGCGTGGCGCGCTCAGCAAATGCGCTGAAATGAAGCGCACGGAATCCTTCGGTCGGACGCCCGCGATCGCCTCTGCGCCTGCGACGTCGCGGTCGTCGCTCGGCCACAGACCGTGTAGCGACAACGACCCGTTGCCCGTCACGAAGATCACGTGCGTGCCGTGCTCGACCTTCTTCAAGTACACATAGCGCAGCCCGCCGAGCTCACTCAGGTCGAACGTCTCGGCAAAACGGCTGAAACGCGCCGTGACGTCGGACAAGCCGCCTTCACCGAGCCCAGCAAAACACAGGGCCGTACCTTCTTGATCGCCGCGCTGATCGCGCATCACGAACAAGCGTTGAAGCGCCGCGACCTCGAGCGAGCCACCGCCCGTGTGCTCGATGAACTCGGACGCAGCGCGTTCACTTCCGGCACGGCACGTCTGCGCGAAGTCGTTCAAAACCTCGCGAACCGGGCGCTTCACGACTTGCGTGTGCAGCGACAACTGCTGGCCGTTCAAGACCAAGTCGGTGGAACGCCCGGCGAACATCTGAAAGCTGCCGAGCTGCTGCCCAAACAGCAAACTGCGTTCGCTCGCTTCCGCGGCCAAGCCGCGAGCGGTGAGCGCAATTCCGAAGAGCGCGAGCAAGGTGCAGTAGATGCCGACTCGCCACCAGCCCGCAGCGCGAGAAGAGGTAGGACGTTCAGGCTTCGAGTTTGCGCGGTCCATTCGAGCTCCCTGTCAAAAACTGAAGACCTCGAGCAGCATGCTGCCGAAGTTGCCGATCTTTTCGCCGAGTCCGGACCACGCGAGCACGCCGCTGATAGTCTTCCGGTCGTCGTGGCGTTCGTTGCACTTCATCTCTGCTCGCGCCGTGACCGAGAGCGCTGCACCGTTCGTCCTCGCGTAGGGTGCGGGGATGATCGCGGTCAGGTTCGCTTGGCCCCGGCCACCGCCTTCGCACGCGACATCGGTCGCGCGCCACGCCTGCATGCGCGCATCGCGCAACACGCGCGCTTTTGCGTCGTAGGCGTTGTGGAAGTACACGACGCCCCCGAACATCACGATGATCATCGAGATCGCGATGATCGCTTCGACCATCACGACACCGCTCTGCTGCTTGCGCGCACGTTTTCTACGAGTAGTCATCAGTGAATCCGTTTCTCGTCGGCCGGACGCATTTCGAGTAAGTCACCGAGACCTGCAGCTTCCGCGCCGTCTTTGATCGCTTCGTTGGCTTTGTCGACGAGCTTTTCGAAGTAGTCCCACTTGCGAACTTGCTCGACGATCAGGCTCGCGATCGCTTCGCCGCCGTACTCCCCCGCCTTCTTGCCGAGCATGTCCGCGAGGAACTGCTCCCCTTGTTCGAACACGACGTCTTGAATGACCGTGCCGCCATTCAGCACCGTCTCTTTGCCCATCTTTGCGAGCTCTTCGGTCGGCCAACGGAAGCGGCGCATGCGCGCGGTCCAGTTGGGTGCCCACAACGCGTCGCCCGAGCACGCGCTCCAAGCGTCGGCGCAATCGACGTAGTACTCCGCTTCGGCGACTGCGATGTTGCTTGGCGTGACCGTCGGCATGCGGCCGCGGTCAGCCATCGCGATGAACTGCGAGTCGCGATTGAACATGCGAGGTGTGCCGGAGACGCGACTCCAGCTGTGCATGAACACGTTGCCGTTCGCAGCGGCGCTCCACATTTCTGCGGGAAACACCGAGATGTCGGTCGACTTCGACAGCTCGCCGATGACGCTGCTCGCGCAACCGTCGACTTGCTTGTCGCGCTTGTTCTTCGCGTCTCGCTTCTCGGCCTCGGTCGGCGGCTTGAGCGGGGGCTTCTTAGTTCCGTCCGCGTTCGGGATCGCGTTTTCAGCTTCGGCTTTCTTCTGAGCTTCGTCGGCTTGGTCGTCAGCCTCTCGGCCACACGCTCTATTGCCGACGTCCTTCTCGACCGTGCCCGCAACCTTCTCGGCGAGCGCCGCGATGATGTGATTGACCGGCTGGCACATGATCCCATCACCGGATTCCGCGAGCGTGTCGATCGGACCTTCGATCGCGCCCCAAATCTTCTCGAGCCCGCCGCGGAGCACACCTTCGAACGGCCACGGGGCTTTGTCCGCGAACTTGTCGATGAGCTCCATGATCTGCTCAGGGATGATCTTCGTCGCGCGCGCACATAGCGTTCCGAAGTCTCCGTCCTGAACCGGAAGCGCAGCGGGCCCCATTTCAGGTGAGCGCGTCTTCGACTGGCCGAAGATCTTGTCGACCGGCACCGGGAGCAGCGCCATGCTGCCCGGCCACACCGTGTCTGCAGCTGTCGGCGTCCGTTTCGCGTCGAACGCAGCGATGTACGGCACGATGACCGTCACGCCTTGTTGCGTGATCTTCAGCACGTGCAGCCCTTCGCCGATGCCCTTCGAGACCTTTTCTTCGAGATTTACGAGCGTTCGAAACACAGTCATCGAGATCGCACCGACACCCGGAATGAGCGCGACGACCAAACAAATGACCTCGAGCACGTGAAACAACACGATCACGCACAGCAAGAGCGCCATCAGGATGTTGATGACGGCGACGATGTTCATACCCTTCGCGTGCCAGACCGCGCTCGTGAACGCCGTCGTGTCGGCTGCATCCTGCAGCTGCGTCCGGAAGATGATCGCGTCGCCCACGGCGGCGACGTAGAAGAGCATTCCGGTGAGCAACGCCCCCATCACGATCGCTGGCACGAGGATCGCACCTCGGGAGTCCAGGCCGAACGAAGCGGCTCGCGCGCTCGAAGGTCCGCCTGCAAAAAGTGGAAGCGCTCGGAGCGATGGAGAACTCATGATGGACCCGCAAACAGCAAGAACCCTGCCACGGTCACTGCGCCCGAAAGGTTCGCAACCATTGATGTCGCGCCGCCCTCCGCGGCGCACCGCTGTCAACTCGCGGTTGTCGCTGCGGGTTGCGGTCCAATGCGGCTGGTGGCTCGGTCTGGCTAGTGCGGGATCCGGTTGCGGGATGGTCTCGTCGACAGGGCCGTCTACGCGACTGCGGTTCGATCTAGACGTGCAAGTCGAAAGTGATCCTGCGAAGCCGCTGGGTGCAGTCGCAATTCTTCAAGGTGCCAAGGAGTTAGGTCGCACCGCCGCGGACGGTTCGGTGCGCGTCACGCTGATCGGCGACAACGGCGACGTCGTCGCGTTGAACGTCGCGTGTCCCGAGGGTTTTGCATCGCCGGAAAAGCCACTATCGATCACGCTGCGGCCGCTCGTGGGCGTTTCGGTCGTGCCGCAGTATCGCGCGCGATGTGAGCCGCGGATGCGGTCGCTCGTGGTTGCGGTGCGAGCTAAAGGTGGCTCGGATCTCGCGGTGAAACATCTGGGCCGGGAGATTGCGCGGACGGACTCCGACGGCGTCGCACACGCGCTCCTGAAGGTTCCGCCGGCGGAGCAGGTCACGGTCGTGCTCGATACCTCCGGCCCAGACCACACCCGCCTTCGCCCGACGAGCCCGGAGTTCACGATGACGATGCCCGCGCGCGACGAAGTTGCCGTGTTCGATCAAACGTTTAGCGAGCTCGTGTCGCCGGCCAAGAAGACCAAGAAGCAAGGGCCAGCGCCGCTCGGTCCGGTCAAGATCGAAGCGCCCAATCGGAGTCATTTCTAGAGGTTTGTGGAGGGGTCGGAACGCAACCGAGGGCCGCAACCGCGAGTTGGCAGTGGGCGGTTCCGGGAGTCGCGACCGCTCGAAACCCCGGCCGAGCGCGTGGCACACAGGTTGCTCAAGGACTCGAGCAGGTCGAACGCGAACTTCGCTCGGACCTGCGAGCTACCCGCCCGCGCAATACTCAACTGTTCAGGAGAGATCATGACTACGGAAACCAAGATTGCAGCTACGAACGGCAAGAAACGCAGCCTCCTGCGCGATCAGCGCGGTGCGGGCCTCGTCGAGTACGCGATGCTCGCGGGTCTCGTTGCGATCGCTGCATTCGCCGCCTTTCGGACCTTCGGTGGAAACGTGAACACCGCGGTGACCAATCAGGCGACGACGGTCAGCGGCATCCCGACGTCCGAGTGAAGCTGCGAGAACCCGCACTACTGCGAGAGGCATTCCACATGACTGCATTGCAACCCGTGTTTTGGCCACTTCTCCTCGCAGTGGTGCTGACTGGCGCTGCAGCGATTTGGGATCTGCGAACGGGCTTGATTCCGAATCGGCTCGTCGCGGCGGGAGCGATTGCGGCGATCCTGCTCAACCTGGCCGTTGCAGCTCCGCGCGGCATGGTCGCAGTTGGTGGCGCACTTATATCGATGCTCGCCGGCCTCGTGCTGGTGTCGCTCGTTCCAATGCTTCTTTACCGGTTGGACGGCATCGGCGGGGGCGACGTCAAGCTACTCGCTGTCGTCGGTGCCGCCCTCGGTCCTTACTTGGGCATCGAAGCGGAGCTGTACGCGTTCGCGTGCGTCGTGTTGTATGCGCCGGCGCGGCTGTTGTTCGAAGGTAAGTTGATCAGGTCGCTTCGGACCACCGGCGCGTTGATCATGCGTCCGCTCGTGCCGCGTCACCGCCGTCCCGAGCCGGCGAAGCTCGAAGAGATGACTGCGTTTCGCTTCGGTCCAGCGATCTTCGCGGGAACGCTCGCAGTAGTAGTGCTGCGTTGGGCGGAGCGAGGTTTGACCTGATCGTCAGGCCGCCCGAAGCGAGATTCGAACTTCGAATCCGGGCGAACGGTTGAGACCGGCTACGGTCCCGCGCATGAGCGCGACCAAATCGCGCACCAACGCGAGACCGAGGCCGGTGCCTTGCTGCCTGCGTGTGAGCTCGTTTTCGCCGCGAAAAAATGGCTCGAACACGGCGTGGAGTTGGGCTTCGCTGACGCCGCGCCCGTAGTCGCGTACACTGACGAGCACGCCGCCGCCCGAGTCCGCAGTGCACGTGACGTCGATCTGAGCCGAACCGTCGCCGCGCCCGTACTTGAGTGCGTTATCGAGTACGTTGAACAGCATCTGTTTGAGGGCGTCGACGTCGAGCTGCACTTCGGGAAGGACGTCCGAAGCCGTGAGCTGCACAGAAAAGCCTTCGCGTTCGATGTGAGGCCGCATCAGGTCGAGGACCTCGCGAACGACTGCGCCGGCGTCACCGAGGGTCAGATGGGCATGCCGCTGTCCGCGGCGCAGCTTGCCGTGCTCCATCACGTTGTTGATCAAGCGCGTGAGCCGTTCGCCTTCCGCGGTGATCGTGGCGTAGTACTCTTGGCGGGTCGCGTCGTCCGTCACCATGCC
>DASRXR010000061.1:0-7658 GCA_035687405.1 Polyangiales bacterium
GATTCGTCCAGCCGCGGTTACTGAACCTGCTACGTCGCGGAGCGTCGCTTGCTCGTGAAGGCCATCGCGTCATGCGTTGGCGAAACACTTTCACACGGCACGCCGAGTACGAGCGCGTGGTCGACAACTTCATCAGTGCTCCAAGACATCGTGAGCAGGACACGCGGAGCGGGGCATCGCCACCGTCACACGCACACGTTGTCGCTCATATAGGCGACCCCACTTCGCCGCCTCTGGCGCCGTTCCGGCACCTGACACCGGCACAAGCAATTGCACTGCCGGCGCGATGACTGCGACGATGAATCGGCCGCTTACTATGTGCGCGACTCGACCGCTTCAACCGATCTCACGATATGCGCAAAGCACGAGGCTCGGCGCGCTATCGCTGCAGATCTACCTGATTTGCTTCGCATTGAGCGCCACTGGATGCCTGCGCTTCGGCTACGACAAGGACGCCAGCTCACACGACGCGGGTAATAAGGATGCAGGACCCGTGTCCCGTGGTGGTCGCGGCGGCTCCGGCTCGGGCGGTTCCGGTGGCTCGGGCACCGGTGGCGACGCAGGCAGGTCGTTGGACAGCGGGTCGCAAGATGCTGGCGCAGCTGGTAGCGGCGACGGCGGAGAGGACGACGCCGACGCGGGCGGGATCGAAGTTCCACGCGACGCGGGTGCGACCGAAGTTCCAGCCGACGCGGGCAACCCTGATGCCGGAACCGTCGTGATATCGCCGCTGTGTCCAGAGCGGCCCGGCGTGGCCTTCTGCGATGGATTCGAGGACCCCGACTTTTCGCGTTGGGAGTACCCAGTCGAACACAACGGAATGCTGACGCGGTCCACTGCCCACGCGCACTCGGGGACCACGTCGTTGCTCGCGACAACGGGCCCACCCACAGAAGGTACCGAAGCCCGTTGGGCGACGGTCGCCCTCGCAAACCAAAAGTCGGGAGATGCGTGGATGCGCTTCTACGACTGGGTGCCCGGCACGGTCGTAGTCACGCAGCATTTCTCAGTCGGAGTGATGAGCGAGATTACGATGCCGTACGAGGGATTCGAGTTGCGAATACGTCCGTCCCTCGTCGACATCAACGCCTCGAACACAGTCTTCCCAGGCACGCTCGAGTTTCCTCGCGATCGATGGGTGTGCGTCGAACTGCACGTGCGCATCGATCCGAGCGCCGGCATCTACGAGGCATACCTCGATGGAATGCTCGCGGTTCGTTCGCCGCCCCTAAATACCGTACCCGCAGACGGATTCACGGCCGCTGAGGTGGGTATCCACTACGCGGATCCGGCCCAGGGCCCGGTCCAGGTTTATGTGGACGACGTCGCAGTTGGGACTTCGCGCATCCCGTGCGATTGAGCAGTCGCACCGCCGCGCAGCCGCCGCGAAGCGACTGACTCATGACGCCGTCCGCGTCGCGCAATCTGCACGGCCCGGGATGCTTGCGTGACCCGCAGTGTCCGCGGCGCGCAACCTAACTGGGATGAACCCGCGCTCGAGTCATTGCGTTCTGTTCGTGTTCTTGGTCGGCTGCTCGGGCGGCCACACTGCGGGGCCATCCGCGATCAGCGGAGCCGGCAGGGCTGGCAATGAACCCCAGACAGCCGGAACCGATGCTGCACCGGTAGGTTCCACCTCGGCTCCAGACGCTGCTGTGCCCGCAGCCGGCACCGGCACTGCGTCTGCGCAGGCGGGAACGCACGCCGGAACGACCGCAATCGCCGGTCAGGGCGGCGGCGCCGGCGCAGCTGGGAGCAGCAACGCAGGGCACGCAGCTGAGAGCGGCAGCGGAGGTGGCGCGGGCACTGGCGCGGGCGGGCAACTCGCCGGCGCAGGCTCGAGCGCCCAGGTTCCGACGGGAGCCGGACCGGCTGAGACCCGCGCACTCGGATATGGACAGGCGACGACGGGCGGAGGCGATAAAGCGCCCGCCGAAGCCGCGACGCTCGCGGCGCTGCAGGCGGCGATCGATGCGTACTCTGGGACCGGAGGCCTCGTGCTTCGTTACACCGGGAAGTTCAACTTCGCGAGCATCAGCGACCCGTGCACGCAGCACACGCTGCCCGCGCAACTACTGCAGATCAAACAAAAGAATGATCTGACCATCCTCGGCGCCGACGGTTCGGCTGCAAACTTCGGCATCCACGTGGCGGGGAGCTCGAGCAACATCATCATTCGCAATCTGACGTTCGGCTTGCTACCCGGCGGCGGCGACTCGGACGCAATCTCGCTCGAAGGCATGAGCAGCGGCTTCCCGAACAACATTTGGATCGACCACAACGAATTGTCCAGTTCGCTCGCGGACTGTCCCGGTGCGGGCGACACGGCGTTCGACGGCTTGATCGATCTCAAGAAGGGCGCCGACCACGTCACGATCTCTTACAACTATCTTCACGACCACCAAAAGGCGAGCTTGCACGGCTACAGCGACGATGACGACGCCGCGCGTCACGTCACGATCCATCACAACCTGTTCGAGAAGATTGGCTCGCGCACGCCGCTGCAACGTCACGGCTACGCGCACGTACTCAACAACGCTTTCGTTGGAATCTCTACGTCGGGCATCAACGTTCGCATGGAGGGCTACGCGTTGATCGAAGCCAACTACTTCGAGAACGTGTTGAACCCCGTGACGTCACGCGACAGTGCTGCCATCGGGTATTGGGATCTGCGCGACAACAACCTCGCGTCTGCGGCCGACGTCGCGCCGGGCAACTCGTTCGGAATCACCTGGGACATGGGCAACTCCGGAACCGTGAATGCAACCGATTGGACTACGACAAAGGCGTTCCCGGATGCGCTCGGCTACACGTACACGGCCGACTCGTTTGCCTGCGTCCGCGACGGCTTGCGCGCGGTAGTGGGACCGGGCAAAGGCTTGGCGACCCTCGCATGTCGCTAGCTTCGGTTGTCGGCATTCACAGGCGTTAGTCAAACCAACTTTGCACTAGCCTCGGACACCGTCGGTCGTTTTCGTCCGCGCGGTCGGACGCTTCTGTACCTGCACCGCCGCACTCCTCCCGCGCGCATGGTTCATGCATTGCTCGCACGCTCGACGAGGAGAAACAATGCAGAGCAGATTGCGAGCGATCAACCTGGGCTTGTTGTGCGCGTTGAGTATCGGTTGCAGCGACTCGGGTGACGACGACGATGACGACGGTCAGAGCTCCAGCTCCGCGCGCGCGGCTGATTGGGGCTACAAGACGGGGCTGCAGTTCGCCGAGCTCAAAGAGTACCGCAGCGAAAACGGAGTGCTCGAAGTCGAGCTCGAACCGAAAGAACGCGATGTGAACATCAGCGGGGGGAACGTTCGCGGCACAGTCTACAACGATGCGTTCGTTGGCCCGACCCTGCACCTCTCACCCGGCGAAAGTCTGCATCTCAAGCTCAAGAACGGGCTCAAGCAACACACCAACGTTCACTATCACGGCATGCACGTCTCACCCGAAGGCAATAGCGACAACATCTTCCTGATGATTGAACCGGGCGAGACTCAAGACTACGTCGTCGATGTCCCCGCGGATCATGACGTCGGAACGTTCTGGTACCACTCACACATGCACATGGACTCCGAGAGCCAAGTGTTCGGTGGACTATCCGGCGTGCTCATCATCGATGGGCTCGAGAAACTCTTGCCCGACGCCTATCAGGACATTCCGCAACACCTGTTCGCGCTCAAAGACCTTCAAGTCAAAGACGGAGCGATCGTCGCAGACAACATCGACTCGAACGCGCCTACGGTCCGCACCGTCAACGGTTTGGTGGAGCCCAAGCTCAGCATGCGGCCGGGCGAGACGCAGCTCTGGCGTCTAGCGAACATCAGCGCCGACATCTACTACAACGCCGCGTTCGCTGCGCAGGCGTTCGTGGTGATCGCCGAAGACGGCAACCCGGTCGAACAACCTTGGACCGCGTTCAATTTGATCATGCCGCCTGGCAAGCGTTTCGATGTCATCGTGCGCGCACCACTCGACAGCGGTTCGTACGTGCTCGAGACCGTCTCGTACAGCCAAGGCGACGACGTGTATCCGCGCGCCGTGCTCGTCAACGTCGAGGTCAAAGGCGGAACCATGGATGCTCTGGCGCCGCTCGCCCAGGGCTTGGTCGCGCCGAGCAACGTCTACTCTGGCGAGGTCGCTCAGCAGCGCGAGTGGACGTTTTCCGAAAGCGAGAAAGACAACACGTTCGCCATCAACGGCATGTCCTTCGATGTAGACCGGATCGACGCGATGCCCAAGCTGGGCAGCCTCGAGGAGTGGACGATCCGAAACACGACGAACGAGCAGCACCCGTTTCACATCCACATCAATGACTTTCGCGTGCTTTCCGTGAACGGCACGCCCTACACGAACCACGGCGAGCAAGACACGGTGGTGTTACCGCCCGGCGGTGGCGAGGTCGTGATCCGTCTGCCCTTCCTCGATTTCACCGGCAAGTTCGTCTTTCACTGCCACATCCTGGCCCATGAAGACGGAGGCATGATGACGGTCGTGGAAGTCGTTCCGTGATCCGCCAGTGCGGCGCCGTCCGCACCAGAACGCTTCCGCATCGACGACGTGAGATATTGCGGTCACAGAACCACATCGTCATCGTACGTTTCCGTCGTTACGCGCGGCCGGTCCTGAGCTAAACTAGCGATCGCAAAACCGGGCCCGCCTGACCCGGCCAATTTCGTACGATCTCGCGCAATACCCGCGCAAGCCACGGCGAGCTTGGAAGTCACGTTACTTCTCCCCGTTCCCCACGAGTACGGCTTGCCCCAAACCCTCAGGTCGGCTAGGGACAGGAGCCACGACCTCGACCACGACGGTGGTCGCGTCGGTTTCTCGCAAAGAACTCAACAACAGCCGGATAGGTGCCTCTGGACAATCTGAACCCCATCACAATCGTTGCGCGTGCCATTCAGCTGGGAGGCCTTTCATGAGCACCTTCGAAAAGCGGGCACGCGAGGACAAACGAGACCGAAAAGCGCGCGAAAAGGAACAACGGCGCCTAGACAAGCGGAACGTCCCGAGCAGCGGTCCGCAGCTTGTTACTGCTGCCGAAATCAACGGCAACCTGCGCTCCATTGAAGAAGTCATGCGGTCGCTCGAGGGCGGCAACCGCACACCGCGCAGCGCTGCCACAATTCCGACGAAGCTGTTCGTGGGTAGTCTCAGCGACTCCACTACGAACGCGACTCTGCGCGCTCACTTCGAGCCATTCGGGCTCGTCGCAGAGGCAGTCGTCATCACCGATAGAAGCACCGGCGCCTCGCGAAACTTCGGTTTCGTGACCATGGCTGATCGCAAAGACGCTCCTCCAACCATCAGCGCGCTGCATCACAGCGAGCTCGACGGGAACCGGATCGTCGTGAACGTCGCCACTGAGAACCGCTGAGCCCGCGCGGGCTGAACGAACGGTCGCATGCACGACGAGAGCCGTGCATGCGACTCGCCGTTGCTCGCGCTCGCCGTTGCACGCTCCTGCCGAGCCGCGCCATTCAGCGCGTGAACAACACGCGGAGTAACTGCAGGCCAAAGCCCGCCGCCACGAACCGCATCCTCCGGTTCGCAGTCAGCCGCGCGACCCAATCGAACACGCCGCAATCGCCGATCGCGATCCAGTCGCCGCTCTGCGTGTGCGGCCCGAACATGACGCGGACTCCGCCGTAATATGCCGCGTCGAGCGGCGCGCGTTCGACCTCGACGTGTGGGAGCTCGCGCGCGAGTCGTTCGCATACGCGGTTTCCTAGCGTCGCTCGCGCGTCATCGGTGCGCACCACCGCGCGGCGCGGGCCGAACACACAACCGAGCGTGTTTGCAGCTGCGTCGAGCAAGCGATCGAACACGCCGAGTTGGCTCGCGATCGCGTCGACCTCGAATGCATCCTCCGCGCGACCGACCCCGGCCGTAGTCAGCGCAAACAGCCGAAAGTGCCGCGTGTGGCCAGCCCGCGGAGGCAGCGGCTGCGCCCGCAACACTTGATGAACGGTGCACAAGCGAACCGTAGAATGCGGCAAAGCCTTCAGCCGCTGGGCGCATTCGAGCGCGAGAGCGTTGGTTGGATCCGAGACGACTTCGGTGCCGCGCAACGCCGACAACGTGCGGTCTTGGGAGGTGGGTGCGAGCACCGAGCAAACACCGAGCTGTGCGACTGGCGACAACTGAACCGCTTCGAAAGCCGGCGCCGCACCGAGTGCCAGCCCGTCTAACTGGTGAACACTTCGTTGATCGAGGAACGCCGGCACCACGAACGCATCACGCGCGCGTTGCTCGACCAAATCGCGAGGTCGCCGTCGCGACGCCATCTCGCGCATGAGCGCGAGCAGTTCTGGAGTGGATTCGCTGATCGAGGGCGGAGTCACGTCGGCTCACTTACACCCGCCGACGTCGCAGGCATAGGTCCGGCCCAACCCGCAGCCCGATAGAACTCCAACGCACCCCCGAGCGCCGCTCGGGTGGCACGCGGCTCGAAGCCAAGCTCGCGTGTAGCTTTGGCGTGCGACACCACGCGATTCGACACGCTCGAACGCAGCATGTTCACCGTAAACAACGCGGGCTTCCCACTCACGCGCGCAGCCAATAGCGTGAACGGGAGCATCGCCCAGCCGAACCAATACGGCAGGACGCGCTTTGGCATGGGCACACCCGTGAGCTCGCCCCAAATCGCCACCATGGCTTTGAGCTCGAGCACTTCGCCGGTGAGCAAGTAACGCTCCCCACTGCGGCCTTTATCTGCTGCGCTGAGCACACCACTCGCAACGTCGCGCACGTCGACGTAGTCGCTCACCACTTGCATCAGCAGCGGGATCCGACGGTGATAGAGATCGAGGAGCGCGCGCCCGAGGATCGACGGTTCGAAGTCGAACGGACCCACGATCGTCCCCGGACTCACCACCACCGCATCCAAGCCGCGCGAGCGAACGAGGTCGAGCACGAGCTGCTCGCCGATGGCCTTCGTGCGGTGATAGTCGCACGCAGTTTCCAACGCCAGCGGCTTGGTTTCATCGAGTGGCTGGTCGAGCGGACGCAACTCGAGCGCGTGATGCGATGAGCAGTGCACCATCCGAATTCCGCGGGCGAGACAAGCCTCCGCGACGTTTCGCGTGCCCTCCACGTTCACCGCGCGAATGCTGCCATCGCGGTCGCGATCCAAATCGACCTTGGCCGCCAAGTGAAATACGAGATCGGCATCTGCAACGAGCCCTGCAACGTCGCTCGGGTCGAGCACAGAACCGCGGACGAGCTCCACGTCGACGCCGTGTAGCGACTTTGGAATGCCCTCCGACGGCTCCAACACTCTCACCCTGTCTCCGCGTCCACGAAGCTGACGCACGAGGACGTTGCCGAGCCGCCCACCACCGCCTGTCACCGCGACGCGTTTCATAGCCACCTCGCCAGCATGCGTTGCCCGGTCTCCCAAAGTTGGCGACCATTTTCAACATCGCTCGCAGCTTCCGATACCGCTTTGCGACGCATCAAATGCAGGTACCAACCGGTGTCGCCGGCGAGCTCCGGCGCCGTACCGAGATACACGACCGGTAGCGCGGCTTTTTCCGGTGCTTGAAAGACACGCTTCATCGCTGCGTCGACCACCGGGGCCAGTATCTCCGGTGCATCGCGGGCGATGCGCGAAGCGATCGGCCCGGGACACAGGCCGTGCACCGCGACCGAAG
>DASRXR010000062.1:0-9691 GCA_035687405.1 Polyangiales bacterium
GGGGGCATCCGGAAAGTCGGATGCCTCAGACGCCAGCGTCACCGACGCGTGCATCGTGACCATGGCTGAGCCGTCTCAGCTCTCGCTCTCGGCGCGGCCTTCGCGCGCGGCTCTACGCTGCCGCGTAGCGGCTTCGTTCAACGCGTTATTCGCGGAGCGAGACTACGGTCGTAACTTCATGAAAAGCCGCATCGCGAATCGAGCAACCCAAACAGTGCCCCAGAGAACAATCCCACCCGGTCTGGACCGGACAACGCCGTGAACCGTCGCGAATGCATGGCGAGTTTGCGCGAAGCGCGCTGGGCGAGGCTTGTGAGCGAAGCGCGGCCCCTTGCCCAAGCCTACGGCGTTTCGAGCACGACGACGTCATGGGTCCAACTCGGGGTCCGCCCGCGTTCGCTCACCGCGCTCGCTCGCGGCCTCGCCACTCACTTCAAACGGGCGCGCAACGCCTGCAACCTCTGCACTATCCTTGCGTCGCTTTTGTTCGTCGCTACCGCTCGATCGATCGCCCTGCCCGCTTCCGCTCCATAGATGCCGACTACTGCCTTTTCCGCCTCGTTCACCGCTGAGCCCTGCACCACACACGCGATCAACGAACGCAGTATCTCCGGGGCGCCTCTGCTGCTCGGGTCTCTCTGATACGCGATCGAATACTGATTGATCGCGTCGGCCCTCCACTCGCGATTGAAATACAACGCCGCCAGTAGCAGATGACCTCTCGGGTCCGTCACGTGCTCACGGTTGTAGCGTCTCAGAGTCAACACCGTTCGATCGTTGCCCCTCGCGCCATTCAATATGGCCTTCCGCAGGTCTCTCAAATCTTTAGGCAACGCTCCCCGCGACCACGGATTTCTCGCCGCTGGCCTCGGCTGGCTTGCACTTGCCGCTGGTAGCGGCGGCGCTATTTCTCGCTCACCCAACTCCTGTTCTAAGGCTGCCTCGTCTTCACGCGCTGCCTGCAACATCGGCGCTAGCCCCGCCGCGACCTCCGCTACTGCTGCTTTTAGGTCCGCTGATGGCGACGCCGATGTTCCGGGCGCCGCACTGCCATCCGCAGTCGCCCTGCCGGACGCCAGCGAATCACCAGGAGCATTCGCACTTGGCCCCGACGGGGCAACCGCTCCACCCGGCGTAACCGCTCCACCCCACGCACTCGAACCCGGCCCAGCCCCCGGCCCGCCTTTCACATAGCCCTTCTGCAACGACCCTCGCGCGTCCGCAGGCGCATGTCTCGACTCCGACCCAAACCCACGATCCATCAACCCCGCACGCTGCGCTCCCCACACCGCAAGGGTCGCAACTCCCGCTGCCAACGTGAGCGCACCCATCTGGACGCCAATCATCGTCCACAATCCCCGTGGCTTCGACACAGGCGCAGGCACGCCCGCCGCTGACGGCTGCGCACTTTCCGCAGCCAACCTTTCACTCGCCGAGGCTGAGAGCGGCTGCGTCTTCGCATTGCCGATCGTCGTCGTCCCCACGACCGAGTCTTTCAACAACCATGGCTCCGGCAACGCATCGAGCGCGGTCAACATCGCCCCCGCATCCCCAAAACGATCATCCCGGCGCTTCGCCGTCGCTCGCTCCAAAAACACATCGAGCTCTGGGCGAATCACCCTGCGCGTCTGTACGTCGTTGAGCTTCGGAAGCGGCGAAACCAGATGACTTCGCAACTGATCGATCGCATCACCATCGAACGGCAACCGCCCAGTGAGCATCTGAAACAAGATCACGCCGGCCGAATACACGTCGCTTCGCTCGTCGGCCGAATCACCCGACGCCTGCTCCGGCGACATGTACGCAGGCGTTCCGACGACTGCCCCGGCACGCGTGAGCGTCGGGTCAGGGCGCTCACTCGGAACCGAATCGGGACCCATGAACTTCGCGAGGCCGAAGTCGAGAATCTTCACGCGCTCGCCACCATTCGGCAGCCTCTGCAGAAACACGTTGCTCGGCTTCACGTCGCGATGCACGAGCCCGCGCTCATGCACGAACCGCAACGCCGCGAGCAACTCCTTGATCAACCTGGGCGCCTCACCTCCCCCAAGTGGGCCGCGGTCCAAGCGTTCAGCCAGCGTCTCGCCCTCGAGGAGCTCCATGACCAAATACGGCGTGTCTTCGGCGATGCCGAAATCCGTAATCGTCACGATGTTCGGATGGTCGAGCGTCGCTAGCGCCTTCGCCTCGCGTTCGAACCGCCCGCGCAACAGCTCGCTCTCACCACAATGCTGATGCAACAGCTTGATCGCGACGGACTTATCGAGCTTTTCGTGGGTGGCGCGATAGACCGCACCAAGACCGCCAACCCCGATTTCCGCCTCGAGCCGGTAGCGCCCATCGAGCGCGCGCCCAAGCGTGCGCGGGTTCGGAACGCCGGCCTCTTCTTCCACCACGTTAGAGAATGCTACACGAACGCTAGCCGGCTGTCCGAGGCGCGATCCCGCGCGCCACTCGCGCGCACATGTGCGGCAGGCAACTCCTTCGACACCGCATGCGCTGCATACTCACCGTCAACTTCTCGCCTTGGTCGCGCTACAGCGGAGGTAGCCAGCGATCCACTCACAATCTCGCGCGCGCACTCGCTCGACGCGGACATGCGGTGCAGGTGGTGTACACGAAGCCACCTTGGGAGCAGGTGCCGCTGCCGGATGCACTGCCCTACGAGGTCATCTGGGCCGCACTCCCCGCACTGCGTTCCGAATCAGATGCACTCTTGCAACCGATCACCCCGTGGTTCGTCGCGCATCAAGTCGAACGCTTGCTCCGGCGCACTGGACCCGCAGTCGTTCACGGCAACGGTGAAGAAGCCGCGCTCCTCCCTGAGCTTCGCACGCATCGCAAAACGCCGCGATTTGGATTCGTGATGACACCGCGCTATCCGGCACTTCCCCCAGTCTTCGAGAGCGGACAAGCCCACCGCTCGGGCGCACTACGCGCATTGTTCTCCGTCACCCACACGAAGTACGTGTTGCTCGGTCGCGCGCTCGCCGGCGCGGACTTCATCTGCCCGACGAGCCGGTTCGCATCCGAGCTCGTTCAGCGCGCATACGCACTCGACTCGCAAAAGCTGCGCGTCATTCCCAACGGCGTGAGCGAAGAGTTCTTGAAAGCGAGCCCAGGGCGCGACGCACACGACTCACCCGCGCAGGTCCCGTTCGCGATCTACTTCGGCCGACTTGCACGGGAGAAAGGCGTCCACACGCTGCTCGACGCGCTCGCAGACGCGGGACCAGAGCCAGAGACGTTCGTGTTCGCTGGCCGCGGCCCGGAACTCGAGCGTATGCGCCAGCGCGCGCGAGCGCTCGGCCTCGCGCATCGCGTGCGTTTCATGACTTGGCTCGATCCCAAAGCACTCGCGGATCTGGTGCGAAAAGCCAGCTTTGCGGTGTTGCCGTCGCTGGAAGAAAGCTTCGGCAACACGATGGCGGAGGCGATGGCGCTCGCTGTTCCCGTGATCAGCACGACTGCGGGATCGATTCCGGAGTTGATCGAGAACAACCGAACCGGTGTGTTGGTGCCACCCGGTTCGGCGCAAGCACTCTCGATGGCGATTCGGAGCCTCGCAAACGACCCAGCGCGCCGCAAAGGTTTGGCACTCGCAGCCCAAGCGAAGGTCAGAGCCGAATACAGTTGGGATGCGGTCGCAGCACGGTTCGAGGGCGTGTACGCAGCAGCGCTGGAGGCTCGATAGATGCGGCCACTCTCGCCGCTGCACGCCTGAAGCTCGTAGCGGCAGACCCATCTCGCCCGCAGCCCACAGCGGCACCCGCCACCGCAAACCTAGATCGTCGCGCCCGCCAACCGCTCCGCGATCCGGTCCGCCGCGTGATCCCACGTGCACTCCCGCAAGATCCGCGCCCGTGCCGCTCGGCCCAACGCCGCACACCACTCCGGATCGCCCAATAACCCGTTGAGCGCCCGCGTCAACGCCTCCGGATCATCCGGCGGTACCAGTAACCCCGTCACCCCATCCTGAATCGCATCCGTCACACCACCCGCCCTCGCACCGATCACCGGCTTACCACACGCACCCGCCTCGAGGAACACCAACCCAAACCCCTCGATGTCCCCGGGCTCCTCACGCGCCGGCATCACGAACACGTCACACGCGTTGTAGTAGTCCGCGAGCGGCCGCGTCGAACGCGCAATGAAAGACACGTTGCGCGTAACGCCGAGCTCGCTCGCAAGCCGCGCCAGCCGCCCGTAGTCCGGCCCATCACCCAAAATCACGTACGTAGCACTCGGATGTTCCTTCAACACTTCCGAAAACGCGTGCAGCGCCGTATCGAGCCCCTTCCGCGTCACGAGCCGCGCGACGCTCAACAGCATCGGCCCACCGGCACTCGGCCCCGCGAGATCCGCCCGCAAACCACTCGCATCACTCGGCTGAAACTGTGTCGGGTCGACGCCATTCGACACCACGCAGATATCCACGCTCGACCGCGCGACCGCCGCCGCCAACAGCTGCGCTGTTCGTTGACTCACCGGAAAAAATCCCTGCGCACGCTGCAGCGCGACGCGGCGAACACGATCATACATCGCCTGCGCAAACGGCATCGCCGCGAGCGGCCGATGCAAAAGCTCCTTGCCGTGCGCCGCAATGAACACGCGCAAATCGACCCCGCAAACCCGAGCCGCCTCCTGCACCGCAAACCCAGGCGCCCAGTGCGTCGCAAACGCGACATCGAACGCCCGCCGCCGGAGCAACAATGAAAGCGGAAGGATGCCCGACAGCGCGAGATCATCCCCAATCGACGCCATCCGCAACGTGGGAACGCCGCTCGTCGCGTCGAACTCCCGCGCACCTTCGGACTTCGGCGCGACCACCAGCAGCTCCGAGCTGCGACGCACCAGCCCGCGCGCCAGCTCGAACGCATACGTCTGAATTCCACCGATCACCGGCGGAAAATTGCTGGCGACCATCAACACCCGCACTCGGTCCTCCTCCAGCTCAAGCGCTCGAGCGCATGCGTTCCGCACGCGCATCGGCTCGACCCTGCTCCGCCGACAACCGCGCACCGCTCAATCGCGTCGCACCTTCGGCAACCTTCAACATCGCAAACGCGATCGGACCGCGCACCGAACTCGCCTTTGCACCATCGATCGCGAGCGCGTCATCGGGCTCGAGCACGAGGCTTCGAAACTCCGCGACGACATCCGGCGACGTCAGCACCGCCATGTACTCAGCCTGCGTGTGCCAACTGACGAAGTCGAAGTTCGAAGAACCGACCACCAGCGCTTCGTCGTCGATCAACATCGCCTTCAAGTGGCTCATCCGATCGTACAGCCGCATCCTGAACCCGAACTTGTCGGCCGCCCACAGCAGGTAGTCCTTCACGATTCCCTTGTTGTTCGCGAGCGGCGTGTACACGACGACTTCGACGCCGCGTCGACGCGCCTCCGCCAGCTTCTCCGCAAACGGAAACGTCAAATACGGACTGAATACGTCGATGCGCTTCTTCGCGTTTTGCACGCGCGTCAGCAACCGCAAAAACAACGCGCCGTTCGCGACGCCGCTCAAGCTGTAGATCTCGGTCCCTTCGAACGACGCCTCGGACGCGACTGGCTCCCCCTGAAACGTCCGCGTGAAATCCGCGCTGAGGTAGTCCGCGATCTCGCGGTCGTCGATGCGCACCATCAAGTCGTGCCACGCGAAGTTGTGATCGCTGAAGTTGATGCCACCGATGTAGGCGATGCCATCCATCACGAGCAGCTTCTTGTGATTGCGCGCCGGCAGTCTCAGCCCGAGAAACCCGAGCGGATTCGTAAATACGACGCCGACACCCTGCCGCTTCAAGCGCTCGAACATCTCGAACGTCTCGCGCACCTCGGTCCGAAACGCCGGATCCCGCCGCGCGAACGGCGAAAATACGAAGCGATCGCTCACGACGTAGCGCGAATACGTGTCGACGAGCACTCGCCGATCCGACGCCCGACTCGCGCTCACTGCATCCGCTACCGCCAAACCGGTGCGGTCGCCCTCGAACGTCATCGCTTGGATCAACACGCGCTGCCGAGCCCGACCGATGTCGTGGCGCGCGCGTTCCCAAAAAGCATCCGAGCCGACGAGGAGTTCGAAGCGAGGCATGTGTGAGATTGGAAAAGGCACAGAACCGCGCCCGAACCCGGGTTGATAACACGAGCAGTTTCGCGGAGCGAGCACCCCGTACCCCGACCGCGCGTAAAGCTGTGGTAAGAGGCTGCCGCCGCCCATGCCCGATACCGGTCCCGCTAACCGCATTCGAGTGCTGCTGCTGCTTCCGTCACTGCACGGCGGTGGGGCCGAGCGCGTCGCGATGCTGCTCATGAAGCACGTCGACCCCTCGCGCTTCGACCTGCGCATGGGCCTGCTCCACAAGAGCGGCCCGTACGTCGCTTCGCTCGATGAGGCGCGCCTCGACGTGGCGCGGCTCGGCCAGCGGTATCTCGATTTCGACCGAGGCAACGAGAAGATCTACAAGCCCGCAAACTTGTTGCCGGCCATTTTGCTGACGCCGACGAACGTCGTCATGATGCTCCGGCGCTTCCGCCCCGACGTGGTGCTCAGTTTCCGGAAAGGCATGAGCATCATCACGCTCGGCGCGATCCTGCTTTACGGCCGCTCCAAGCTGCGGTGGATCGCGCGCGAGGGCAACAACACGATCGCGGTGATCCACGACGAGCTGCAGTCGACGGCGGCGCGGCGCGTCGTGCAGGAGTTCACCGGCCGCGTCTACGGTGCGGCGGATCGGCTGCTCACGATCTGTCACGAGATGGAGGACGATCTCGCGCGCGAGCTGCGGCTCGAACGGTCGCGTTTGCGCACGATTCACAACGCGGTCGACCTTGCGGAAGTCGAGCAGCATGCGGCCGAACCCCCGCCTGCAGACCTCTCGCTCGATCAGCCGTATTTGGTCGCCGTTGGCCGCTTGGAGCGGCAAAAGGGTATCGACGTGTTGTTACGTGCGTTCGCAGAGAGCGCGCATCGCACTACCCATCGCGTCGTGCTCGTCGGGCGCGGGAGCCACGAACAGCAGCTGCGGGAGCTCGCAGACGAGTTGAACATCGCCGACCGCGTGACGTTTGCAGGCTGGCAGGACAACCCGTGGTCTCTGATGCGCCGAGCGAGCTTGTTCGTGCTGCCGTCGCGCTGGGAGGGGTTTGGCAACGTGGTCATCGAGGCGCTCGCGTGCGGTGCGCCGGTCGTCGTTTCGGACTGCAGCTACGGGCCGAAAGAGATCATCCGCAACGGCGTGGATGGTCTGGTATTTCCGGTCGACGACGTAAAGGAAACCACGCGGGCGATCGACCGGGTACTCGGCGACTCTGCGCTCGCGGCGCGGCTAACGGCGGCGGGTAAGGCGCGCGCTCGCGACTTCGACGTGCCGGTGATCGTGCGGCGCTACGAGGCGCTGTTCGAGGAGCTGGCGGGCGAGCTAACGAAGTAGGGCGGAACGCACCGAACGGGTCGTTGACCACGGGATCAACGCCCACGGGATCCGTCGTCGAATTGACCGTGCCGCCGCGGGCTGCTACCTCCGGTTCGTCAGCATGGACAGTGCGCGAAAGTTTAGGCTGGGCGGCCGGCGCGGATTGGCTCGGAGCGCTCGCGAGGTCGCACGCGTCGCGCAGACCGTCGTAGCCCAAGACCGCCCCCTCCTCGTCCACATCGTGCCGATACGGCGCTGCAACCTCGCATGCGCCTACTGCAACGAGTACGACGACCACTCGCCCCCCGTCCCGACCGACGAGATGTTCCGGCGCGTGGACAAGCTCGCCGAGCTCGGCACCGCGGTCGTCACGATCAGCGGCGGCGAGCCACTGCTGCACCCCGACCTACCGAAGATCATCGCGCACATCAAAGCGCGCGGGATGGTCTGCACGCTGATCACGAACGGCTACTTGCTCGTGCCGGAGAAGATTCGTGAGCTGAACGCGGCCAAGCTCGACCGGTTGCAGATCAGCATCGACAACGT
This sequence comes from Polyangiales bacterium, assembly GCA_035687405.1. GTDB lineage: Bacteria > Myxococcota_A > Polyangia > Polyangiales > JAFGIB01 > JADGRF01. Next base: position 7,959 of record DASRXR010000062.1, read on the forward strand.
CAAGCCGGACGACGTTTCGAAGAAGAGCTTGAAGGTGCTCGATCGCAAGCTCCGCTACCTCGCGGAGCTCGCTGAGTTCGAGGTCAACATCAACTCGGTCGTCGGCGCCGGTGTGCCGAACCCCGAAGACGCGCTCGAGATCGGGCGGCGCGCGCTCGAGCTCGGCTTCACGGCCACGATGGGCATCATCCACGACGGCACCGGCAAGCTGACGCCGCTCGATGCGCGTGAAGCAGCGATCTTCGAAGACTTCCGCAAGCTCGACCCGATGAGCCTCACGCGCTTCAATCGCAGCTTCCAAGACAACCTGGCGGCGGGTCATCCGACCGACTGGAAGTGTCGCGCGGGTGGTCGCTATTTCTACGTCTGTGAAGACGGCCTGGTGCACTACTGCTCGCAGCAGCGCGGCTACCCAGGCATTCCGCTGGCCGACTACGATGTCGCTCGCTTGCGTCACGAGAACCGCACCGAAAAAGCGTGTGCGCCGTTGTGCACGATCGCGTGTGTGCATCAAGCATCCGCGTTCGACGAGTGGCGCAACAATCAGAGCGACGGCCACTACGGCGGCCATGCCCCGCAGCTGGTACATCTGCGCGTTCCGACGAAGAGCGACGCGGCGATCTGACCGGACGCGCGGGCACCCGCAGATTGCGGGGCCGCCCTCGCGGCGGGTTACGTGCTACAAGCCGGCCGCTGCAAGCTGCGTTGGGAGCCGAGTATGACGGGAGTTGTTGCAAGCCAGTGGCAGACTTCCGGGAACGCGGGCAAATCTTCGCGCAGCTGGAGAGTCGCCTGTATCGAGGACACGTCACCGTGTCGCAAAGTTCAACGGCGTCCGAGCGGGCGCGTGATCTCGCGCGCATACGGTCCGGCATGAAGTCGAGGCCGACCGAACCCTGTAAACTCCGAGCTTTATTTGTTTCCGAGCCGTGCGGCAGCGCCGCGCACGGCGGATTTTGTCGCAGGACGTGCGTGCTCTCCGCCCGCGTGCGCGAATCCAGCGCAGAGCGGCGGAGATTGCGAAACTGCCGGCCTTTTTTCTTGTCTGCGCGCTGCTCCACACGCACGTATACTCCTGCCTCGGCGCTACGGAACACCTGCGCCAAATCGTAAGACCATGACCGCGATCCATGCCCATTCGCAGCATCCTCCGAGCGAGATCCGTGTGCTCTTGCTCGAGAACGTTCATGACAGCGCCCTCGAGCTGTTCAACGCCGCGCGCTTTCGCGTCGAGCGATTGCCCGGAGCGCTTCCCCCGGCGGAGTTGATCAAACGCTTGGCCGACGTGCACGTGCTCGGCATCCGCAGCAAGACGCAGGTCACGCAAGCGGTGTTGTCGGAGGCGAGGCAGTTGCTCACGGTCGGGTGTTTTTGCATCGGGACCAATCAGGTCGATATCAACACGGCGACCATGCGGGGCCTGCCGGTGTTCAATGCGCCGTTCAGCAATACGCGCAGCGTAGCGGAGTTGATGATCGCGGAGATCATCATGCTCGCGCGCCAGCTCGGCGATCGGTCGCGCGAAGTGCACGCGGGTACGTGGCGCAAGACCGCGGACAACTCGCACGAGATTCGCGGTAAGACGCTCGGCATCATCGGCTACGGTCACATTGGCTCGCAGCTCGGTGTGCTCGCTGAGGCGTGCGGTATGCGCGTGATCTTTTACGATCACATGACGAAGTTGCCGATCGGCAACAACCGGACGATCACGACGTTGAAAGACATGCTCGGGG
>DASRXR010000063.1:0-6833 GCA_035687405.1 Polyangiales bacterium
GACGTGGTCGGTCCGAGCGGCGGCGCCACGTCCTCGGGCCGCGGCGGCGGGTCGTTGCAGACCGGCGCAGTGGCGCAATCCGAGTCCGCGCAATCGTAGGAACCGTCGCCGTCGTCGTCGATCGTGTTACCGCAAACCTCGGGCCCGAAGCTGCACGGCGGGATTGCACTGCAATCCGTGTCGTCGCAGTCGACGTGTCCATCGCCATCGTTGTCGCCGTGATCGCCGCAGTTGATCTCCGCGACGCAGACTGGATTCGAGAGGCACGAATCCACGACTGCACCGTTCACACACGTGACTGTGCCCGACGCGCGGCAGCCGCCGACCGTGCACATGCTCGATGAGCTACCGTAGTCCTCATCGGCGGTGCCGCTGCAGTCCTCGTCGATTCCGTTGCATGTCGCGTCGGAGGGTGCCGGTGTCCCGGGCGAACACGCGGTTTGCACCTGGCCGGCTACACAACTCGTAGTCCCCGTACTCGCGCACGCGCCTGTTCCGCAAGTCGACGTCTGACCGACGTAACCTTCGTCGTTGGTGCCATTGCAGTTGTCGTCGACGCCGTTGCACGTCGTGTCCGATGCCGCGGGCGTGCCGGGTGTACAGTTGTTTTGGACCGTGCCCGCGATGCAGCTCGTCGTGCCGGTGTGCGCGCAAGCACCCACACCACACATCGTGGCCTGCGAGACGTACCCTTCATCCTTGCTGCCGTTACAGTTGTCATCGATCGCATTGCAAGTGGTGTCGCTCGCGGCGGGAGTACCCGGCGTGCAGCTGTTGTGAACGCTGCCTGCAGTGCAACTGGTCGTTCCCGTACGCGCGCACGCGCCCGTACCACAGGTCGTGCTCGTCGAGACGTACGCATCGTCGATCGCCCCATTACAGTCGTCGTCAACCCCATCGCAGTCGGTGTCAGCCCCGGTCGGCGTGCACGAGGGCAGGACTGTCAGGGTCAACTTCGGAGGGGTCGAAGTCTCGCGGGACGCGAACCGCACCCAGACGCTGGCCAGGTTCGTTTGAGCACTGAAAAACCAGCCCTGATGATCCGTGCCGCTCGCGATCGCCTGAATCTCGGTCTTGAGGTCGATGCTGACCACACCCTGTTGTCCGAACGGAACCGCGACAGTCGCGATCGCCGGCTCGGAATACGGACGCGGCAGGAAGCTCCACCACTCGATGCCCCAGCGATTCGCGGTGGTACAATTGTTGAAGAAGCGACCGAGCAGCGAATGATCGGTATCGTTGGCACACAGCCACGTTGCGCCGTTTTCCGTCCACGGCATCGTCATTCGATTGACTGCTACGACGCTGTTGCCGAAGCCGAGCGATGTCGCAGCAATCTTGAGATCGAGCTTCGCTGTCTGCAGGGTACCCGTTCCGATCGCCGAACGGATGGCCGCGGTGTCGAACCGGATTAGGCCCGCTTCCCAGCCGTTGAGCGCGGCACCAGTCACGTTCAGTGTGGTTGCGGTGCCGTTGTTGAACGTCGCACTGGTCTGCGCGACGTAGGTATCCGCGACCGCGTTCAGAGTCACGGTTGTCGGCGTCACGAGCGCCTGCTCGACGAGGCCGACACTCGCGTCTGAGGCTGCACCTGTGCCCGCATTCGCCGACTGCTCGGCCGGCGCGGGCTCTCCACACGCAGCAATTACGGCGCTGAAACCACACAACCACGCAAATGCACGACGGCTACGCTGAGTCATCGTAGGCTCCATGTTCGCAGCCAAACGCTGCGGGGAATCAACGCTGTTACGGAAAATGTTCAGGAAACGCGCTGCGACAGCCGCTGGGCCGTGCGGTCGACTTGCTCAGTCCGTGGGATCCGGCGTGCTGTCCTGCAACGCATCGATCGCATCGCGGACTCGCCGTACTGCCGCTCGCAGCTGCGCATCAGTTCCACTCGCGAGCGCGGTCTGCGCTTGGGTGCGAGCGGCATTTACTTCAGTCAGATCCAACGTCACGCCTGCCGCGCTCGCCAGTTGCGTAACGAGCGCAAGGCGTTCGCCGAGCCTGGAAAGCACCGCGGGTGCGCGGTCCCGAGCCGGAGCTTGATCCGCTTCCGGCTCGAACTGGAAGACCAACCAGCGCGTGAGGCGAGCCGCGCCGCGCATGAACGCGCGATACTTGCGGCGAAACATCTGCGCATCGCCCGCGGCGCGCGCCGCCAACAAGTCGCTCTCGAGCTGCGTCAGCGCCGCGTATCCGTCGGTCACGCGTGTCGGCCAACCACCGAGCGCGTCGCGCTGCGCCGCGAACTCGGCCAGCATGCGGTGCACTTCCGCGGCAAGCGTATCCGCCACTTGAGCATTGGTCGGAGTCGCTTGCGTTTCGGCAACTGGCGCAAGCGCACTTGTCGACAACGCGCACGCAGTTGCGATCGCGGCGGCGACGCGTCGCCTCGACGCCGTGACGCACATCCGGTGGAACAACACATACATCGTTCGACGGAATACACCGGGCCGTACGTGCATCGCGCGCCCCCCTAGTGACAGCAGATTCTGGACACCGTGAACCAGCTAAGCATCAGCTGTCAACAGCTACGTGTTTGATCGCGAGCGACGGATTCTCCTACATTTCGCCCCTTCTCCGTAACAATCCACGACGCGCGATCGAGAGTGGAGCAAGGCGGGCCTAACGGGCTGAGTATTGTCGCTTCACCTAACACTGATGTTGCTGACGATTATTTCTAAGAGCATCAGTTCGCGCTTTCGGCGTCTCGGTTTGTCGTCACCCGTCGCGACGGGGACTTGGGCATAGCGGCTGTTGCGATCCTCGGCATCAACACCATCTCGACGTCGTTGATGGCGAAGAACGTTCACTCGGTCGCGAACCGCAAGCCGCCTAGGTTCAAGCGCGGCTTGCTCGATGTGGACCCAAAGCGGGGCCCGCTGTCAATCTGAGGTCTCGATTCTGCGTCTTCTGAGGTTCCAACATACCGTTCGAGGTGGCTACTAAACTAACGACTCCGGCGGGGCTGCGGCGCGCAACCCCAGTTAGGCGCCCACAAGCGTTAGTAGGTAACCGCGGCCGGCAACTGTTTTCATGCGAAGGTTATTGGACATGTGGAGGGGAGCCGACACGCATCGACCTCACACCTCTGCGGCGACGGTCCGAGGACGTAGTCGATATTTACGTGTCTGCGGCCGAGAACCGTCGCGGCTGCGACGATAAGTCCGCACGGTAACTACGCGTCTTCAAGCGAGCTCTGGGACGACGCGGTCGAGCGATCGACCGAGTCCTCGTAGTTATTGGACAGTAGGAGGGCGGCTGTCGGGCTGCCGCAGCAGAAGAACATGATGTGCAGCGCGCGCTCACTCGAGGCTTTTTGCGCGAAGCGCGGTTTGCTTTTCGAGTGCCTGCTGAAGACGCCCGAGCACGGGGTGCTTCAACCCGTCGCGCGCAGCTCGCTCGCGCAAGGCGGCGAACTCGCCCGGGATCGCCGCAGCCATTTTCTGCGCGCGCGCAACCAATGAGGATTCGTCGACCCGTGCTTCTCGGGCAAACACCTGCCATCTGCGACGGTCGATCTCGCGAATCCGGTACGCGCCGCCGATCTTCATCGCGAGCTTGAGTTTGTTTGTGTCCAGACGCGGGTAGGGGTACGCACTGGCGACATCATAGAGCGGTGCCAAGCGGACCTGGCCACCCGTACCAATCAGGATGGAGTAATTCTTGGCATGAGCATCCGTCCCGCCAATCAACCAATTGAAGATGAACGCATCTACGAATGTATCGATGTCCTCGCGCGATCGAGTGGAGTACGTGCGCAGCAGCTCGATCACCTGCGTGGCTGCGGGACCGCCTTCGCTTTGATACTTCGAACTCGGCATGGTCGTGTGGTTCGAGTCCATGCCCATTGCGAAAGCGATGAACTATCTGGTCAACCACCGCGAATCGCTGCGTCGGTTTCCCGAAGACGGGCGACTGCGTCTCGACAACAACCTGAGCGAGCTCGAGCTGCGCCGACAGAATTGCCGACTAAACTGTCGGGACCGTTCAATCATTGATCCGCGGCGCCGGCTCGCGCAGAGCCACTTCGATGGCAGCTCCGAGCGCGACCAAGCCCGGTTGGTCGCACGCCGCGAATTGCATATGTGTCTCAATTGTACTCTGTTTGTATTGTGTCACGACCAGTCTGCATTACAGTCCAAGCAAGGTCGGCGATCGATTCAAAGGAGCAGACTACGATGAAGAGGATCAGCGTCGTGTGTGCGCTGCCGTGGCTGATGTTGTTGCTGGGCTCGACGGCGCGCGCCGAGTACCGGAACTGTTCCGAGGAGCAGATCAATACCCTTGCCTACGCGGGTGTCTACGCAGGGCTCAGGTTGATCGGCGCAGGGCGGGATATCACGAACATCAGGCAGGGCGGGGACACAAGCCACTTCGAGACGTACTTCGGCCCCGCGACCGGGGAGCGTGTCGACGGCGTCGAGTCGGTACTATTGGCCGCATACTCTGGCGGACTGTCGAACGCGGACTACGTCTGCGGGTTCAGCCTCGGCTGCCTCGATCCAAGCGTCCTCATGTGGACCGAGCATGCGTCAGCACTGGCGCCATCTCCATCGTGGGGTATCTACGTGTGCGATCTCTATTTCGCCCACCCTGAGGTGCAAGTCGGGACGTTGATACACGAGCTAACACATTTGTATGGGACGTCGGATATCTCTGTAGACGAAGGTCAGCTCGCGCCATCGTATCGCGAGATCGCGCGGGTAATCGCCGCGAACAATCCCGATCGGGCGATGCAGCTCGCGATCAACTATGAGTATTACGTAGTCGACGGCAATTGAGCGTCGCGCGAACCATCGCAAAGTTTCCGGACATGCTGAGGCTCGGTGCTCCAACACCGGGCCTCTCGTCTTCCGTCGCCACCGCTCGATCGCCGGATGGCTAGCCCTGCACTAGCCACCCCGTAGTGTGCCATCCATCGATCGCACTGAAACCAACGTGTTTTGCGAGCCGGGCACGCAGGTACCGGAGCGCCTGCGCCGCTTTCTCACACACGAGATTCGCGACGACAAGCCTTACCTGCGAGCGGCCGCGATCAACGCTGCCGCCGCGTCGTGGGCATCTCGAACGTAAGCTGCACTGTTGTGGATCAACGCGCGCACCATTGCCCCTTCCCACAACAACGTGAGCTGCTTGGACAACTTCGCGGCGGACGCGATACCTCCCGCGACGAGCAAACGCTCGAACCAGGCGCGCCGGTCTTCCTTGTACAAGACTGTGAGCGCGGTCGCCGGGTGTGCGCGATCGTTGAGCTCCGAAACGGCATTCACGAAGGGGCAGCCGCGATATCCTTCGCGCGCGACTTCTCGTTCGAGACGCCGAAAGGCCGATAGCAGTCCATCGAGCGGCTCCTCGGACTCATTTCCCACTTCCAGCGTTTCGCGGATGCGTAAGCGCCAGCGATTGAGGTAAGCGACGATGAGGTCGTCTTTCGTCGGGAAGTGATAGTAGACCGTGCGCTTCGTAAGCCCGGCCACGGTAGCGACGTCGTCCATACTGACCGCCGCCAGGCCGCGCCGATAGAAGAGCGGTGACGCCGCATCGAGAATGCGTTCGGCAGTCGGCGGATCTTGTTTACTCGGCCGCTTCATGTATACTCACCAGTGTACATCGCAGCCGGGGGGACCATATGCAGTTGGATCGAGTTGCCAGGCGGGATTTGCCAGCGAGCGTGGCCCTTGTGGCGATGGGAATCGGCATGCTCGTTCTGTATCCGAAGAACCTTCTCATTCAACAGTACGGATGGGTTTGGGATTACCCGAGCAGGCACATCGCATTCGAGCACATGTTGGTCGCTGTCTACGCGACACTAGGTGTCTTCCTGATTTGGGCGGCGAAGGACCCGCTGCGGTTCGAGCCGCTCATCAATTTCACGATCGTGTCGGGCGCACTGCATGCGACCGTGATGCTCATCGATGCGTTCCACATGCCAGGCATGCACAGTCACCTCCACTGGAGAGGCGACGTGGTCGGAACATATCTCGCGCCGGTTGTTCTCACGATCTTCCACCCGCGCCGGCGATACTGGCGCCGGCCGCCCAACAGTGACCATGAGGCCGTCGCGTGAGTCAGGCCGGAAGACGTGTCGTTCATGGGTTGCGCGCATCGGCGACGAAAACGACCTCTCCTACGCGCTCGTCTACGCGAGTGTAGCAACGAACGAGCTCACGAATGAGCCAACTAACCAATGGTGACGTCATGCAACATTCCACAAACGCAGTACGAGACCGAATCGCTGTCGGGCTGACGATTCTATTCCTTCTGTCCTTCAGCCTGTACTCAGTTCGTGGGTTGCTGCTGCCGGAGATCGTTTCGGCCCGCTTTGGGGCCCCGGTCAGCGACGCAACGGCCACGCTCTTCTTTCGCGTGTACTTATCGAGAAACATCGTGCTCATTTTGCTGGGGCTGACCTTTCTCAAGCTTGACGCGCGCAAACCACTCGCCATTCTTGTGTCGTTGATTGCGGGACTGCCGGTCTTCGACGCAAGTGTCTTGCTCACGCAGTTCGGTTCCGGGGCACAGCTGAGCTTCCACGTGTCAGCGTTCGTGCTCCTCGCGGTCACATCGGGACTCCTCTGGTTGCGGGCGCTCGCGCCGGTGGGGTTTGAAGACCGGAAGCCCGCGCCCGGCCAAGCGGTGTAGTTCACCGGTCATCCATCCATCGAAACGCGCGAGCAGTCCGCAGCCACTCTCGATGGGCGCCGCGACGAAGTGTTCTTCGGCGCCGTGATCGTCGGCTAGTGCCCTCCTCGAGGAAAGCGGAGGCGACCACACGCTTTCCCCGCACCGGTGCGCCAGTGTTGTCTGATGCGTTCACGCCGGAAGCA
>DASRXR010000064.1:0-5503 GCA_035687405.1 Polyangiales bacterium
ACCGGGTACTGATGGTGTTGAAGGCTCAGTCCTGACTCGCAGCGTTTACTTCGTCGGCTGACGGACGTGCGCGATCTCAGTGCTTCGCGGGCTCTCCGGCTTGCCGCATTCGAATCCGGTGCCTATGAGTCCTGGATGCTCCTGTATCTGCTCCACACATGCCCGTTTGGTCATCGCGCAGCCATGGTGGTTCGCGAAAAGAACCTTCACGTAGAACTACGTTTCTACGAGCCCGGCAAACGTCCCCCCGAGCTCGATGCGGTAGGACCGCGCGCCAAGTCTCCCACGATCTTCGACGGTGAGACGCGCGTGTACGATTCCGCGGTCGTGCTCGAGTATCTCGAAGAACGCTACTCGCAGCCCGCGCTCATGCCCAAAGACGTGTCGCAACGCGCGTCAGTGCGGATGCTCATCGCGCGCTACAACGACGAGATCGGTTCGAAGTACAGCGCACTCTTGACCGAGATCGTGTTCAAGAAAGAGCGCGACGAGGCCAAGATCGCCGAGGTGAAGAAAGCCTTCTTGGATGCGCTCGTGCCGTGGAACGAGTACTTCAAAGGTCGGACGTACGCAGTCGGAGACGCGCTGAGTCTTGCCGACATCACGCTGTACACGTTCTTCCCGTCGGTGAAGGCGCACGCGAATCTCGACGTTCCTCCCGAGCTCACGCATTTGCGAGCTTGGCACGATCGGATGAAATCACGGCCGTCTGCGGAAGTTCCTTCGCCGGCTTGAGGCTCGCGACACGCGCATATCGCTGCTAGGTTCAAACGCTAGCCGTGATTTTCACTGTTAGGAAGTCGTAGGTCTGATCGTTCAATGACATTTCGCGTACCACCCGGATCCGCCGCTTGGCAGCATCAGACCGCACGAATCGGTTTCGAAGTCGTGTTCCTTCGCGCAGCTCGCGATGCGATCTACTGCGAAGGTTGCACGACGGCAGTGGAGGAGGGTGAAGCTTGGTTCGTAGAGTACGAGATCGAGCTGGATGGAAAGTGGCGCACGCGCCGCGCGAACGTGCGCGGGCGTTCGCGTTCGGGTGCGGAGCGCGAGACGCGGATCACGACGGACGGTCAAGGGCACTGGCGGATCGATGGCCAAGCGGCAGCACAGCTCGATGGCTGTCTCGATCTCGACTTGGAATCGTCGGCACTCACGAATGCGATTCCGGTGCATCGGCTCGGGCTAGCGATCGGCGCTAGCGCGGAGGCACCGGCCGCGTGGGTGCGCGCTACGACGCTGGAGGTCGAACGGCTCGAACAGCGCTACGCGCGGATCGACGACGCAGACGGCGAACGCGCGTGTTTCGACTACGCCGCTCCGAGCGTCAACTTCGCGTGCCGGTTGGTCTACGACGAGTTCGGCTTGGTGATCGAGTACCCAGGAATCGCCATTCGGGTCGGCTGAGCGCGCTAAACGCCCGTAACTCAGCGAGATCCCGCAAAGTGTTTGACACTGCTCTCATGTTCAGTATATCTGAGCATGACCATGGCGGCACCGCGGATCTGCTGTCTGGATCTGGACACGTTTTTCGTCTCGGTGGAGCGCCTGCTCGATCCGAGCTTGGTCGGTAAGCCTGTCGTCGTTGGGGGGCTGCCCGGGCATCGCGGCGTCGTCACTGCCGCTAGCTACGAGGTTCGCGCGTTCGGCGTGCGTTCCGGGATGTCGCTCACGAAAGCGTACCAGCTCGCGCCGCACGCGATCTTTCTGCCGACGCGTCACGGCGTCTACGGCGACTACGCGACACGCGTCCGCAAGATCGCGGAGAACTACACGCCGGTGTCGCAAGTCGCGAGCATCGACGAGATGTTTCTCGACTTCTCCGGCTGCGAAAATTTGTATCGCGTCCCGGCTGACGTCGACGCGGATCACACGATCGCGCGTGTGGTCCGCAAGCTGCAGAGCGAGATCATGGAGAAGACCGGCCTTCCGGCGAGCGCCGGCATTGCGACGAGCCGATCCGTGTCGAAAGTCGCAAGTGGCCTCGCGAAGCCGCACGGCGTGTTGTTAGTGCCGGCCGGGACTGAGGCGGAGTTGCTCGGGCGCTTACCGGTTCGGAAGTTTCCCGGCATCGGGCCGGTTGCGGAGGCGAAGCTGCACGCGATCGGTCTGCAGACGCTGGCTCAAGTCGCTGCCGCTGCCAGCGGCACATTGCGGCCGATCTTCGGCGCCTGGACCGATTCGATTCAGCGCGGTTGCCGCGGCCAGGGTGAACACGAGCTCGGGCGCGAGCGCCCTGCGTTTCAAGAACACGATCCAGACGGCTTGGCGCTCGGGTCGATCTCGAACGAGCGCACGTTTCGCGAAGACGTGCGCGATCCACATTGCATCGAGTCGATGCTGTGCTCGCTCTGCGAACGGGTGTGCTGGCGGGCACGCAAGCGCGGCATCAAAGCGCGGACGGTGACGCTCAAGCTGCGCTACGCGGACTTCGAAACGCTGACGCGCTCGCGCACGCTGACGCCGACGTGTTCCGAGCTCGAGCTGTATCCGGTCGTGCGCGATTTGTTCGAACGCTCGCGCCGTCGTCGCACGGCGATTCGGTTGTTGGGCGTCGCGCTCTCGAACCTCGGCTACGACCAGCAACTTTGTCTGTTCAGCGACGAGCCGCTGTACAAAGCCGTCGACGGCATTCGCAAGCATCACGGGTACGAGGCGTTGCGTCTCGCACTGTCGGTCGGACGCGATCGCGACTAAACAGTGTCGCCTGGAGCGCGATACATCGCGCGATTCGCCACCGGACACTGCGGTGCGTACTCACGTCACAAAGCGCACGCTCCGCGCGCGGGCAGCTGCGACCGCCGTCCGGCGGCACCTCGCGTGATGTCTCGCGAACCATGGGACATTGTTTATTGCGCCGGCAGCGGCACGAGCTCACGAGTCGACAAATATGTTCGCAGCCGGCGCCGAAGTCGTGCGGCTTGCGCGGCGTCGAGAAAGGGTGTGACCTCGGTGTGCTCGTAGCTCATCAGGTTTCCCGGCACTTCGCTGTGCTCAGGGTTGCCGAGGTAGTGGCCGAGCTCGTGCGCGAGGACGTCGACTCCAGCGATCGACGACAAGATCACGTAATGCGCGCCGGGATGCGTCGTGCTGCGCCAGTGAACGCCGCGGCGCATTCGGTCGGCCTCGTCGACGTCACGCAGCGATGCGACACAAAACAGATGGATCGTGCCGCGCGTGAAGTACTCGCCGAGGGCGTCTCGGTCGGCGCGGGTTTGCATCGCGGCATGCCGTTCCGCGAGCGGCTTTTGAACGTTCACGGCAAACTGCACGCGGTGGACGGCGAAGATCTCGTTGGCGCGTGCGATGCGTTCGCGGATGAACGCGTCGTCGACGACCGGAGCGCTGCCGCTCTGCGCGACGTGCAGCGTGATCGGGAGCAGGACCACGGCTTGTGTGGACGCTGCGGCGGTCTGTCCAGCGGCCGGCATCTGCATCGCGCTCGCGACCACGAGCAGCCCGATCCACGCTGCGACTTCAGCTCGCACGTTCCTCAGATGCCGGTATCGGGCATGAGATACATGAACCCGATCGTGCCTTCTCGGATCGTGATCGTGCCCGTCGCGAGCATTTTGTCAGTGTCGGCGTGAGTCGCCGTGACGGTCACGTTCGCGTCGAGGACTTCGAATGCACCCGCGTACCCGCGCGAGCTGGTCCGACCGAGTGGCAGATCGAGCATCGCCATGTCGTTGATGTAGTAGACGCGGCTCGCGCCACTCGAAGGTGTGAACGAGATCTTCACGTCGCGCGCGCGCCCGAGCGTGTTCGGGGCTTCTAGGTAACGCAGCGGCAAACAATTGTGCGCTCGAGCGATCATGAAGCCGGTCCCCGGTTTGAACGGTTCCTCGAGCGAGGAGTGATAGCCGGACACGACCGCGAGTTGTTGCACGGCTCGCTGCTGCAACGCCTGGTGCGTGAATGTGTCCACCACGGTGTAGACGGGTTTGTTCCACTGAACCGTCGCGGGCGCTGGCCCGCCGCCTTCGAGCTGAAAGTATCCGTTCAAACCCCGGGGCGCCGTGAAGTCGGCGTTGCCGCTGGAGTCGGTGACGCTCGTCGCGACGACAGTGCCACCTTCATTGCTGCACGACGGATCGCTGCTTTCACACAGCTTGATATCGATGTTCGGAATGCCGACCTCGCGCGGGTCGGCATAGTTGAACACGCGCATGTTGAACTTGTGGTTTTCCTTGGACGCCGGCCACCGGTACTTCCCGACGCAACCCCAACTCACGTCGCAAGTGTCCTCGGTATCGCAGTTCTCCAGCATGCAGGTCGCGAGCGCGTCGAACTTTTCGCTGACGCTCATCAGCGGCGTGATTGGGAATTCGAGGCCTTCGCCGCACGCGCCGTTCTTGCAGGCCGCAGCTTGGTCGCAACAGTGCTCGGCAATGCAGCTGCGACACTCGCCCTTCGCGACCAGGTCCATCGAGCAGCTCGGCGCCGACGGCTCGCCGCTGTCTTTTTTAGTCGCGGGGTTCTCGCCGTCCTCGACCTTTGCGTAGTCCGGCAACGCGCAGCCGGCAGCCGCCAGCACCAGCCAGCCAGTCAGGACGCGCAAGCTGATAGATGGCCCGTTCGAACCGTCGCCGCTCACAGCTGCCCCCGCAGCCCGATCGAGCCAATGCCGATCATCGGTGTCAACTGTCCGGACTTGGCATGTTCGGTACTGCCGTCCGGTTGTGTCAGCAGGAGCGTCACGCCGGTACCGACGAGCACGAGCCCCGTGATGAGTGACACGGTGGAGAGCAGCTTGTAGCGATCATAGGTGTCGACGTCATCGTGATAGGCCGGTTCGCACTCGCGGTTCCCACAATGCGTGTCCAGGCTCGACTCCTTGGACGCCGCGAGGCCAGTGGTGACGCCAAATGCAACGAGGCTGACTCCGCCGAGCCCGAGTGCGACGTAGCCGATTGCGGCCTGGGTGCGCGACTGGTGCTCGCTCGGCGCGACGCTGCTCGCGGACGCTGCAGGACTCGGCGCCTCACTCGTGGCGACAATGCTCGACTTCGCCGCGGGCGCGGAACCGACTTCGTTGGCCGCGGGGCTCGCGCCGAGGACGATCTCGAGCGTCGACCGATCACCGCCGTCGACCTGCAGCATGCTCTTGCTCGGCTGGTGCCCGCTCGCTTGGGCCAGCAGCTCATGGCGGCCGGGCTCGAGCAGGATTTCCCCCGTCAACAGTTGTGGGGGAGGGCGCCCATCGGCCCAAATCACTGCATCCGCAGGCGTCAGCCGGATTTTGAAACGCCCGATGTGCACCTGACTTCGGGAGATCAGGTCGCTCGCATGTGAACGCTGGTCGGCGCTCAGTGGTTTGCGAGTGTCGGAGAGCGCCGCTTCCAAGTTGATCAGTGCGTCGACGTAGTCACCTAGGTTGAATGAACACATACCAATCGTGCGTAGTGTCCGCGCGGTTGGGGCAATTTCGTGCGCCCGCCGAAACGAGCTACGGGCTTCCGCAGAGCGGCCGGCATCGTAGGCCTGCAGTGCGGTCGAGATG
>DASRXR010000065.1:0-2482 GCA_035687405.1 Polyangiales bacterium
CAACACTGGCGTTCGAGTCCTCAGCGGTCTCGACGACGGTGAAGGCGACGCAACCCCGAACAACAACGTGCTCGAAGCCGACGAAGTCGATGCCCAACGCGCTCTGTGCGTGGACGGCGCCGACCTGACGGTCAAGGACTCGGGTGGTTGCAGCATCGCAAACGGTGCTGGCGCAAAGACCCACTCGACGCAGTGGTCCACGAGTGCCGGGGCGCTCTGGCTCGTCAGCCTCGCAGGCGTGTTCATCCGCCGCCGGCGCCGTAACCGCCGCTAACAAGACACGTTGATCGACTCACTGCCGGCGGCGCCCTCGGGTGCTGCCGGCAGTCTCATTTAAGGGGTCCGAGAACGAGCTCGCGCCGGTCGTGCCGCGCCGCGCAGGAACCGAAAGAAATCTCCGCCGGGTTGTCGAACCGGGCCCGGGTCGTTCGTCGCCTGAATGAGAACGGCAGAGCCCGAAACGCCAACCCCTCGAAACTCGGAGACAAATCATGAACAGCACGACCTTCACCGCATTCGCGACCTCGAACGCCCACTCCGCCCGCCCCCAGCGCCGGGTCTTGCGTTCGGTCGGCGCCGTGCTCGCGGGCTTTCTCGCGATAGCCATCACCTCGACCGCAACCGACGCGCTCATGCGCGCCCTCGGCATCTTCCCGAGCGGAATCACCGACCCGATGAGCGACGGTCTCCTCTTGCTTGCGGCTGCATATCGCGCGGTCTACGGCATCTTCGGAACGTATCTCGCAGCGCGCCTCGCGCCTTCGAAACCCCTGCAGCATGCGCTCGTGCTCGGTGCGATCGGCGTCGTTCTCGGAACGCTCGGAGCGATCGCGATGTGGAGCGTCGGCGGGCACTGGTACGCGATCGCGAACATCGCGATACCGCTCCCGGCAGCAGTCATCGGCGGCAAGCTCGCTCAGTTCCGTTCCAAGGTTTGAAGCGCTCGCAGAGTTGACAGAATATGCACACTCATGCATATGTACTGGTATGCATGCCGACGTCTTTCAGACCCTGGCTGATCCAACTCGCCGCCGTATCGTCGAATCGCTGCGCCGCGGCGAGCGCGCCGTAAACGACATCGTCGCCGCAGTGGAGATCGATCAATCCGGCGTGTCGCGGCACCTGCGCATCTTGAGCGAAGCGGGCTTCGTGCAGGTTCGCCCGGCTGGCTCGCAACGCTTGTACTCGCTGCGCGCGGAGCCATTTCGCGAGCTCGAAGCGTGGGTCACCGGTTACCGCAGCCTCTGGGAACAGCGCCTCGACAGGTTCGCCGAGGCACTCGAGCGCAAGCAGAAAGCTCGCGCCCCGAAACGGGATGGAGAGAAACGATGATGAACAAGTCGCGAACGCCGGCGCGCCGGATCACGATGGAGCGCACATTCGCGGCTCCACTCGAAGACATCTGGGAGCTGTGGACGACGAAAGACGGCATCGAACAGTGGTGGGGGCCGGAAGGATTTGTGGTCGAGGTCCGTAAACTCGAGCTTCGCCCCGGCGGCGAGCTGCACTACGCGATGATCGCGAAACAGCCGGAGCAGATCGCGTTCATGAAGCAGGCCGGAATGCCGCTCGTCATCGAGTCGCGCATCACGTTCACGCAGATCGTTCGGCTGCAGAAGCTCGCCTACACGCACCTCGCGGATTTCATCCCCGGAGTCGAGCCGTACGACGTCGCGACGACGGTAGAGCTACGCGAGACCCAAGCCGGCGTTCAGATGATTTTGTCCTTCGACGCGATGCACGAACAGCTTTGGACCGATCGCGCCGTTGCAGGTTGGGAGAGCGAGCTCGGCAAACTCGGGAAAGTGATCGAGCGCGCTGGTTTGACTGTCGAAAGGTAGGCTGAAGATGCAAAAACTAACACCGTTCCTGTGGTTCAACGATCAGGCCGAAGAGGCCGCAAAACTCTACGTATCGATCTTCAAGAACTCGAAGATCACTCAAACCGAACGCTACGGCGACACCGGACCGGGGCCGAAAGGCGCGGTCATGACCGTCGCGTTCGAGCTCGAAGGTCAGCCGTTCGTCGCGTTGAACGGAGGGCCTCAATACAAGTTCACGCCCGCAGTCTCGTTCGTCGCGAACTGCACGACACAAGCCGAGGTCGATTCACTCTGGGACAAACTTTCGAGTGGTGGAACGCAGCAGCCGTGTGGCTGGTTGACTGATAAGTTTGGTCTGTCGTGGCAGGTGGTGCCGACCATCCTTCACGAGCTCATTCACAAGCCGAAGGTCATGCAGGCGATGCTGCAGATGTCGAAGCTCGACATCGCTGTCTTGCAGCAAGCTGCGAAGGAGTAAGCGTTCGCAGAATAGGCTCAACTGCCCTCCCCGGCGGCCGAGGCGGAACGCACGGTTCGCTGGGTGCAGGACAATGTGCGAGTCTGACGTCAGCAATTGTCGCACACTGGACGCAACGCAAACACGTGTCGTCGCGTGATTGAAAATGTTTTGCGCGATTCGCATCCAGTGTAAGCTCACG
>DASRXR010000066.1:0-2399 GCA_035687405.1 Polyangiales bacterium
CGACACCAACGTGCTCACGCTGGCGAGCTTCGACCCGTACTCACGGCAGCCAGCGTATAAGGGCTGCGCGGTCAAGATCGAGAAGCTGACCGAGCGCACCGCGGTGCTGGGCTAGGTTGGTCCCGTGCATCCAATGGCGTCACAGTGCGGCAAGAATCACGGCACCAAGCAGCATCGAAGCAACGAAGAGGTCCGACACCATCGCCACATTCTGAAGGCGATTGCGATTCGTTTGCAGGACGTGATTCGCGCCAGCAAAGGCGTAGAAGATGCCGCCAGCGAGCGTCGCAGCGAACGTCCATTCAGGGACGAACAGGCTTGCGATGCCGAGAACACCGATCGCAACATTGGCGAAGCCGAGCTCGCGAACGAGCAGCAACGAGTCATCGGAGCTCAAACCGAGGATGTGCCTCGCAGTGTACGCCGGCTGAATGATCTGCCTTGCGCCGGCGAGGAGCAGACGCCAGCCAATGGACCAGAAGGCGAACCACTTTGCAACGATGGCTGCGTCAAGGCTTGCTCCACGCGCCAACGACTCGAATCCGATCGAGAGCAGTGGAAATGCAAACATGAGAGTCGCGACGATTGCGTAGTACATAAGGAGGGGCGTCCCTTTCGAAAGGCAGACTTTCGATTCAGATTCCTTTTCTAAGCGACCTTGACGAAAGGTCGCTGACTCTGTGTCCCTTGTCCGGCCCGTGGACGGTTGGCGGCTTGCTTTGCGGTATACGTCACGTATATACGCTGCATGTGGCCGCTTTCCCAGACGCCCTCGCCCAGTGTGTGGGCTTCCAACGGGACGCCGGCAACTCCGACAAGAACTGGGAGCTGCACCACGTCTCCCGGCCCGAGGCCGAGCAAATCTTCTTCAACAGGCCCATCGTCGTAACTGCTGACGCCAAGCATTCTCAAGTTGAAGCTCGATTCGCTGCGCTGGGCCAGGCCAACGACGGGCGGCTTCTGCTTGTCATCTTCACCATTCGCCAGAATCTGATTCGCGTCATCTCGGTCCGCGACCAGAGTCAGGAGGAACGGAAGGTCTATGTCCAAGCGCAAAACAAAGACTAAGAAGGCCATTCCGCGCTTCGCCAGTGAGGACGAGGAGCGAAAGTTCTGGGCCAAGCAGGATTCGACTGAGATCTTCGATTGGAGCAAGGCCGTTCAGCCTTCGTTCTCCGAGCTCAAGCCTTCCACGACTGCGATCTCGATTCGCCTTCCCATATCGATGCTGGAAGAGCTGAAGTCTCTCGCGAATCAGCAGGACGTGCCGTACCAGTCCTTGATGAAGCTATACCTCGCCGAGCGAATCAAGAAAGAGCGCGTTCGTAAGGCTGGATGACGAACGCCGTGCTCGGTTGGTAGCGGCGAGCGCTCGCTTGGTCGCGCCAACGTAGTGAGCTTGCTCACCAACTCGGAGGAGGGTTGCGCTTCGGCGCGGCTCAGCCGAGATTGCAGCAGTGCACGCCGCGCTTTTGTACCCACCGTTCATGGACCCGCGGGCGCCTCAGCTCGCGCTGCCATCGCTGGCTGCATACCTCCGCAACGCCGGCGTAACCGTCACGATGCGCGACCTCGCGCTCGAAGGCCTCTTGCACCTCACCGAGCCGGAGATGCTCGAGCGCGCCATGCACGGCCTTTCGCAGCAACCCGAGCAACCGCTGATCCGCCCATTCGAGCGTGCGTCCGAGCTCGCGCCGTGGGCGGTGCGCACGCTGCGCGATTCCGACGCCTTCTACGACGCCCGCGACTGGAACGCCGCCCGCGAAGTTCTCAGCTGCGTAGTCTCCGCGCACGCCGCTGCGAAGCACCCGAGCCTGGTCTGCGAGCTGCACCCGATCACGTATCGCGTCGACGGCAAGAGCTCGGCACGCATCCGCGAGCTGATCGAGATCACCGCCGACCCTCAGCTCGATCTGTTCCACGCCTTCACCCACGAGCGCCTGATCCCCGAGCTCAAAGCGCTCGGCCCTGATCTTGTCGGTATCACGCTCACCAATCACCAACAATGGCTGCCAGGTCTCGCCCTCGCGCGTGCGCTCAAGGCGCAAGGTTTCTTCGTCGTGCTCGGCGGCGCGTTGATCTCGAAGTTCGTCGACGGCCTGCGTTCTACGCCCGATTTCTTTCGCGTGTTCGCCGACGCGGTGGTGGTGTTCGAGGGCGAGACGGCGCTGCTCGCGTTGCTCGAAGAGCTGCGCTCCGGCGCTCGCCAGCTCTCGCGCGTCCCGAACCTCGTGTACCTCGAGCGCGGCCTCGTGCGGCAGACGCGCACGCACGTCGAGGACGTGAGCGCGCTGCCGACGCCCGACTTCGAGGGCCTGCCGCTCAACGGCTATCTAACGCCTTCGCCGGTGCTGCCGGTGCTCACCGGCAAGGGCTGTTACTTCAACCGCTGCAAGTTT
>DASRXR010000067.1:0-3699 GCA_035687405.1 Polyangiales bacterium
CCTCGGATCCCGTCACGCGAACACGAAGTAACCCAGCACTTCGAACAAAACGTGGGCGTAGACGGCCACCGCAAAACCGCGCGCGATGTACAGACCCGCGAAGATCACGCCTAGCACCAACCGGAAGAGCGCGACATCTCCGACGAACGGCTCACTTCCCGGGCCGACGTTGTGCACCAACGCAAACGCGATCGACGAGAGCGCAATCGCAACGCCGAGTGCGGCCTTGTTGCTCATGCGGAAGACCTTGCCGAGCATCCAACCAAGCCCGGTCACGAGCAACGCACGGAAGATGAACTCCTCGTGAAAGCCCGTGCCTGCAGCGAGCACGAGCTTGTCGATGACGCCGAGCTCTCGCACACCCGCGGGTTCGGGCGTTCGCAGTACCAAGCTTGCCCCCCAGGCCAGGGCGGCCAGCACGACGGCAAACGCGAAGCCTTCGAGTACGACTTGCGTGAGCGGCACACTCGAGCTGACGCCGCGCCGTTCTTCGATCCAAGTCACGGTCGCGACGACCAACGCGAGCGCGAGCGTGATCACGACGTAGACCGGCGCGCTCGCTTTGAGCACACCGAACACGGTGTTCGACACGAGATCCACACCGGTCCGGCTTTCCACCACCAAGATGCCGAGGTGGTAGATCAAAAACACCGGGATGGTGAGTGCGATGCTCGTAAGCGGGTCGGGCCGCTTTTTGACTTTGCCCCAGGTGTCCTTGAGAGCCATAGCGGCCGCTACGATAGCCCGTATTCTTTTATTTTGTAGAGGAGTGCGCGATGAGAGATCTCAAGTAGGCGAGCCGCTGCAGTGCGATTGCCGCGTGTCTTGTCCAGGGCACGTTTGATCAGCGCCTCTTCGATCACACGAGTCGCCCGCTTGATCGAGACCTCACCCGACGCGAGTACCTGCGCGACGGCGTCCGCCGGGGCGTGAATGCGTTCCGGAATGTCTTCCGGCATCAGGACGTCGCTCTCGGACAGCACGACCGCGCGCTCGATCAGGTTTTCGAGCTCGCGCACGTTCCCGGGCCACGAATGGCCGAGAAGCAGCTTCTTTGCGCGTGGATCGATGCCCCGAATCCGAGTTCCGAGCCGGGCGTTGTTTCGTACGATGAAGTGATCGATCAAGAGCGATACGTCCTCGATGCGGTCGCGCAGCGGCGGGACGACGATCTGCAGCACGTTCAGCCGGTAGAACAAATCCTCGCGAAAACGGCCTTCGGCGACTTCTTTCGTTAGGTCGCGCACGCTCGCGGCGATCACGCGAACGTCCACCGTCACGTCTTTGCCACCGCCGAGCGGCCTCACGACTCCTTCTTGAAGGACGCGCAAGAGCTTTACCTGCAGGGTTAACGTCAGCTCGCCCACTTCATCGAGAAATAACGTGCCGCCGCTCGCTTCTTGGAAGATGCCGGGTTTGTCCGCGTGCGCATCGGTGAACGCACCGCGCTTGTGCCCGAACAGCTCGCTCTCCATCAGCGTGTCGGGGATCGCCCCGCAGTTGATTGCGACGAACGCTTTGTCGCGCCGCGAGCTGCGCTTGTGGAGTGCGCGCGCGACGAGCTCTTTGCCCGTGCCGCTCTCGCCTTGGATGAGCACGGTCGTCCGATAATCGGCCACCTTCGAGATCAACCGAAAGACTTGCTGGATGGCGCTGCTTTGACCGAGCAGCTCGCTGAACCCTTCGCTGCCGCGCGCTGCATCTTTGAGCGCTCGATTCTCGCGCAGCAGCGTCTCGTGTTCTTCGGCCTTCGCGAGCGCGAACAAGATCTCGTCGTGTTTGAACGGCTTCGCGACGTAGTCGTACGCGCCGCCGCGGACTGCTTCGAGCGCTTGCTCGACCGACCCGTATGCACTCATGACGATGACGCAGACCTGCGGCATGCGTGAGCGCAACTCGCGGCAGAGATCGGTGCCGCTCATCCCGGGCATCCTCACGTCGGTCAGGACGAAGTCCGGGGTCCACTCTACGGCGACTTCGAGGGCCCGCTCGGCGTGGATCGCCGTTCGAACCTCGTAGCCCTTTTTGGCGAGGAGAGTCTCGAGGACGAGCCGAATGTTCTCCTCGTCGTCGACGACAAGCACCCGGCGCAAGGTCCCCATGGAAGTTTCTGCGGAGCTCCTCGCAAAGAGTATCGAGGGGTGATCGCACTTATTGCAAGCTCGCCGACCCTGGCTCCGGCCTCGCTTGTTGCCAACTATGGTGGCGGATGTGCCAGCGGAGTTGCCGTTGCGAGGCGCGACAGGCGATTCAAAAGCCTACGGGCTTGGATCAAAGCTTGCACAACAGGCGGCGGGATAGAGGGCCGTGGTACGCTAGGTTGCGCACCCAAGTTGTCTGAAGCATTGATCTTGGCTTTTCTAACCCACTAAGGTAAGGCCCGGTGTTGCTAAGTGGCCGTTTTTTGCACGCCGGAGCGAATCGACGCTGGATGCAGCGGAACGCTTTGCAACGGTCGGCAGGTTTTTCGAGCGTGGTGAAGGAGGACGGGATGAACACCCGAAGTCGCAGCGTAGTCGCGATGGCACTGTTGGGAATGGCAGCGCTGTCGAGCGGCTGTCTGGATCGCGAGCTGAAGGCGCTCAATCCATGTCTCGTATCAGGCGTCGCGCGTAAGGTCGCAGTCACGAACGTCGACTTCGTCGACTTGCTGTTCGTGGTCGATAACTCGGGCTCGATGCGCCAAGAACAGGGCGCATTGCGTGAACAGTTCCCAGGGCTGATCACGACGCTCGCCACCGGTCGCAGAAGCAACGGCGAGACGTTCCCGCCGGTCAAAGACATGCACCTCGGTGTCGTGTCGACCGACATGGGCCTCGCCGGCATCGCGAACAACTTTCCGGGCTGCAACACGCAGCGCCACATCAACGGCGGCGATGACGGCGTGCTTCTGCACCCCGGCAACACCGGCACTGGCTGCGACGCGACGTATCCGCAGTGGTTGTCGTTCACCCAGGGCCGAGACAGCGCAGACAAGCTTGCGATGGACTTCGGCTGCATCGCGAACCTCGGCACGAGCGGGTGCGGTTTCGAGCAGCAGCTCGAAGCAGGTTTGAAGGCCCTGTGGCCCAAGAACTACGTCGACGCCCAGAGCAACGTGTACCCGCCCGATAAGAACCCGATCTTGTTCTTGTCGACGACGGCTGAAGGCCGCTTCGGCCACGGCGACGTGTCGCCGACGCAGGGCGGTAACGCAGGCTTCCTCCGTAACGACCCGATCAAGGGCCTGTCGCTGATCGCGATCATCATCGTCAGCGACGAAGAGGACTGCTCTTCGAAGAACACTGGTCACTTCGTCTCGACGAACGACCCGGCAAACCCGCTCTCGAAGCAGGGCATCAACCTGCGCTGCTACTACAACAAGCAGAACTTGTTCGAGGTCGATCGCTACGTGAAGGGCTTCCAGGGCTTACGCCCAGGCAATACCAATCTCGTAATCTACGGCGCGATCGTCGGCGTTCCGGAAAAACTCGTGGATGCGGATGCGCGTGAAGGGGTCGACTTCGACGACCAAGCGTCGCGTGACGCGTATTACGACACGATCTTGAGCGACACCCGCATGCAAGAGCGGCCGATGAACGAGAACATTCCGGCCATCGCGAACGTCGCGCCTTCGTGTACGCGTACTGATGCTGAAGGTCAGCGCGCAGACGCATATCCGCCGATTCGGATGGTGCAGGTCGCAAAGGGCTTCGGCGC
>DASRXR010000068.1:0-10436 GCA_035687405.1 Polyangiales bacterium
GCGTTGGCGAGCTCGCCGATGAATGCCGACACGACGCTCGCAAACAACAAGATCGCGACGAGCGGATTCGCAAACTGCAAGAGCAACTCGGTGAGGTGCGAGCGCTGCTTCTTCGGTGTCGGATCGTTGGGCCCATACTGCGCGAGCTTGCGCGCCGCTTCCGCCGAGGTCAGTCCCCGCTCGCTGGCCGTGCTGGTGGCAATGAGGGCGTCGAGAGCGTTCATCTGCCCATGCGTGCTGCAATAGACGGGCCAGCGCCGTGCGGCGGCGGCACCGTTGGCTCGCGCTCACCATTGCTGTCGCGATCGGTGTTGGCACACGCCGTCTGAACTCACAAACGTGAAACGACATCGCTCACGCCCCATCTCCAGTTCCGAATCTCCGGTAGGTCTTCACCGTTTTTATCGATGTATTGTTTGTGCGCGATCAACTTGCGCGCTAGCTGCTGCTTCAGACGGTCGCCCCTGTCGCCTGTCTGCGGCAGTCGATCGACCGCGTCTATCACGAGATGAAAGCGATCTAATTCATTGAGCACCGTCATGTCGAATGGCGTCGTGATGGTGCCCTCTTCTTTGTAGCCTCGGACATGGATGTTGTCGTGATTCGTGCGGCGGTAGGTCAGCCGGTGGATCAGCCACGGATAGGCGTGAAACGCGAAAATGACCGGCTTGTCCTTCGTGAAGAGCGCATCGAACGCGGTGTCGGAGAGCCCGTGCGGGTGCTCGGCTTGCGGCTGCAGCTTCATGAGGTCGACGACATTCACGACCCGGATTTTCAGATCCGGAAGTTGCTCGCGCAGGATCGAGACCGCAGCGAGTGTCTCTAGCGTCGGCACATCGCCACAACACGCCATGACTACATCGGGCGCGCCACCATCATCGTTACTGGCCCAATGCCAAGTGCCGATGCCTTCGCGGCAGTGCGCAATCGCAGCGTCCATAGTCAGCCACTGCGGTGCAGGATGTTTGCCCGCGATCACGACGTTGACATAGTGGCGGCTGCGCAGACAGTGGTCCATCACGGACAGCAGACAGTTTGCGTCCGGCGGAAGGTAGACCCGAACGACTTCAGCCTTCTTGTTTACGACGTGATCGATGAAGCCAGGATCTTGGTGCGTGAAACCGTTGTGATCCTGGCGCCAAACGTGTGACGCCAACAAGTAGTTCAGTGAGGCGATCGGTCGCCGCCAGGGTAGTTGTGACGAGACTTTCAGCCACTTCGCGTGCTGGTTGAACATCGACCCGACGATGTGGATGAAGGCCTCGTAGCAGTTGAAGATTCCGTGTCGCCCCGTCAGCAAATAGCCTTCGAGCCAGCCCTCACACTGGTGCTCACTGAGCATCTCCATCACGCGCCCGCTCGGCGCTAGAAACTCGTCATTCGGTGCGGTCGCGCCTTCCCATTGGCGTGTGGTCACTTCGAATAGTGCCTCCAACCCGTTGGAGAGCGTCTCGTCGGGCCCAAACACACGGAAGTTTTTCTGTTCATCGTTCAGCGTCACCACATCGCGCAGCAGCCGTCCGAGCACATGTGTATCGCCGATGCCTGGCTGTCCGGGCGACGTAACCTCGACCCCGTATTCGCGAAAATCAGGCATCCGCAGCTCGCGCAGCAACACGCCGCCATTGGCGTGCGGATTTGCGCCCATGCGTCGTTCGCCCTTCGGCGCGAGCTCAGCTAGCTCCGGATTGAGTCGGCCTTGAGAATCGAAGAGCTCTTCCGGGCGGTAACTTCTCAACCAGTTTTCCAACAAGCGGAGGTGTTCGGGATGGGACGCCGGATCTTTGAGCGGCACTTGGTGTGAACGGAAGGTGCCTTCGATCTGCAGGCCATCGACGACCTTCGGTCCGCTCCAGCCCTTGGGTGAGTTGAGGACGATCATCGGCCAGCGCGGCCGCTCATGGCTGCCGTGGACACGTGCTTCCCGCTGGATTGCCTTGATCTGGCTCACCACCGCGTCGAGCGTGGTGGCCATCGCTTCGTGCATCAGCGCGGGCTCGTGACCCTCGACGAAGTAAGGAGTCCATCCGTAGCCGCGAAGCAACTGCTGCAGTTCCTCGCGTGTAATGCGGGCAAGAACAGTGGGGTTCGCAATCTTGTAACCGTTCAGATGGAGGATGGGGAGCACCGCGCCATCGGTCGCCGCATCGAGAAACTTGTTCGAATGCCAGGCTGTAGCGAGCGGACCTGTTTCCGCTTCGCCATCGCCGACTACGCAAGCCACGATGAGCTCGGGATTATCGAATGCCGCACCGAATGCGTGGCTGAGGGAGTAGCCCAGCTCGCCACCTTCGTGGATCGAACCTGGGCATTCCGGGGATGCGTGACTTGGAATGCCGCCCGGAAACGAGAACTGGACGAACAGCTTTCGCAGTCCCGCTTCATCCCGAGTGATGTTGGGATAGATCTCACTGTAGGTCCCCTCGAGGTACGTGTTGCTCACGACGGCCGGGCCGCCGTGCCCCGGGCCGGACACGTAGATCATGTCGAGATCGTGTTCTCGGATGATTCGATTCAAGTGCGCGTAGATGAAGTTCTGCCCTGGAGTCGTGCCCCAGTGCCCCAGCAGCATGTGCTTCACGTCCGCGCGTGTCAGCGGCCGCCTTAATAGTGGGTTGTCATAGAGGTAGATCTGGCCCACAGACAGGTAATTGGCGGCGCGCCAATAAGCATCGATCTGCGAGAGTTGCTCTGGCGCGAGTGTTGGGATGCCTGTTGTCATCGTTGTCTGCCATGGCACCGCAACACTTGTGCCACTCGCTCTGCCTCGTCGGACTCCGAAGGGCGAAGAGAGATCTCGTCCCGACGCCTGAGGAACCCTCACGCGCGACCCTGTCCCGAACGGGACGGTTCACTCGCGGGATCTATTGTCCCAACGCGCAGCACGCGTGTCTCAATATCGTGCAGCGGGCCGAGCGCGGCCCTGATCGGCAGCTCTACGTATTTCCGCGACTGACTGCGCGCGGGAACT
Source organism: Polyangiales bacterium (assembly GCA_035687405.1). Taxonomy (GTDB): domain Bacteria; phylum Myxococcota_A; class Polyangia; order Polyangiales; family JAFGIB01; genus JADGRF01. The sequence goes on from DASRXR010000068.1 coordinate 2,972, forward strand.
ACTCACGCATCGGTATTGCTCGCGTGCGATTCAATGGAGCCGGCGATCCTACGGGTGTCGAGCGACTCGGCATCGCGCTGGAGCCGGAGGCCGACTATGAGCTGCGACCCGGGGTAGGGGCGGCTGCGAGGATCCACGCATCACATTCGTGCAACCACTCGATCGTTACGTGATGACCTACACCGCGTATTCGAAACGCGGGCCACGCGTCGCCCTCGCTCAATCGAAGGATCTTTTCCACTGGGAACGTCTCGGCCTCGCGACCTTCGGCGACTACCACGGCACCGATTTAGGCGACTTGGACAACAAGGATGCGAGCCTGTTCCCCTGCGCGATTCCGAGTCCATCTGGACGGCTCGAACTGGCGATGCTCCACCGGCCGCGTTTTCCGAGCGAGCATCCCGAGCAGCTTTGCGGTGGTCAACGACGTCCCGCTCTGATCCACCGGTGAGTCTTCTCTCCCGGCGATGCTAGTGCTGCCCGCACATTCGGCTTCAGCTACGCTCGACGTATGAGCCAAGTGATCATCGTCGGCAACGTCTCGGAAGACCCTTTTGCGATTGATGTCGCACACTCGTTCGATCAGGTCGCCGATCTATCGGACATCATTTCGCTCAAGAATTTCGCGAACGGCGAGTTCTGCCCGCGTTTCATTTCGGACGAAACCGACACCGATAGCATCGGCGACAAGTTGCACGGCGCAACGGTCGTGATCGTGTCGGTCGACAACCCGACCTACGGCCGCCAGACGCTAGCCCAACGCAACTTCCTGCTCGCACGCGCCGCGAAAGACAACGGCGCCGTGAGAGTGGTGCTCGTCGAACCCGATCTATTTTATTCAGCACAAGATCGCGGCCCGCGCGTGGAACACGGTGAAACGGTCCTACCGCGCGAAGTGAAAGACCTGAAGAAGTTCGACGGGCAGCCTTTCAGCTCGCTGCTCTACGCGCAGCTGCTCAAGACAGCGGGCGTGGACGCCGTGATCACGGTGCACAACCACTCGCACTCGGTACAAGACTTATTTCGGCGTGTGTTCGGCGGGGATTTCGCAAATCTCGGGCCCGCCGAGCTCTACGCGCACTATCTTCGAAACTCCGACATCGTGGCGCATGGCGATGACGGATCGAATCTCGTGTTGTGTGCGCCGGACAGAGGCGCGGTGGAGTTCGTCGACACGATGCACACAGCGCTCGGCTTCAAGGACGCGGGCATCTGCCGGATGACGAAAGAACGCGCGGGCGAGCGGCAGGTCGAGATTCAAGTCGCCACAGACTCACCGGTGCCACTGTCCGGACTTGCCGGTAAAGACGTAGTGATCTTCGACGATATGGTGCGAACCGGATCGACAATCGTGAATGCGTGCCACGCGCTTCGGAACGGCCGTCCGCGCCGCGTGTTGTTTTGCGTCAGCCACTTCTACTCGAGCGAAGAGGGACGCCAGAATCTCGCTGCGTCTGCGATCGACGAGATCCTCACGCTCAACACACTGCCGAGCATCCTGAACCGCGATATGCAGGGCCGCCTGCGGCGCAAGCTCGTCGTGTTGAAGATCGAGAAGTGGATCGCGCGGCACTTGCGAGCGAGCATCGGCGCGCCGCTGGGGCGCCTTGCGAACGACTTCTACGCCGCCGATATGTCGTCAAAGAACCCGCGGTGCGTTACACCGCCGCGGGCTTAAAGGCCGAAGCGTTCACGGCTCCGCAGCGAGCTCCGCGATGCTGCCGCAACGCTGCAGCGATCGACCCGCACTCCCGACGCCCACGTGAGACTCGCGCACTCACTCGGGCCCGGCTGCAGGTTTTTGCAAGACGCACTGACCCGCGCTGCATGTCTCGTCGAGCGTGCACGCGTGATCGCATGCGCCACAACTCGATGATTCACGTTCGAGATCCACACAGGTCGATCCACACCGCGTACGGCCAGGCCCGCACTCGTTCATCGCATCGGGCGCATCGGGCGCGCGAGGTGATGGTGGCGGACCGCCACGAGGCCGGCCCTTCGGTGAATCCATGCGCGGGGGCGGCGGAGGCTTCGGTGTACGAGGCGCCGGCGGGTTCACGCTCTGCGGGTCTTGCGCCGGCGGACTATCCGGCGGATCGGCTTGAGTCGGCACCGCTTGCGGCGATTCGCGTCTGGGATGCGTAGTCGCCCCTGCGTCGGGTTCGCTCTGCGGCGCAGTCGTGACGGGTGGCTCCGCGTCCTGTATCGCTGGCACCTCGCTGCTCGCATCTAGTACTGGCACGGCGCTGCTAGCATCTACGACCGACGTGGTTGTACCCGAATCGTCACCGTCGTCGTCCTGCCCCGAATCCGGCAGCGTGCCGGCATCGCTCGCACGTTCGCAAAAGCCCGCGTCCGAACACTCGTAGCCGGGCAAGCAGCGATGCGTAATCTCACACCGCTTGTTGTCGAGGCTAGTATCCAGCGAATCCGAACAGGACAAGAGCAGGACCGCGAGCACCGAGCCGAATAAACGCCGGGTCATCAGAAGACCCCCGCCACAGTGGTTTGTTGGTTGGAAGGTTGCCACGCGACCGTCAGACGCTCGCCAGCATCGCCCTCGCTGGCGAGCTTGGCGACCATGAACAGTACGCCGCCGACAGCGGCAAGCGCGAAGCCCGTACCGGTGAATCCACGCGCAAGCGCCTGTTGCGATCGCATCGTGTCGAGCTGGTCGGCGAACAACGTCTGCTCGGTCTCGCGACGCGCACGAGTCTCCGTCTTCGCGCGCATGATCTCGAACGTGATCGCAACGCTGAGCGCTGCCAATCCGGCACCGAGGGTGACAACGCCGACAGTCCGCAGCGCGGAACCGGGCGCCGCTGCCGCTACGAGCGGCAGTTGCACCGAGGCTTCGGGGTTGGGCGCCGCTAGTAGCATGAAGCTAACATCGCGCGGCAGGTCCGGGGGCAGCTCGACTTCGGCGGAGATCGCCTGATAGCCGTCGAGCCTCATTGTGACTGCGTGTTTGCCCGATGTTAGGTCGAGCGTGATGGGGGAAAGGCCCACCCGCACACGATCGACAAACACCTCGGCGCCGCGGGGCGACGACAAGAGCGTGAGCTGCTGTACGCCTCGGCTCGCGAGCTGCGCGGCCAAAACGCGGATGCGCTGATTCACCTCGACTGCGTCAGGCGAATTTTCGGCGCGGCGCAAGTATTCGCGGTAATACGCGAGCGCGGACGACACGTCGGCGAGCGCGTCGTACGCTCGGGCGACGTTGAAAGAGAACGCGGCCTTCGGGAACTGCTTGTCGGCTGCTGAAAAAAGCGCGATCGCCTCTTGGTATTTTCCGCGTGCATACGCCTTCACCGCGGCACGGTGCTGACTCTGCGCAGCGCGAGCGTCGTCTTGGGTCGGCGCGCCTGTCGACGATTGAGCAAGTCCGCGAGCGGACACAACACTGAGGGCGACGACGAACACGAGACACGAGACAGCGCTTGGGCGAGTCATCGAAAGGGATCCTTTAGTCCAAGTACATCCTCGAGGGCAGCCGGACGCGGAACAACCCTGCCCGCGTTCGCTCGACGAGGTTTGCCCGCGCTTGCGGACGTGGCCGACGGTGTACTGCTGGATGTCCACAACACGTCTGATTCGCAACTGAATGGAGGCGCGATTTGCGAACTACTCTCTGCAATCGTGCTCGTCAACACGCCGGGATGAATCCCTGCCGCCATCGGCTGCGCGCTCGCCGCAGGGACCGCGGCGTACTCGGGAGATGCCTGACCCGCAGTCAGAAGTACTGCGAGCGCAGGCGCTAGCGCGAATGCACAGACTGCTTGAATCAACATACGTCGCTCGCCCCGCATTGCGTCGCGCGAGCTCGCCTTGGCGGAGTCTGGTGCCCGCTCTTCGGGTATGACCACATCGTGCGCCCTCGTCTTGGCAGCTACGCTCCGCTGATCGGCGTCGAAAACGAGCGACCAGGCCCGCACTAGCGAATCGCCGCAAGCGTCCTCCGTCTCGCCTTGTTCGATCAGCCAGCGCGCCAACGCTGCACCCAGCTCATGCGCGCTCGCGGAACGCAGCTGACGGTCCTTGGCCAAGCCGCGCTTCAAGATCGGCCAGAGCGTCGCGCACCCTGCACCGGTTAGGGCGGGTGGCTCGCGCTCGACCACCGCGCACAAGCTCGAATACTGATTACCCGCATCGAACGGGCTGGCGCCCGAGATGAGCTCGTACAACACGACACACAGCGCCCAGATGTCCGCTCGCTCGTCGACGTCGAGGCTGCCGCGCGCTTGCTCAGGAGCCATGTACGCGGGACTGCCGAGCACGTTGCCCTCGATTGTCAGCTTCCGGCTGAACTCGCCACGCAGCTTTGCGATACCGAAATCGAGCAGCGTCGGCCGCAGCTGCGTCCCCGTCTGGGCGACCATGATGTTGTGTGGCTTCAAGTCGCGATGCACGACTCCGGCCCCGTGCACGGCGCAGATCCCGTGGATGATTGGTAACAGCAGGCCCACCGCCGCGATGGGAGGCAACGTGCCGTGCAACTCCAGCACCTCCGACAGCGTCGCGCCCTCCAACAATTCCATCACGATGTACGCCGCACCGCGCTCGGTCTCGCCATAGTCGAATACGCGCACGATACTCGGATGATCCAATCGGGCTTCGACTCGGGCTTCTGTGAGCAGGCGAGCCGTCGTGTCGCGGTCGCGCATCTCGGGATGCAACAGCTTGAGCGCCACCGGGAGTTCCAAGTGCACGTTGGATGCGTGCCACACCGCGCCCATGCCGCCTTCGCCGATCATCCGCTCGAGCCGGTACTTACCGCCGATCAGCGTTCCGGCGGCGTACTCCCAGGCCGGGGCTGCCGCTAGTCCAAACGTCGTCGAACTCGTCAAAGACATGCGCAACTAGTCCCTGCTTGACTAACGAGACTAACGTCGAAGTGCAATGGCTCGTCGCTGCGCAGACAACTTCGCGTGCTCGGCAAGCGCGTCCATGTTCGCTATCAGCACCGTAAGCCCAAGAAGAGGATTGACCGCTCGTTCCGGAAGAATTGCTCCAGCGGACCGTCGTTTAGGTGCGTTGTTTCGGGCGGAGGATGTCGATCAAACGCCTGGCGCAGTGTGAACCGGAAGTGTCACGCACGAATACAAGGCGTGCATCGTGACCGAATCTACGGCCGTTTTTGGGGACCACGCTGAGTGCCTGCCGCTGACAGCTGCAGGCTCGCACACAATCTCGGCGAGCAGACTGTGTGGCGTGTTTGCCGGGTGCACAATATTGCTACTGCCTGACAGGGTAGAAGCCCGCGAAATATGTCGACCGCGGCGAGCGACCTCTGGCCATGACGACAGAATCGTTCATCGGCGCGAATTAATTTTCATCGTTTCGAGATCGTTCGGCGACCCACACTACAGCCGAGTCCGCGATCGGCTGCGCCGCAACGCGGGCGCTCGTAGCGCGTCCGAAAACTACCTTGAATCCGAGTCTCTGGCCGAATGAGTGACTCGACGGTTCTGATCAACTTGCTCGCCCGGAAGCGAAACTCGCCGAGTGCACCGAGTCACGCGCGGTCTTGAACGACGCACATTTCGGCGACATGTCCGGCAAATCGCTCTCGATCGTGCTGATCGAAGATCATGAGACGGCCGAGAAATGATGGCGGAGCTCGAGGCGATCAAGCGCGCCCTCGCTGGCTGAGCCGAGCGAACGCACTCTCCGCCGCGTCTCCAACCGGTTGCCTGACGTTGGCTACGTGCCGAACGTCGTTATCGCGCCCACATCTGGTCGCCGCGTAAGCAGCTGGTGATCTTTGCCGTGGAGACGGGCACATACGCCTCCCGCAAAGCCACCGTATTTTCCCGAAAGGATTCGATCTCTTGCTGCCGCTCACGGCGGCGCGCGAACACGGCCGAGAGACTTCATTCCAGGTTGTTTGGTAACATGAAGCCTGCAGCTGCACGGAGTACATCGCGCGGCTGCTCAGTGCTGGATGTAGGTGGGATGGAAAAGAAGTTTAGTCGCTCGGGGTTCGTGCGCAGCCAGGTCGTGCCCGCACTGCTCATGTTCGCGATACCGCTGATGGGCCATTGGTTCGCGCAACACGCGCAGCGAACGTTCGACGCACGGTTTCTCGACGGCGTGTCGGCTGCACTGAAAGATGCCTCGGACCTGACCGCGGAGAAGCGGACCGAGATCCGAACGTTCTATCGCGAACACCCCGCTTCGACGCTCTGCGCGCGCGAAGAGACTCGCAGTATGTTGCCGCCCGCGTACGCTTCTGAGGCTTGCGGAACCCACGCGCAGTTCCGCTGGATCGAGCAAGCTTCACTCGGCAGCCTTGCACTCGGCATCTTCTCGCTGGTGTTCGTCGTGGCGTGCGTCGGCGTTTCGTTCGTCTCACGCGAGCTGCAATACTTGAGTTTCATCGCGGGCTGGAACTTCTTGCGCGTGGCGAGCGCACTGCAAGTTGTGGCCCAAGGCTTCATCGCAGTGATGTTGTCCTTTTGGGTCACGGCGTTCTTCTTCGAGCACTACTACCTGAAGCTGATCTTCCTCGTCGGCTTCGCGGCAATCGCAGCGGCAGCGATGCTGATCGCGGCAATCTTCAAGAAGCCCGCGGACAAACTAGAAGTCGAGGGCGAGCCACTCCCGCGCGAGACGTCACCGGAGCTGTGGAACCGCATCGAAGCGCTGTGTGCGCGTCTCGGCACCGCTCCACCTAACACGATTCTCGCCGGTATCGATGATAACTTCTTCGTCACCGAGCACCCTGTACACGCGGGCGGACGGGTGTTCGAAGGGCGCTCACTGTTCATCAGCTTGTCGCTACTCAAGCGCCTGAACAAGCCGGAGGCCGATGCCGTTCTCGCCCACGAGATGGCCCACTTCAGCGGTGGCGACACGCTGTACTCGAAGAAGCTGTCTCCGATGCTGTCGCGGTACGTCGCGTACATGGAAGCGCTGCATGCGGGCGCGCTGTCGCGGCCCGTGTTCTACTTCATGTTGTTCTACTGGAGCCTATTTCAGATTCCGTTCGGCCGGCAGCGCCGCGAACGCGAGCTGCGTGCGGACAAGCTCGCGGCTGAAGCGACCTCACCGGACAGCATCGGGAACGCACTGCTCAAAGTCGCGGCGTATTCTTGTTATCGCGCACGCGTCGAGAAAGGAATGTTCGAGCGCAACCGAGCGCACTCCGACCTCGGCATCGCTCACAGCGTAGCGGCTGGATTCGTGGAGTATGCGCGAGGCAACAGCTTGGCCGACGACCTGCAGGCCGAGGGTTCCGTTCCGCACCCGTTCGACAGCCATCCTTCGCTTGTCGAACGCTTTCAAAACGTCGGTCTCCAGTTTGCAGATCAGGTGATGGCCGATCGCGTCGTGAACACCGAGGTACAAACCTGGTTCAGCGAGATTGCGGATGCAGAACAGATCGAAACAGCGCTGTGGAACGCTTACGAAGCGCGCTTCAAAGCCGTGCACGAGGAAGCGCTCGCCTACCGCTATCTGCCTG
>DASRXR010000069.1:0-7655 GCA_035687405.1 Polyangiales bacterium
CAGACAGGACTGACTCGAGCCGCGACGCTAGCGTTTCTGCCAACATCATGACGTTAGGTCTGCACCGTCACATCCCTAGTCGCTCTGCTTTTCTCGCGCTTTTGCTCGCCGCTTGCTCCTCCGATCCGGCCACCGGCGAGAACAGCATGACCGGACAGTCCGGGACCTCGGCTGGGACCGCGGGCGCCAGCGGTGCAGCTGGCAGCAGCACGACCGCCGGAAGTGGCCTCGCAGGAACCGGCAGCGTCGCAACCGCGGGCACGGCTGGAACACCACGCGCAGGCGCGGGTGCGAGCGCAGTCGCAGGCTCGACCAGCACGGGCACGACGGCAGGCGGCGCCGGAGCTTCCGGCATGGCAGCGACGAGTGGCAGCGGTGCTCCTGCAGCTGGCAGCGGCGGCACGAGCGCAGCCGCGGGTGCGGGTGGAACGAGCGCGGCCGGCACGGGCGCAGCCGGCAGCACTTCCACCGGCAGCTGGCCCGCGGTCACCGACTTCGGCAAGAACGGTCCGTTCATGCCGATGACGAAGAATAACGACGGCCCGGGCGGCGGCTACACATTGTTCTACCCGCAAGATCTCGGCCGCGACGGCCTCAAACACCCGTTCATCACGTGGGGCAACGGGGCGACCACGACGCCGCCATTGTTCACGCTCCTACCGCTCCTCGCATCGCAAGGCTTTGTCGTCATCGCGAGCAACAACTCGTTCGTGACGAGCGCACAGATGAAGTCGGGTCTCGATTGGCTCGAGATGGAAAACACTCGCATGGGCAGCCCGTTCTACCAAAAGCTCGACGCGACCAAGGTCGCGTCGATGGGCTACTCGCTCGGATCGCTCGGCACGTTCGAGATCGCAAACGACCCGCGCATCACGACCACGGTTCACATCTCCGGCGGCGCGATGGACAAGGCCGTCGTGCCGAACCTCAAGAAACCCGCCGCGTTCTTCTGCGGCGACGACTCCGACATCGCCCACGCCAACTGCGAGACCGACTTCCAGATGGCGAACGTTCCTGTGTTCTACGGCGTTTTCCCAGGCGACCACCTCGGCATCCTCGGTACCTACGCGAACCAGATCAATCCTGCAGCAGCGGCCTGGCTACGCTGGCGTTTGATGAGCGACGCGTCGCTCGCGTCGTGGTTCGTCGGCCCCGCCTGTACGCTCTGCAAAGACAGCAAGTGGGTCGTCAAGCAGAAGATGCTCGACACCGCACCACCCTGATCAGAACGCCGTCGAGACCATGGCGCGATCGTGCAGCGCCACCGCGACGTCTTCCAAAAACGTGGACCCGAGCTCCGCGCGCTCACCTGCTTCGAGAATGACTCCGCCGACGACGACCGGCAGATCGTCTCGTCGCATCGTCAGCATCACGATGCTGTAGTCCGGCGCGATCAGCGGCGCTTGCGCCATATCGACCAGCTGCGTTTCGAAGCCATCTTCCTCGGCTAGCTCGAACTTCGGTGCCCGACTATCTCGCGCGTCTTGGGCCCAAGCGCGCAGCTCGGTCTCGAACCCGATCGGGGGTTCGTCAGGGCTCGTCGCCGCCACCAGCTTCAGCCCGTCGTCTTGCAGCATGTACAAAAATCCCGCCTTCGCGTGCGCGCGCTCGACCAGCAGCTGCAGTGCATATTTGTATCGATCGGCCGCGCTCGTGAGATCCGCAAACGTCTTCGGAAGCAAGCTGCGTGCAGCCGCCGCCCTCCCTTCCACGGGCACGTTCATCCGCGAGCGTAGGACGCGCGCAGCAAATCGCTCGACTTGCGCGATCAACGCGGGATTGCGCGTCGACCGAAACCGCTCCTCCATCTGCTTGAAGTGGCGCGTGAGCGCCGCTTCGTCGCGCATCGCGAGCGCCACTTCCGCGCGCGCCTTGTGGAGCAGACCGATGAGCAGCCGGTTGTCGTCGTGACCATGTTTCGTCAGCAGCGCGTCCAGACGTTCGACCGCCGCCGCGTGTTCGCCCAATCCAGCTTCCGCGAGCGCGAGCTGACGCTGCGGCTCGAGCGTGCGTTGGACCGTACGCGCATCGAACGGATCGGCTTGTGCGAGCGCGTCGATCAGCAGCTGTTTCGCGCGCGCGTGCCGTCCCGCGCGATTGAGCGCATCGGCGAAGTGCGCGCGCAAGGTCAACCAGCCGACACACGTCCGCGGCTTGAACGAGGGAAGATCCTCTTCGAACATCTGGATGGCGCCCGAGAGATCACCGCGCAAGCTGAGATAGCCAGCCATCGCAACGCGCGCGTAACGCTGGAGCGATGGAATGTGCGCGGCGCGGCGAGCGAGTTGCTCGGCGTTACGTCGGGCCGCGACCGTATCGCGGACCAACAGGTCCGCGTCCATCAACACGGCCGGAAAGAAGATCTCGGACTGCCACGTCGAGTCGCCGCGCGTCGCAAACAGATCGAACCGGACACGACACCGCTGCACGTCTTCGGACTCGCCACGGTTCGCGTGATAGAGCACGCGGACCTGCTCCGCTGAAGCCTCCCACACCGAAATCCGAAGCGTCTGCATCTCTGCGGCGAGCTCGAGCGGACGCGCACCGAACTGGAAACAGCAGACGATCGCGAGCGTGTAGATCACGCCGCCGTACATTCCGCGACTCTGCCCGTCGCCCACTGCTTTCACGATGTCGGGCCGCCGAAAGTAGGGCGCGAGCTCCGTGAGCGCTCGGTTCGCCTCTTCGATTCGGTCCTGAGACAAGAGCACTTGAGCCATCACGAACCGAAACATCAAGTTCGGGATCTGGTCGGGCTTACCGAGCAGCTCGAGCGGCGCGAGCATGTCGGCCATGCGCTCGATCGCAGCTCCGTCGAAAGACACGGCTCCCATGCCGATCGCGCCAGGAGCAATGCCGCAGGTCCGTCGAATCCCGGTCTTGAGATCGTACGCGAGGCCTTTTTTGCGTTCACGCTCGATGCGCAGGTGAGCCGATCCGAGCGCGAGCGCGAGGCCCGCTTTCTTCCCGATAATTTTCGACAGCTTTTGCGCGCGACTGAGCCCGGTCGTCTCGAGGCACAGCGCGAGCCCGCGCTCGGAGTGATCGCGCATGATCCGCCAACTGGAGAAGAAGCCGAGCGGGACCAACGCGTGCATCACCGACGCGATCTCGTACTTCGAACGCCCTTGCCGCTCGTAGATCTCGAGCGCCTTTTGCAGCGCGGCTACGACCTGCGGCGTGCTGTCGTACGCGTGCTGGTCCGTCATGTAGTCGACGCCCGAGCGCACGATCAAGTCGGCGCCACGGGTTTCGTGACCCCCCCGCACCAGATGCCACGCCGCCTCGACGCGCGTGCTGTAGGGCGGATCGCGCGCGAGCAAGTCGTCAGCAATCTGGAGATGCCGCTCACGGCGGCGACTCTCCTCCATTTGGGCGAGCACGGCGGTCCGCAGCGATTCCTGCCGGAACTGGTAGCGCTCCCCGTCCACGATCAAGATCTGTTCCGCGACCAGCTCATCGAGCGCTTCGTAGACTTCGGCCGGCGTGCGGCCGGGCGACAACGCTTCGCAGCGGTCGACCGCGACCGGCGACCCGTCGACGCTCAGCGTCTCGACGAGATCGCGCGCCGCGCCGGTGAGCTCGCTCAGGCGTGACGCGACGACGTCTTCGACACGACTCGGCAGCTCGTCTTCTGCGACGTCCTGCGGCAGTACCCAGGTCCCAGCGGCATACTTCGCGATGCCACGCCGCACGAGGAGCTCCGCGAGATCGAGGCAGTAGCGCGGATTTCCCCCACTCCGCTCGTACAGCAAGTGCGCCATGCGCAGGCGGTTCGGCACGTCGCCGAAGAGCGAGCCTGTGAGCGCTTCGCAGTCCAGCAGCGTCAACGCGCCGAGCTTCAGTTGATTGGCGTGCCGGCGCAGGGCACGCATTTGCTCGAGCGCACTCACGCTGTCGCCGGTGCGCTGCGTGAGCAAGAGCAGGATCGGCTGCTCGGTCGATGCGTGCGCCAGTGCGGCCAAAAATGCCGCGGAATTCGAATCGACCGCTTGCGCGTTGTCGACCGCGACCAAGATCGGCTGGTCGCGCGCGACCGCGACGAACCACTCGTGCAGTGCTTCGAGATAACGCGCACGCCGCTCGGACGGATCGAACGCGATGTTGACCGGCTGCGACTCGCCGAGCCGCTCTCGCAACCCATCCGAGAGCTGCCCGAGCAAGGCGGCGTAAGGGCTTGCGGCGCGCTGCGCCAGATCCGGATTCGCGCGCAGCAGCTCGACACCGAGGAGCACTGCCACTCCAAATGGCTCGGGTGTCGCCTGCCCATCGGCTTTGACCGTGACTAACCCTTCGAGCTGGCCATCGAGCGCGAGCTCGTGGAGCAGCCGCGTCTTGCCAACCCCGGGCGCACCCGTCATCAGCACGAGCGCGCCTTTGCCTTCGCGCACGCGATCGAGTCGCTTGCGAAACCAGGTTTGCTCGCGCTCCCGACCGACCAGCGCACTACTGAGCAGATAACTCTGAGCGGCTTGCTGCTCGTCCGACGGGAGCTCTCCGATCAAAGTGAGCGCGTCGATCACTGCCGCTGCGCTACTCGGCCGCGCGAGCGGATCGGGGCTGAGCAACGACGCGATCAGCGCATCGAGTGCGGGCGGCACATCGCTCGCGTACTGCGAGGGCGGCGGCGGCACCTTCGTCCAGAGCTCGGCCAGCTCTTCGATCTTACGCGCGGGGTACGGCGCTTTGCCCGTGAGCGCGAAGTACGCGACCACGCCGAACCCAAACAGATCGGTGCGCTGATCGAGCGGCATGCGCCGGAGCGTCTCCGGCGCGATGCAGATCGGCGTACCGACTACGCTCGTCGCAACACCAAACGGCGCGAGCGCGCCGAAGTCGATCAGCTTCGTTCGACCATCTTCGGTGAGCCGCACGTTGCGCGGGCTCACATCGCGATGCACGAGCCCGTGGGCGTGCAACAGCGCAAGCGACGACGCGACATCGCGCAAGTGCCGGCAAACCTCGCGATACGGCAGCGGTGCGAGCTCTTGGAGATCGCTGCCCGACAAAAGCTCCATCGTGTAGTACGGCCCATCGCTGTCGACGCCGTATTCGTAGACGTCGATGATGCGCGGGTGCCGCAGCCGCGCGAGCGTGTGGTACTCCCGCGAGAACAGCGCTTCGACCAGCTTGCGCCGCCCCGGTGGCAAACCACTCGTCTGCAACTGCTTGAGCGCAACCTCGCGCTGCGAAGTTCGATCGAGTGCGCGGTACACGCGGCCCATGCCGCCCGACCCGAGCTGCTGCAAGCGCAGATAGCGACCACCGACGAGCCGACTGCCAGGTCCAACCACGTCGGAGCGACTCGACGAGGGCTGCGTCTGCGACAAGCGTCTACCCTTTCACACCCACTCCACGCGGCCCGGTGCTGGTCTACGACTATAGCTCAACCAGCCTCAGTTCGGAGCTGCAGCTCTCGGCTGCGGCACCTTGCGAACGCGCGCGACGGCCGATCGCAACTTCGGAAGCTCGCTCGGAGGCAGTATCTCGCCGCCGTAGCGAACCCGCATGTAGCTCTCGGTCACGTCTTGAACGTCACTCGCACACGCAAAGCCACCTGTCCGGAGTGCGCGCGCGTGTTCGATCGGCGTGACTGCCGTCGGCCGCGCGTAACCCGAGCTCGCGAGGGCGCGCTCGAGCTCGCGATACAGCTTCACCGCTTGTTCGACATGCTCGGGTATGACGCGTTCGTTCGGTTTGCGCCGGTGGCGCGTGCGCCAACGCCAGATGCCCACGATCACGCAGGCGGCGAGCACGATCACGAGTGCGTTGCGACCGAACGTCTTCCAGTGAGTCTGCGTGAGCTCGTTCGCTCCACCGGAGTTGGCACCGCCGCCGTCTTGCGTCGCGAAAAATCGGGCCAAACGCCGCAGCATGTTCACCTGCGTCCGCAAGTCGTAGCCGACGACGCTCGTCATCCAGCGCGTGCGCATCGCGTCGATCAAGGCCTGCAGATCCGCCCACACGCTCTGGCGAGGACCGACCGCAGAACGCGAAGGCGGCGTCGGATCGAACGTCACCCAGCCGCGACCTTCGATGTACGCTTCGACCCACGAGTGCGCGTCGCCTTGTCGCAGCGCGTAGTAACCGCCGTACGGGTTGTAACGCCCGCCGACGAACCCGGTGACGTTACGCGTCGGGATCTCGAGCGTGCGCAGCATGATCGCCATCGCGCTCGCGAAGTACTCACAGTGCCCGCGCCGAGCTTTGAACAAGAACACCTCGAGTGGGTTCTCGTTTTTTACTTCCGGTTGCTCGAGCGAGTACTTGAAGCGCGACGAGTGCAAGTACTCGAGAACGCGCCGTGCAGCTTCGAGCGACGTCGGTGCATCGCCCTTCACTCGCGCTGCGAGCTCGGCGATTTTCTCGTGGCCCTTCGGAACTTGCAGGTAGCGCTGCCGCCGCTCCGACAACGTTGGCAACAAGTCCATTTCCGCCGGGTCACGGCTGACGTACGCCGTGTAGATGAGGCCGAGCTCGTCCGGATCCTCGTAGCGCAAGTCGAGGCCCGCCGAGTGAACGATGTTGCGCGAGACTGCCTGCGCGTGCACGACGCGCGGCGGCACCGTGATCGCAACCGCGCCATATGGAATGAACACGACGGGTTCGTCGAGGTGATCGAGGATGATCTGCAGCGCTTGATCGTGAACGCGGTCTGCCGGCCGGCGGATCAGGTACTGCTCGCGATCGATGTTCGGCAGGAGCTGCGGGCTACTCGGCGACCGCGTCCAGCGCTTGCCGTCGTAGTGATCGAACGACGTGCCGCGCATTCGCAGCGACATGCGCGGCGCACGCTCATCGACCTTCGGCAAGGGCGTGACACGCAGCACGACGGTCGGGTCGTCGCGAATCACGCCGAACCCGCCGAGCTCGACCTCGCTGCCAAAGCCCGCGACGCGCTGCCCGTGGCTACGCGACAAGTTCAAAAAGCCCTGCCCGACTCGCGGAACGACGACGAAGATCGTCAGCGTCATCGCGAACAGCGGAAGTGCGAGGAGCGCCGTGTTCACGAGAAACGACGCGCCGACGACACGCTTGCTCGCGAGCACGCGCCGCACGGCCGCTTGGGCGCGTTCGTCGTTCGGGACGGAGGCGGGATAGTTGCCTTCGATCTCGCGGCGCAGCTGTGAGAGCGCGAGCATCCACGGGGTCGCGATCACGAACCCAATGAAGATCAGCGCGTACGACAAGCTCGCCGAGAGCACGGTCGCTGCGATCAAGTGCACGAACGCGAGCACGGCGATCTGCTGGTAGTCCGCGGCGGTACGGCGGTTCCACAAGCGCGAGATCTGCAAGAACGCAGCGAACTCGATCGCCATCGCGAGCGTGGGTTCGGTCGCGCCGGCGCGAATGCACTGGAGCACGAACATCGCGACCACGGACAGGTTCCAGCCGCGGTGGTACGCCTTGCGCTCGATCAGCTTGCCTTCGGCGAAGACGCTGCCGACGTAGCCGGCAAAGATCAAAAGCAGCACGTCGGTGTCGAGCTCGGTACCGAGCGACAGCGCGATCAGCCCGAGCCCGGACAGCAAGTACGCGACCAGCTTGTGCAGCTTCGCGAAGCTCACGCCGCAACTCCATTCGACCGCACGTCGAGCACGACCACACGCGCCGATCGGGAGTGCCCTGCGAACGCGGGCGCGAGACTCGCCGGC
>DASRXR010000070.1:0-3397 GCA_035687405.1 Polyangiales bacterium
GTCGATTCAGCCCACGTCGACGACTCACTTCTTGTCCTCGCAGGCGGCCTACTTCCTGACGCACCTCTTCATTACGGGTGAGCTCGCGTCGTTGCCGCTCTACGAGGTGGACGTGGCGGAGCTGCGCGATGCCAGCCGCGACGCGTTCCCCGCTGCAGCGATCGCGCTCACGCTCTACAACACGAGCGTGATCATCAACCGGTTGCCGCGCTGGGTGATGAACGAGAACGGCCTCGACTTCCTGCTCTTGTTCCCGGTGCACCGCCGTCTGCTCGCGCTCGTCAAGCTGTTGCGCTTCCTCAAACGGCGTCCCGATCACCTGCGGAAGGTGATGGACTCAGTACGCGAGCGCTTCGGCGTGCGGCTCGGACCGATCCGCGCCGTTCCGTGAAGCACGCGCGCGCTCGTGCGCAGACTGCCAGATTCGGCATGTCGTGATTGGCACTGCGCGCCGCGCGCGGCAGCGAACACCTCTCGAACGCTCGCAGCAAGGCCTGCATTCGAACGGTTGGTGGCGGCACGTCCGTTGCTCAAGGGCTACGGCGGCACGCACATCGCGTCGCTGGAGGATCTACGCATGAAGACGCAGACACTGATCTCAGCAGTTCTTTTTTGTCTCGCGATCGCGAGCCAAGTCTCGGCTCAGCAAATGAGCGGTACCGATTGGGATGCCGACTATATCGATGATGGCTTCGAGACGACGCTCGCAAAGACGTTCTTCCCGAACATGAACATGCACTGCAATTCGTTCGAGGAAATCCCTAAAGGCTCGAGAGGCCAGTTCTACGGAACCGACGTCGGCTTCGCCACGAACGGCAAGCTCCCCTTCACCGCGCATATCTACTACGACAACCTGCTTGCTCCCTGCAACGTCTCCGGCCGCTGCATCGAGGTTCGGTTCGGCATGGCGTACAACTGGGACCTCGGCGACGACACGTTCGGTGGCGGACATCGTGGCGACCCGGAAGTGGTAAGCGTGCTCCTGCGAACCGAGCAACCGTGGTCCGTCGCGCAGAAGACGCCCGGCGCTTGGTTCGCGTGGAAGGTGTACCGCTCGGCTCACGCGTGCACTGACGAGGGCGGCGACTCCTCCAGCTTCCAGACGTGGAACAGCTATAGCGCGCCCAACGTTTATGTATCAGAGGGCAAGAACGGCAACTACGTCAGCACGTCGGCCTGCAACAACGGCGGCTTCGCGTCTGCGGACGACTGCAGCGACAATCGCTGTTGGATCAATCGCAGCTATGCGGTCACCAAGCTTCAGAACGCGTTTGAATTCGGTAGTCCGAACGTCGGCCCCTTTCCAGGCTTCATTCCGCGTTGGTCGTTCACGAATGGCTACATGGGGCCGGCCGGCAGCGACATCATTCCATTTCCCGGGGCCTCACCGGAGATGAGACCGTCGGGCCAGTACTTCGTGTGGAGCAACACCCAGTTCGGAGCGTCGGGCTCGTACTGCAAACACCTCACGCGTTTCGTCGACTGGGCGTACCACACCCAGTCTTGCGAACGACATCCCAGCTGCCCTTGAAGCCCAGTCACCGAGCCGTCTTGCGGCGGCTCGGTTCGCTTTCAAGTTGCTTTTCTGACATCGCCACTGCGATCGCCGCGGCATCCGTCGCCGCGACACCATCGGTGCGGTCTTCGTACTCTTGCTCGGCGCGCGCATCGCTCGCGCGCTGGGCCGAGTCGTCGATGCTCTCGCCGGGCAAGTCTACCCGTAACTCTTCCACGAGCATTCGAATGGCTGCTGCGAGTGGCAGCGCCAGCAGCGCCCCGACGATGCCCAGCAGCGTGCCACCCACCAGCAACGCGAGCAGCACCATGGATGAGGGCAATCGCAACGTGCGCCCATAAATCCGAGGGACGAGAAAGCGGCTCTCCAGCTCCTCGTACGCGATCATCACGGCGACGACGATCGCTACGGTGGCCCAGCCTTCGGTCGCTGAGGCGGCGGCCATCGGTGCGATCGACAGCATCGGCCCGACGTACGGCAGTACATCCGCGATGCCGGCGAACACGGCCAGCGCGAGCGCGTTCGGTACTCCGCACACCGTCAGAAGAATGAACGCGAATACCGCCATCAATCCGCAGGTGAGCGCCTGGCCGCGGATATAGCCACCGACGATCGTCTCCAAGTTGAGCAAAACCCGCGACAAGCGCAGATGATGATCGCGAGGAATGACGGCGAACAATGCGCCACGCAAGCGATCGCGGTCGAGCATCATGTACAGCGCGAGGAAGACCGCGCTCAAGAAGTAGGCGACGTATTCGGCGAGGCTGATCGATGCGATCCACAGCGAGCCTACCACCGGCGCGGCGACCGAGGCGTAGTCCGCGCGCCGAACCTGCTCGGCGAGCGGCTTCAGCACGCTGCTCTGCGCCAACCAGTCGGTCAACTTGGTGCGGAGCTCGGGCGCATGCTCGACGAGCTCGCGCCCTTGAGTGAAGAGCGAGGGCAACGTCAGCGCACCGAGCGCAGCGCTTCCGAGCAAGAGCGCCGTAAACACCAGCGGCACGCCCCAGGCTCTGCGGATGCGCCGCTGCTCGAGCCACTCCACCGCAGGGTTGAGCGTCCCGATGATGAAGAGAGCCACGACCAGCGCGAGCACGACCGGCGCAAGGTGCACGAGCAACCAACAGCCGGCGGCGATGAGCACGACCCAAAGCATCGACTTGGGCGAGACCTCGATCGGTCGCAGGCGTACAGTTCGGAGGGTGGTGGGCAAGATGCCTTACCGCCACGCAAGCGGTGCGCCACTGTTGCCCGGTCGCACCTGCGGTCGTTTTTCGCGTCCCTCGACATCAGGTGAGACGACAAAATCGCCGCGCAAGGCGCTTTTGGAGCGGCCTCTAGCCCTTCTTCTTCGCGATCACGACCCGCTTGAAGCCGCCGAAGATCATGCGCTTGCCATCGAACGGCATCATGTCCGGATCCTGGAAGATCGGATCATGCATCGCCTTCTTCGTCACGGCATCGCGGTGCTTGCGGTTCTTGTAGATCGTGTACGCGAAGCACACGACTTCGTCCTTCTTCAGCTTCACCGCCATCGGGAACGACGTGACCTTGCCGTCTGGCACGTCGTCGGCGACGCAATCGACGTACTCGAGCGCGCCGTACTTGAGCATGATCTTGCCGGCCCTTTTAGAAGCCGCGGTGTACTTCGCGATGTTTTTCTTGGGCACCGGGGTGACGAAGCCATCGATATAGAGCGCCATAATCGTTCTCCTCTATGCAGACCATGCTCGGCATTTGACCGCCGCCGCAACCGCAAACTGCCCGGTATGCGTTAACATCGCGCACGATATGCCGTCCGCACCCGATCGACCGCCGCTGTTGCCGCGCCTGCTGCTCGGCGCGTACGTGCTCCTGTTCATCGTGTGCGGCCTCGACCCG
>DASRXR010000071.1:0-3404 GCA_035687405.1 Polyangiales bacterium
CGAGATCGCGGGCGGCACCTTCTACACGCGCACGTTCGCGGTCTTCGACGAGCGCGCTTCCACCAAGGACGAGCGCTGCGCGCAGCAGACGATGGGCCTGGTCGGGCTGCACATCCTCTACCAGCCGGCGCTGTTCGGAAATCCGGAGTGGGTCTGGGCGACCTTCGAGCACCGCTCGAACGTGCCGACCGCCGGCATCAATGCGTATTCCGGCCGAGTCGATCACCGATTCCGGTCGAAGCCGATCGGCGATTCCGGCATGTCGATCACGTCGGAGCGAAGCGACGCTGGGTGTGGCCTACTTGGCTGACTTCGTCTGACCGTTCAAGGACGACTTGGTCTTCCTGATGGACTCGCCCGAGAGCTTGATGCGGTGCGCGTCGTGCACGAGCCGATCGCAGATCGAGTCGGCAGCGGTCTCTTCGCCGATGACGGCGTGCCAGAGGTCGGGCTCGACCTGGCTCGTGACGATCGTCGACGAGACGCCGTAGCGATCTTCGAGGACGTCGAGCAGGAGCTTGCGCTCGGCAGCGCCGAGGACGTCGAGGCCGAAGTCGTCGAGCACGAGCACCTGGGTCTTGGCGAAGCGGCGGAGCGCAGTGAGGTACGTTCCGTCGGCGCGCGCCTGAGCGAGCTCGTCGAGCAGGCGAGAGAAGCGGCGGTAGGCGACGGTGTAGCCGTCGCGGCACGCCTTCTGGGCGAGTGCGCAGGCGAGGTAGCTCTTGCCGACGCCGGTCTTGCCGGTGAGGATCACGTTCTGGTGCTGCGCCGCCCAGCGCGAGCTCGCGAGGTCGAGCATGAGCTGCTTCGAGAGGCCGCGCGGATGGCGGTAGTCGACGTCCTCGATGCAGGCTTGCTGGCGGAGCTTGGCGTTCTTCAGCCGGAGCTGGAGCTTTCTGTTGTCGCGGTGCGCGGACTCGGCGTCGGCGAGGATGCCGACGAGGTCGGTCGGCGACACGTCGGTCGCCGATCCCTTCTCGGTGAAGCGCTGCAGCGCCTCCACCATGCCGTGCAGCTGCAGCGTCGTGAGCTTGTCGAAGGTCTGTTCCAAGAGCATCGGCTCGTTCTCCTTCCGTCAATTAGAGAGGGCTGGCGGGGTCGTGGATCGAGAGCGGTGGCGACCTGGGCATGGCTTCCACGCGTTGTGCTCAGTGGTAGTAGTCCGGGCCACGGATGTTGCCGTGGCGCGGCAGCAGCGGGAGCTCTCGTGTTGCATCGTCGGCGACGCGATCGAGATGATGGCGCAGGATCGCTTCGACGCTGCGGTACGAGATCGCGCGGTGCGCAAGAGCGCGCGCACACGCGCGCTCGATCCGATCGTCGGGATAGCGCGAGCGCAGCCGGATCACGCCGAGCGACGCACGGAAGCCCTGCTCGGGATGCGGCTTGCGGCGCATGATCTCGGAGACGAGCTCCGACGTCTTCGGCCCGATCTTCTCCGCCCAGGCGGCGATGCGCGACGGCGTCCACTCGGCGTGCGCGCGATGCGAGCTCGCCATGTGATCCGGCGTCGTCGTCGCCTTGTGCGCGAGGTAGCTGCGGCGATGGCTCGCGACACGGCGGCCGTCGCGGAAGATCTCGATCGTCGCCGCCGTTGCGCGCAGATCGAGCTTCTGACCCGCCAGCGTGTACGGCACGCTGTAGTAGTGGCGATCGAATTCGACGTGGTAGTCGATGTTCGCCTTCGGCCGCGCCCAGACCGCGTACTCGTACGGCGTCTCGGGCAGAGCACGCAGCGTCGGGCGGTCGATCTCCTCGAAGAGCTCGCGCCGCGAGCGCTTGAGCTTGCGCATCGGCCGCGCGTTCAGGCGCTCGACCAGCGGCTCGATCGCTTCGCACAGCTCGCCGAGCGAGCCGAAGGTGCGATTGCGCAGCGCTGCGATGATCCAGCGCTCGGCGAGCAGCACTCCCTGCTCGACCTTCGCCTTGTCGCGCGGCCGGTACGGACGCGCCGGGATCACCGCCACGCCGTAGTGCCGAGCCAGATCCGCGTAGGTCGGGTTCAGCTCGGGGTCGTAGTAGTCCGGCCGCTTCACCCCGCTCTTTAGATTGTCCGGGACGACGATCTCGGGCGCCCCGCCGAAGTACGCAAACGCCCGTACATGGCAGCCGATCCACGTCGGTAGATCCTCGCGCACCACCGCCTCGACGTAGGTGTAGTTCGACGCACCGAGCACCGCGACGAAGAGCTTCGCGATGACGACCTCGCCCGTCTCCCGGTCGACGATCTCGATGCCGTCGCCCGAGAAGTCGACGAAGACCTTCTCACCGGCACGGTGCTCCTGGCGCATCGTCACCGGCAGCCGCTTCGCCCACTCCCGGTAGCGGTCGCAGAATTGGCTGTACTCAAGCCCCTCAGGCTCGGCCTCGCGGTACTCCTGCCAGAGCAGCATCCGCGTCACGTGCTTGCGCTTCAGCTCCCGGTTCACCTGGGCCCAGTCCGGCTCCGGCCGTCGCGCCACCGGATGGCGCTCGGCAGGAAACAGCAGCCGGTCGAGCGCCTCGTCGTCGTCGAGCTCCGGCGGCAGCGGCCACGTCAGCTTCGCCACCACCGCGCGGCCGACGTAGTCGTTCACCGTGCTCTGCGCGACGTCCACGCTGCGCGCGATCGCTCGCTGGCTCAGCCCGGCGCCGAGCTTCAGCCGCAGGATCTCTCTGGTCTTCCGCAAGGGTAGCTTCTCCACCGCCATCGCCACCTCCTCGGTGCGATGGGGCATCCGCTACCCAGCGCCGTCAACGCGCCGACGCGATCAGACCGCTTCCCTCAAGCAAACGATCGTTGATCGGCATCGACCGGAATCGGTGATCGGCTTCCTCCGGAATCAGTGATCGGCTTGCGCCGGAATCGGTGATCGACATGGGCCGGAACACGCAGCCCACGGTCACCGGAGTTCAAGGACCACGAGCACCATCGGATTTGGCACGGCGGATACAACATGATGGATTCGGACGGCGACCGGCAGCGGAAGTTCACCGAGGGCATCCCGCAGACTGCCACCATGCTGGAGGGGCTGATCTCTCGTCTGGAGGAGAAGCGCGAGGACCTGGAGCCGGAACCGCCCGCAGCCATTCCCGCAATCGCGCCTCTTCCCGGGACACGCCGCGTTTTCGTCGTCCACGGGCGCGACGAATCTGCTAAGGAAGCGGTCGCGCGCTTCCTGGCCAAGCTAGACCTCGAACCGATCATCCTGCACGAGCAGCCGAATCAGGGTCGGACCGTGATCGAGAAGTTCGAGGGGAGTGCGGACGTAGACTTCGCGGTGGTTCTCCTAACGCCGGACGACACTGGCGAGCTTGCCGACGGATCGGGCGAGCCGAAGCCTCGAGCCCGGCAGAACGTGATCTTCGAGCTTGGGTACTTCGTCGGCAGGCTCGGTAGATCGCGCGTCTGTGCCCTGCACAAG
>DASRXR010000072.1:0-5433 GCA_035687405.1 Polyangiales bacterium
CGCGACCCCCGAGTTATCCGTCGCCATCAAGCCGGGTTTGAGCGTCAGCAATTTCGGATCGAAGTGCACGACGGAGTCACACGGCGCGAAGTAGCCTACCGCGTGGTAGATGCGCGTCGCGATCGCAGTCGCACCGGTTGCGCGCTCGGGCTCGCCGTCCGGGTCGGCCTTCAACAAGAACTTGCCGAGCCCGGGAATGTTCACGCGAAAGCCGGGGTTCGCGCCGTTCGGCTTACCTTGATCGATGACCCATGTGCCGGGCGGCTCGTCGACGCTCAAGACCTTGTCGCCGCACGGCCCATCCATGATCTCTGCCGGCGTCATGTCCTCGGTGCCGAGGCGATTCGTGAACCAGCTCGAGTCTGGAACTTCGTCGAACTCATTTACGTTGATCGCGCGACCCGCCGGATCGACTGCGAGGAAGCGCGAAATCGGCCGGAAGACCAGTTGGTTCGCGCCGTCCCAGACGAACGGCGACACGTACTCTTCGGGTGCGGGATAGAACAGGTGCTCATCGTCGTCGCGCTTGAAGGGCTCGCGCACCGAGAATCGATCGCTGCCGCCGCAGGCTGCGAGCACACTCGCCAGCACCAGTGCCAGTGAAACTAGGCTGCGACTAAAAGCCATAGTGAGACCCGAAGATGAATCGAAACGATGTGATCTGACCGCCGTGCCGGAACGTTTCACTGCCCACACCGAACATGACCTCGAGTCCACTGTCGCTCGAGCCGACGCTCTCGACACCGATCGCGCCCGAGAAGCGCAGTAGATCGGGCTCGAAGTCCTCCAGATGTTCATCGAACACGTTGCCGACTGACAGCTGGATCGATCCGTCGAGAAACACCCAGACCGGCCAGCGATAGTTCAACGTCATCGCTGCCGCGCTGCGTCCATACAGTCGACCCGGGACGAAACCTCGCATCGCTTCTGCACCCCCGAGTGTCACCAGCTCGGTAAACGGCACCTTGCCTTGCAGTGGATCGGAGAACATCGCGCCGACCCAGAGGCCGACGACACGACCACGGTCATTCAGATCGTAAAACGCGCCGACCGAACCGCCGTATCTCAAGTACGAGTTGGGCCCGTCGTCCAGCTCGCTACCTTGCTCCGCACGCAGCTCGAATCGCACACCCGAACCCGGCTGCGGGCGCGCCTTTCGCGAATCGAGCGCGAAGAGGATGCGGTTGTAGAAGATGAAGTATCCGTCGCGGTAGCCGTCCGGCAGCTCGAAGTCGCCTGCGCGCACGGCTTCACGCAACGTGGGGTCGTCGCCATATTTGCCATCGCGAAAGCGCCGGCTGCGGAGCCCGACGTCGACCCGGATCCGACTTGCACGCCCCCAGCCCGCGTCGATCTCCGCTTCGGTTTCCCACGTCGTCGCACCGTAGCGACTGCGTTCACTCTGCAGCGAGTTTGGGCCTTCGCCAAAGAACACGAGGTCGGGGCGTTGAGTGCCGGAAAAGCGGAGCGCGAATGAAGTGTTTTTCCCAATCGCAGTGCGGCTACTGATGCTGCCCGCCATCCAGTCTTGGCCCCAGGTGGAGCCGCGTACGCGTAGGTCGTGGCCTTTGAAGAGCGCGTTGTTCCAGAAGAAGTACAGACCGACACTCGGCTCGAAGCCAAAATCCAAAAACGCGATCGGGAGAATGCCTGCTTCTTTGTTGGGGCCGAAGGTCAAGAAGTCGTAGAGCACGCTCGGTAAGTTCGAGAGTTCGGCTTGCGTGATCAGGAAGCCGAGTGGTCGCCGAATCACGAACTCGCTCACGAGATAGAGCGGTGAGAGCACGAGGCGCGGGATCCACAACAGCACGTCGCCGGCGGTCGTTGGATCTTCGCGGCCGTCGTAGTCGGGAAGCTTGCGCTTGTCGTCTGGGTCGATCGGTGTGTGACTCGGGTCGAACCCGGGCTCGAGCGCTGGGGGTTCCGCCGGTGGCGCGGGCTGAGCAGCCGTTGCTGCATCGGCGGTGTGTTCAGGTTGAGCCGCCGGCGAGGCATCGCCCGCGGGTGCGGTTTGAGCCGCAGGCGCAGCTTCAGCCGGCGCGGGATGGGCGGCCGGCGCGGTTTGAGCCGCAGGCGCTTGTGCAGCTGCGGGCGCGGGTTGCGCTGCGGGGGCGGGTTGAGCAGTTGTGTTGGGCGTGCTCGCGGTATCCGGCTGTCCGGACGCGACTCCGTTCGAGCACGCGAGCCAAGCTGCAAACGACACCGATGCAACGGTTCGGAACGCGCGGCCAGCTGGACGCGCAACACCCCTCGCGCAGCCGCGACTCATGCGACTGCATCCTCGGTGTGTTGCTCCACCGAACGGCGCTGGTGCTCGCGGTTGATCGCGATCAAGACGAACACCCAACCGGCGATCAGCACCAGGTTCAACGCGGCGAGTGCCTTCGCCGGCAGCGTCAGCTGCGCCGCACTCCAGACGAGACCGGCAGACATCACGTCGCCAATCCGAACGATCAGCGTGTCCACGATGTTCTTGCCGACGTACTTCTCGGCTCGCGACGTTACGAGAAACAGCGCTTGTCGCGCCGTGTTCTGAAGCGAGTAGTCGAGGCTGTTCTCGGCGATCTTGCCGATCTTGACCAGAGCGAGCACCGGCGCGATCAAGAGCGTCCCGTAACTGAGCGCCGCTACGAACGGCAGCACGAACAACGCGCGGCGCACGCCGAAGTACTGCATGATACGCGACACCACGAACAACTGAAGCAGCACGCCGATCAAGTTCACCCAGCCGAAGAAGTCGGCCTTGAACTCGCCGATGAACGTCATCGCGGCCCTGTGATCCATGCCCTTCGCGTGCAAGGTCTCGAGCAGCGTGCGATCCAGCAGGTACTCACCGTTGCTGTTCACGCAGTTGAGCAGCAGCATCAACCCGCCCATCAGTAGCAAGTACTTGCTCTGCAACAAGTCGCGAATCCCGGCTTTTGCGATCGGCTCCGTCGCGATCTCATTGCGGTCTCTCGAGACCCGCAGCGCGCGCCGGTGCACGATCAGAAACAACCCGACGCACAAGACGAGCAGGCCTGCTGCGACCAGCATCAACGTCGATGGACCGAGCGCGGCGAGGCGCTTCGCCACCGCTGCACCGGCGACCGCACCCACCGAGCTGCCGATGCCGAGAATGCCGAACAAGCGCTTGCCTTGCTCGGGATCGTAGATGTCGTTCGCGAAGCTCCAGAACTGCGAGATCGCCGTGATGTTGAACACGCCGACCCAGAGATAAAACGCGACGCCGAGGCGCACTTCGGTTCGGGCCAGGATCGCAAACAACACGAGGTTCGCGGCGAAGAACAAGTAGACGGTCGAGACGAGCGTCATGCGCCCGACCCTGCGAGCCAGCTCGCTGTAGCCGCGTACGACGAACAGCAGCAGTAACGATTGCCCGGCCGAGGCGTACGACTTCACCTCGGCGCCGCCCTCCAACAAGATCAGCGGCTCACGCGCGGTCTTGAGCAGATAATACGAGGACAGCAGGAGAAACACGTTCACCGCCATCACCGTGGCGCTGAGCGCTTCGCTCGGTTCGACCTGACCGAAGGGACGAAGCAAACGTGACAACCACTGATCGCGCGTGGAGGTCGAGCTTGCATCGCCGTTTGCACCGGAAACGGACTGCGGAGCGGTTGCAGGTTCGAGATCGAAGCGTCCTACCACGCGTGAACGCTCCTTGAAGGGTGCGTACCGAAAGAGAGCGACATGGCCGATACACCGCTAAGCCACGTGCCCACATAGCGCTACCGGTGCCGTCGTTTCAAGGGCGGCAGGCAAACGCTTTGGTATAGATGCTGCCAGCAGCTCAAGCGTGAGGCCGCGCTGCTTCGGCTGGCGGCGAGATGCAGGCCGCAAACGCTTGTTCGAGCGACGGGCGATCGAGCGCGCGGCCGATCAACACGAGCCGGTTCGTGCGCGGCTCCTGCGGCTGCCATGCGCTGCCTGGTTGCGTCTCGAGCCAGGTATGCATGCCTTGTACGACGAGCCGCTTGCGATCGCCGGTCACGTTCATGATGCCTTTGACGCGAAAAAGATCGGCTGCGCACTCTTGGCCGAATGCATGCAGAAAGCGTGTGAGTCGCGGCACGTCGACGACGCCTTCGCGGGCGACACACACGGCGCTCACTTCCTCGTCATGGGCGTGTGCGGTGTCGTCGAGCAGCTGCGAGTCGATCGTCAGGGCGCGGCTCAAGCTGAACGCGGATACGTCCATGATTTGAGCGAGCGGCATGTCGCAATGTTTCGTCACGTGCATTCGCGCGTAAGGGTTCATCCGGCGAATCCGATCGCGGACGGCGAACAGCTCGGGCTCGCTCACGAGGTCCGCTTTGTTCAGCAGGATCACGTCGCCGAACACGATTTGCTCGCACGCCTCGCGCGTATTCCAGTGCCCGATGATGTGCCGCAAATCCACGATCGTGACGACCGCGTCGATGCGCGTCTGGGTGCGGAGCTGCTCGTCGAGGTAAAAGGACCGAATCAGCGCCGCAGGGTCGGCGAGGCCGCTCGCCTCGATGACAATGCGGTCAGGAGCCGCCAGGTCCCGCTTGGCGAGCAGGCGTTTGATTGTTCCGATCAGGTCATCGCGCACGGTGCAGCAGATGCAGCCGTTGTTCGCTTGCACGATCTCGGTGACATCCGTGCTCGGGCCATCTGTGTTCGGGCCTACGAGTTGCGGGTCGAGCCCAGCTTCCTCGAATGCGTTGAGGATGACAGCCGTTCGCGTGCGGTTCGATTCGCTCAAAATGCGGTTGAGCAGCGTCGTTTTGCCCGAGCCGAGGTAGCCGGTGAGTACCGTGATCGGCAGTACGCGATCCATCGAGGCCTCCAGGTTGGGCCCGATGGAACGTCTCAATTTCAGGTTTCAGTTGCATGAGTCGACCGTTTCAGTCCTGTGAGGAACTGCTGAATTCGCGATGGTGTGTCTCGCGCGTCATTCAGCAACCTCGGCGAAACGAGGGGATAGTTCGATCGACGGCGGGTGCAACACGTTTCCTTTCAGGTGTATGCGAGTTGTATTCGCGAGTGGACGAGCGGTGGATCCCTGCAGCTGATGGCTGCGGAGCTGAACGATGTTCGCGCGGGTGCGTGTCGAGCGTGTGCGCGACTCGTTATGCCGGGGCGACGATTGTCCTCGGATTGGTCAAGCAATTTTTTCGCCGGCGCGCTTTAGCTGTTCGATCTGTCCGCAGCGGGCGGCTGCAGCGGCTCGCGCTTGCCGCCCTACATGTAGCAGCGCACAGCGGCGGGCCACCGCGTTCCCTTGGCGCGTCGGATGACTTGACGGGCGAAGTGGGTTGAGGGAGCGTAGCTGGCTCGGGCCATGCGCGGCGCTGCGCGTAGCCGGCCTGCGGCGTCGCTTCGTTAGAGTTTGTTTGCGTGCGTTCACCGTCGAGGTGTCATGCGGTTTGACGGCTTCGCCGACCTGACAGAAGAGCTGCTTTT